>NZ_QREI01000006.1:0-16248 GCF_003386275.1 Winogradskyella pacifica | reverse complement strand
CCAGTTGCAGGTGCTGTAAATTTAAACCAAACATTATTTTTAGGTCCGTTATTGTTCCAATTACTACCTGCATTCTTATCTGGAGTAGCACCTATAATCGTATAAGCAGCATCGGCAGAACAACTGTTAATAATGGTTGTTACATCTATGGCATTTGTAAAATCATCGTTTACAGGTGTCTGCGAAAATATAGGATTCAACACTAGAGAACATATAATCATAAAAACTGATTTCAATACAAAGTTCAGTTTTGAAGAAATTATTCTCTCGAATTTAATATTTTCCATAAATTCTGTTTTCGGATGGATTAAATACAACATTTTGATATTATTTTTAATGTAATTTTCGAAGGCAAATATAGAATTTAATCTTTAAACGGCAAGAATATTCGATTAAATGCAGAATCTTGTAGTAATTTGTGTTTTTTCGAGAAAAAACTTACACCATGTTGAAATCTCTATTATTGAAGTATGATTAAAGATTTGTAGACTGTTTTTAGTTGTAATATTTAAATAAAAGAACTTAAAAATTAAGCTTCTAAGAGGTTTTTTGATTTTTTGAAGATCAAGAGGATTTAAAAAATTAAAAAATCAATTTTAAGGTGCTTTTTAATCGTTCTAAGCGACTTTTTAGAAATTAACAAATGTTGATAATTTTTAACCTAAACGGGCAAAAGGTGCTTAAAATGCGTTAAAAATCCGTATATTTGTTAGTATTCAAAAATGATACAATTGTGTCATTTTTTTTATGTCAAAGAAGCGCTTAATTTTCACAATAAAGTTGAAGGAAATTGAGGTAGCTAATTTGATTCCGTTGAAGAATGGAATTTTTTTAAATAACGATTCGAATTAAAAACGTATTCAAGATAATGAGCGACAAAAGAGAAGAATTTAACAAGGATAACTATTCCGCAGATAGTATTCAAGCTTTAGAAGGCATGGAGCATGTGCGTATGCGTCCATCGATGTATATTGGCGATACTGGTGTTAGAGGTTTGCACCATTTAGTTTATGAGGTAGTGGATAACTCAATTGATGAAGCTTTAGCTGGTCATTGTGATAATATTACCGTAATTATAAATGAAGATAATTCTATTACGACAGAAGATGATGGTCGTGGTATACCTATAGATTTACATAAAAAAGAAGGAGTCTCAGCATTAGAGGTTGTAATGACCAAAATTGGTGCTGGTGGTAAGTTCGATAAAGATTCTTATAAAGTTTCTGGTGGATTGCACGGTGTTGGTGTAAGTTGTGTTAACGCATTATCTGATCATTTAACAGCTACAGTTTTTAGAAAGGGTGAAATCTGGGAGCAAGAATACGAAAAGGGGAAACCAATGTATCCTGTAAAGAAGGTTGGTGAAACTGAAAAAAGAGGAACCATTGTTACTTTTAAGCCAGATGCTACAATCTTTACGCAGACTCTAGAGTATAACTATGATACCTTAGCAAGTCGTATGCGTGAGTTGGCATACCTTAATAAAGGAATCACTATTCATTTAGTAGATAAGCGTCATAAAAAGGATGATGGAGAGTTTGAAGGTGAAACATTTCACTCTACAGAAGGTCTTAAGGAATTTATCAAGTTTTTAGATGGTAACCGTGAGCCTTTAATAAAAGAGGTTATTGCTTTTGAAGGTGAAAAGAATGGTGTGCCAGTTGAGGTTGCTATGATTTATAACACGTCTTATGCTGAAAATTTACATTCTTATGTAAACAATATTAATACACATGAAGGTGGAACACACTTATCAGGATTCCGTCGTGGTTTAACACATACCCTTAAAAAGTATGCTGACGAATCTGGGATGTTAGATAAGTTGAAGTTTGATATTGCTGGTGATGATTTTCGTGAAGGTTTAACAGCTATTATTTCGGTAAAAGTACAAGAACCACAATTCGAAGGACAAACAAAAACGAAGTTAGGAAACCGTGAAGTTTCAGCGGCGGTAAGTCAGTCTGTTTCTGAAATGTTAACGGATTATTTGGAAGAAAATCCAGATGATGCAAAAACTATTGTTCAAAAAGTCATTTTGGCTGCCCAAGCACGTCATGCTGCTCAAAAGGCACGTGAAATGGTTCAGCGTAAAACCGTAATGAGTATTGGTGGTTTACCTGGAAAATTATCAGATTGTTCAGAGCAAGATCCTGCAAAATGTGAAGTTTACTTAGTCGAGGGAGATTCGGCAGGTGGAACTGCAAAACAAGGTAGAGATAGAATGTTTCAAGCCATTCTACCATTGAGAGGTAAGATTCTTAATGTGGAGAAAGCCATGACGCATAAGGTTTTTGAAAACGAAGAGATCAAAAATATCTTCACCGCTTTAGGGGTTACTATCGGAACAGAAGAAGACAGTAAAGCACTAAATCTTTCAAAATTAAGATACCATAAAATAGTTATTATGTGTGATGCCGATATCGATGGTTCGCATATTGAAACTTTAATTTTAACGTTCTTCTTCCGTTATATGAAGGAGTTAATTGAAAACGGACATATTTATATCGCAACTCCACCTTTGTTCTTAGTGAAAAAAGGAACGAAAAAAGAATACGCTTGGAATGATGAAGAGCGCTTGGCTTTAATGCAGAAATATGGTGATGGTGCAAAAATTCAACGTTATAAGGGTCTTGGTGAGATGAATGCTGAACAACTTTGGGATACTACAATGAACCCGGAGTTTAGAACATTGCGTCAAATTCAGATTGATAATGGGGTAGAAGCAGATCGTGTATTCTCAATGTTAATGGGAGATGAAGTGCCACCACGTAGAGAGTTTATAGAAAAGAATGCTATTTACGCTAATATCGATGCATAAATAATGTAATGATAAACGAATTTAAAAAGCAACTATGTAACAACATAGTTGCTTTTTTTTATTGGGCTAATGATGAAGTTATCTGTAGGAGGAAATTGAATACTTTCTTCTTTAACGGTAATTTTATTCGTAAATTTACACTCGTATTTAATACATAATTTACACATTAAAACATATAATTATGAAATACGCTTTCGCACTATTTATATTAATTTAATAGTTTTAAGCGCGTTCCATTAGACATTAATTTAAATAAAAAGAACAAATGAAAGTTACCGTAGTTGGCGCTGGTGCAGTAGGCGCAAGTTGTGCAGAGTATATTGCAATTAAAAATTTTGCTTCTGAAGTTGTAATCTTAGATATTAAAGAAGGTTATGCAGAAGGTAAAGCAATGGACTTAATGCAGTGTGCTTCTTTAAATGGTTTTGACACTAAAATTACAGGAAGTACTAACGATTACTCTAAGACAGCAAATAGTGATATTTGTGTAATTACTTCTGGTATTCCTCGTAAACCAGGAATGACAAGAGAAGAATTAATTGGAATCAATGCTGGTATCGTAAAAATGGTATCATCTAGCTTAGTAGAACATTCTCCTAACACAATTATCATTGTTGTAAGTAACCCAATGGATACAATGACGTATTTGGTGCATAAAACTACGGGTTTACCTAAGCATAGAATTATAGGAATGGGTGGAGCTTTAGATTCTGCACGTTTTAAGTACAGATTGGCAGAAGCTTTAGAAGCGCCAATTAGTGATGTAGACGGAATGGTCATTGGTGGTCATAGCGATACAGGTATGGTGCCATTAATATCTCATGCGACAAGAAATAGTATTAAAGTTTCTGAATTTTTATCAGAAGAGCGCTTAAATCAAGTTGCAGAAGATACTAAGGTAGGTGGAGCGACGTTAACTAAATTATTAGGAACTTCGGCTTGGTATGCGCCAGGTGCTGCAGTAAGTGGTTTAGTTCAAGCCATTGCTTGCGATCAAAAGAAAATTTATCCTTGTTCTACCTTACTAGAAGGAGAATATGGTTTATCTGATCTTTGTATTGGTGTGCCAGTTGTTTTAGGTAGAAATGGAATAGAAAAAATCGTTGATGTATCTTTAAGTGATGCAGAAAAAGAACACATGAAAGCAAGTGCTGAAGGTGTTAAGAAAACAAATGGATTATTAGAACTATAAGCTTTAATAAAACATCTAATTTGAAAAACCTTACCGACATCTTTTGTTGGTAAGGTTTTTGTATACTAACAACTAATTATAAAAAATAAGAAATGAAAAAAATACTATTATTTAGTTTTGCGTTAATGTTAAGTGTTGTTGCTACAGCGCAAGAAAAACTTACAGAAGGAGTTCTTATCGCTAATCAAACCATGTCTAGCGACAATCCACAAATGAATGCTCAGCTACAAGCTATGGGAGACTCAAAGGCGACTACTTATTTTAAAGGTGAAAAATCACGTAGCGAAACAAGCAGTCCAATGACAGGAGATATGGTTATCATTGTTGATGCCGTTGAAAAACAAATGTTAATGCTATTAGATCAACCAGGTTTGGGCAAAAAATTTGTTCTACAATCTTTTATTCCTACTGAAGAGGATTTAAAAAGTGTAAGCGTAGAAAAAGGTGATGAAACAAAAACTGTATTGGGTTATGAATGTCAACAATATTTTATCAAAATGAAACAAAATGGACAAGATGTAGAAATGCAAATGTTTACAACTGATAAAATTTCTGCTTTTAGCCATAACACTACAGCCATGGGAGATAAAATTGAAGGTTATCCTTTATATTTTGTAATGAAGATGAACCAAATGGGTGCGAGTATCGAAGTAACATCTGAAATAACTGAGATTAAAGAAGAATCTGTTTCAGATGATAAATTAAGCTTAACACCACCAGAAGGTTACACCAAAATGGAGGGGATGTAATTCAATTACATGTAAGGTTTAAAATTTAAGATAAGGCTGTAGAAATACAGTCTTTATTTTTTGTCTATATTTGGCGCATGAAAACCAAACTGCATTTTGGATTGTTAGTTTTACTCTTGGCGTTTTTAGGAACGTATCTAGAGCAAAATACATTACCCAATCAACAGATTGTGGTTCAGTTTTCTGATTCAGATATTTCTTCAGAAGATGCAGAAATTACGATTGAAGCCATTCAAAATCAACTGCAAAGTATTGGTGTTACTCATATTCAAATAGGCCAGAATAATGAAGGCCAACTTAGAATAACTTATCATAGTGATAGCCATGTTAAATATATTCAGAATGCACTTTTTAATGTTGAAACGTTAAGAGTAGCATATAAATCTACTGATAATCCGTCCGATAATTTTCCTAAACACAAAAGTGTTAAGGATTACGAGCTTAATATCTCTGAATTAAAGACCAGTAATACTGTTAATTGGGATTTTGAACGTACTCAGATTGTAGAGGTTAATCAGAAAGTAGATCGTTTTTTATATTCAAAGACCAATACTTTTGGTAATCATTTCTCTGATATTAAAATCAATTACAGCATTAAAGTTGCTACTGCAATTAATAATGACGCTACTGTATCAATTAATACTATTTCTTATATCATTCCTGAAGTACGAGCAGGACCAACTGCCTAAAAGGAATTATATAATCTCAAATAATTCCACTTCATTTCAAAGCGTTTTTTTAGTCAAAAAACTCAAAATCAATTTATAAAAAAAGATTGTCGAATTATAGTGTAAGCTCTATATTTGCGCGTTAAAAAAAAATCGACATTAAACAAAAATCACAATGCAAAACAAAGGAATAATTAAGCTTTTTGCGCTTTTATTTGGTTTGGTAAGTATTTACCAATTATCATTTACTTTTAAAGCGAATCAGATAGAAGCTAATGCAGAACAAGCAGCAATTGTAAAATATGCTGATACAGAAGAGGATTACCAAACGAAACGAAATATCGAAGAGGCTCGCTATTTAGATTCGTTGAAAACCTCAAAAATTAAAGTAGGTGAAAACTTTGAGTCTATCGAAGTTTACAACTTAGGTGTTGCACAATACACTTATAACGAAGTTGAAAATAATGCCATGAATTTAGGTTTAGACCTTAAAGGTGGTATTAATGTAATTCTTCAGATTTCAGTAAAAGATATCTTAAAAGGTTTAGCTAACAAAAGTAAAAACCCAGTTTTTAATAAAGCTTTAGATGATGCTGATGAATTACAAAAAAATTCTCAAGATTCTTATTTACAATCTTTCTTTGCTGCATTTGATGCCATTAAAGGAGATACAAAATTAGCGTCACCAGATATTTTTGCGAATAGAACCTTAAGTGAAGATATCAAATTCGATATGTCAGATAACGAGGTTAAAAGTATTATCGAAACAAAAATTGATGAGTCTATCGTTTCTGCATTCGAAGTATTACGTAAACGTATTGATAAGTTTGGTGTTACTTCACCAAATATTCAACGTTTAGGAAACTCTGGTCGTATTCTTCTTGAATTGCCAGGTGCAAAAGATATCGAGCGTGTAACAGATTTAGTAACTAAAACAGCACAGTTACAATTTTGGGAAACGTACAAGACGCAAGATGTTTTACCTTATTTAATGGAGGTTAACCAAAATTTGGTTGAAGAAAATAATAAGAAAGAAACAAAAGATGAGGTTGCAGAGGTAACGGAAGATCAAGAAGAAGATACTTCAGATGTTATTAATGAACTTACCGGACAAATAGAAACGGATTCTACAGATGTTGCTAATATTAATCCTTTAGGAATTCAGGGTTATGGAAATGGTGGCTCTGTTGTTGGTATGTTCTTATCTAAAGATAAAGAAAAAGTTATGGAGCATTTAAACGCTTCAAAAAACAGAGCTTCTTTACCTGCAGAAATGCGTTATGTAAGATTTGTATGGGGATTACAAAATGAAGAATCTGAGTTTTCTGAACTTTATGCTATTAAAGGTAATAGAGATGGTGAACCAGAATTAAATGGATCTGTAATTACAGATGCAAGACAAGATTATGACCAAGTAAGCAGACCTGCTGTTAGTATGCAGATGAATGCTAAAGGAGCTAAGACCTGGGAAGAAATGACCAAAAAAGCGTACGAAACACAAGGTTATATTGCTATTGTATTAGATGATATTGTGTACTCTGCACCAAGTGTGTCTTCTGGCCCAATTGCTGGTGGTAACTCTCAAATTTCAGGATCATTTTCATTAACAGAAGCTGTCGATTTAGCTAACGTTTTAAGAGCTGGTAAGTTACCTGCTTCTGCTGAGATTGTTCAATCAGATATCGTTGGGCCTTCATTAGGACAAGAGGCTATTGATAGTGGAATGAAATCATTCGTTATCGCTTTAGCGTTTGTATTACTTTGGATGATTTTTTATTATGGAAAAGCTGGTGGTTTTGCAGATATTGCCTTAATGTTAAACATCTTATTAATCTTTGGTGTGTTAGCAAGTTTAGGAGCGGTATTAACCTTACCTGGTATTGCTGGTATTGTATTAACGATTGGTATTTCGGTCGATGCGAACGTACTGATCTTTGAGAGGATTAAAGAGGAGCTCGCAAAAGGAAAAACGCAAAAGGAATCTATTAAAGATGGTTTCTCTAATGCATTATCTTCAATCTTAGATGCAAACATTACAACTGGTTTAACTGCTTTAATTTTATTTGTATTTGGTACAGGACCAATTAAAGGTTTCGCAACAACATTAATCATTGGTATTTTAACATCATTATTTACTGCAATTTTCATTACACGTTTATTAGTAGACTGGTATGTAAACAGAGGCGGTAAATTAGATTTCTCTACAGGTTTAACTAAAAACTTATTTACCAATGTAAATATCGATTTCTTAAAGAAACGTAAGATTGCATATGCTTTTTCTGGAGCATTAATTTTAGCAAGTTTAGGATCGCTTTTTACAACAGGTTTAGATCAAGGTATTGACTTTGTAGGAGGTAGAACCTACCAAGTACGTTTCGATCAAGACATGAGTGTTGAAGAAGTTAAAAATGAGCTTGAGGTTGTCTTTGAAAGTGCGGAAGTAAAAACTATTGGTGGGCCAAACCAATTAAAGATTTCTACGAAGTATAAAGTAGAAGATAGTTCATTAGAGGCTGATGAAGAGGTAGAGTCTATGTTGTTTACAGCATTACAAAAATACCTTCCAGAAGGCATGACTTATGATGAATTTAAAGTTGGCTCGGGAGATGCCAAAATCGGTAAAATGTTGTCTAGTAAAGTGAGTCCAACAATTGCAGATGATATTCAAAAAGCATCTATTTGGGCAATTTTAGGATCTTTAGTAGTTGTATTTTTATACATCTTAATAAGATTTAAGAAATGGCAATTCTCTCTTGGTGCTGTTGCTGCAGTTTTCCATGATGTATTAATTGTATTAGGTATCTATTCATTAACATGGAGATTTATGCCATTTAGTATGGAGGTTGATCAAACTTTTATCGCGGCAATCTTAACGGTAATTGGTTACTCACTAAATGATACCGTTGTTGTATTCGATAGAATTAGAGAGTACTTCAATGAAAACTTAGGTTGGAAATTCGATACGACAATTAACAAATCTATTAACAGTACGATTAGTAGAACTTTAAATACGTCGTTAACAACTCTAGTAGTGTTATTGGCAATGTTCTTATTTGGTGCAGACTCACTGAAAGATTTATTATTCGCTTTAATTTTGGGTGTAATCGTTGGTACATACTCTTCAGTATTTATTGCAACACCAATTATGTACGATACAGCTAAAAAAGGTAACGTAGCAGAAGCATTAAAGAGTAAAGAGAAAGAAGTTGTTGAAGAAGCTTAAGCTTTAAAATACATCCTATTCTGAATTAATTCAGAATGAAAGATGCCCTTCTTAATTGAAGGGCATTTTTTTTGTGATATGATTGTAGTGTTTTGGTGAGATTAGTGATTAAAGAAGTCGCTAAGGTCTACGTATGCTTCGCTATCCATTGATGCGTTATCTTCCATAAAGATGCTTTAAACGCACTTCTAAAGAATCCAAAATGACCAACATTTGCAATGCCTAGATCTTCAGGAATGATATGTTGTCTATCTATTTTGGCTTTGGTGAACTGCTTAGCCAACCAATCTACTGAAGCTTTTGATGCAAACTTATCTTTAGTAAAGCTTAAAGCTAATAAGGGCTTATTGAAGTTTTTAAATTGAAGGTCTTCAAAATTAAATTCACGCAGCATATAATCTTTATGAGTTCCCCAATGTCTCCATTGGTAAGCCATGTGTTTGGGTAAATTTTCAAAGAGCTTTATTTTTTTAGCAGGAAAATAACCAAAGAAAGGAGTTAGTGTCGGAATGAGTACATACCAAAATGTGAACATTCTAAAACGCTCAAAACCATTCCAATGTTTCCAATAACCACTTTGCGAAGCAACCGTAATTATAGCATCAACTTGAGCAATGTTCTTATTAAAAGCTAAAATTTGACCTCCAATACTATGAGTAATAACAATTATTTTATGGGTAGGGTTTTGAGATTTGGCATAACTAATAACAGAGGCTTGGTCATTTTCTCCCCAAGACTCCAAATTGATAGTATTTTGTTTTAAGTCTAAAATACTCAAATTAGATTTACCTATACCAGAATAATCAAAGGTGTAAACGGTATAGCCTAATTCTGAAAAATAGGTGGCGAATTTATAATAGAAATACTGTAAAACGCCAGTGGCTGAAGAGATGACTATAGTTTTATTATTTGAAGTATTGGGTTTAAATACCGAAAGACTTAAGCGATGTTCTAAAGGAGTAGTGATATCTAAACCTATGGGCTTAGTCATTAGTTTGAGTAAAACTAATCTTATCTCCTACGGCAAGTTGCCAAACATCAGAAAGGCCGCCGTAAATCTCTAAAACATATTTAGCAGGGGCTTCAGACCGAAGAGACGTTTCATCCATGGGTTTTGCGTTCTTTTGAAAGCTTACGATGGTTTTATCTTCATCTATATAAATAATGTCTAGAGGAATTTTGGTGTTTTTCATATAGAAACTACGCATTTCTACATTTGGAAATATAAATAACATCCCATGATTGGCTTCAAGCTTAGTACGATACATTAAACCCGTTTGGGTAGAATATTCGTCATCTGCAATTTCTATATCTATAATCTTTATTATAGAATCAGAATCTGCTTTTTTCAGCGTAAGCGTACCTTCTTTTTTAAAGTTAACGACAACTTTATCTTCAGTTGTTGTTTTCTTTTCTTCTTTGCAAGATGAAAGAAGAGTAAGCCCTAAAACAAGAAGTCCAGATTTTATAAATAATTGAATACGCATTTAGCTCAGTTTTGTTTTAGGTTTATAGATAAACATAAAGTATAGACCTATAATTATAAAAGGAATACTTAGCCATTGACCTGTATTTAATACCCAATCCGCACGTTCAATATTTTGAGCTTCTTTAACGAACTCTACAAAGAATCTTACAGACCACAGTAATACTAAAAACAGACCAAATAAGAAACCTTGCTGTTCAGATTTCTTCGTTTTCCAATAGAAGTAAAAGAGGATTAAGAATACAAAAACATAACAAAATGCTTCGTACAATTGTGCTGGATGTCTCGGTGCGGTTTCACCTAATTGCTTAAATACAACACCAAAATCACTACCAGTATATTTTCCAATGATTTCTGAATTTATAAAGTTTCCGATTCTAACAAATACAGCACCAAGTGCCACAGGAATTACCACACGATCTAAAATCCAAAGGACAGTTTTATGTAATACTTTTTTGTTGTAGATGTACATAGAAATAATCATGGCAATAGCAGCACCATGACTTGCTAAGCCTTGAAAGCCTGTGAATTCAAAACCTCCTTTAAATTTAAAAGGCAAAAAGATGCTGAAAAAGTCTTCTGAAATTAATTCCGGTTGGTAAAAGATAACATGGCCTAGTCTTGCACCAAGCATAATACCTACTACAGAATAGATAAACAAAGAATCTAAAGCGTCTTCGGACTGACCTTCGTTTTTATAGATGCGCTTGGTAATGTTAAAGCCTAAAACAAAGGCTGTAATCCACATCAAACTGTAAAAATGAAGTTTAAAAAATCCTAAATCGATAAACTTAATAGGATCCCAATCAATCTGTAATAAAAACATAGTTATTCTCTTTATGCCGTAAATATAATATTTTGATAGCGATTGAAAATGAGATTAACGTAATATTAATTCTCTTTAGGAGGAACAGGGTCAAAACCACTACCTCGCCCAAGGCGACGGAACGTAAAGAAAATATGCGGAGTACATTTTTAGAGAACGGGCGAGCTGGCGCGTTGGTAAATTTTTTAGTTGTCATCCTTTTTAGGAACAGGGTCGAAACCACTACCTCCCCAGGGATGACAACTAAAAATCCGCTTCACAGCTAACCAACCTCCTTTAAAAAAACCATGAACTTCTAAAGCTTCTTTGGCATAATGGGAACAGGTGGGTTGGTACCTGCAAGTTGCAGGTGTCATTGGAGAAATAAACGTTTGATAGATTTTAATCAGTAATAAAAACGGATATGTTAATAGTTTTTTCACGATTAGTTTGTCGTAAAAGTCGTGCCTTCTCTACTATCATTTAGTTGAATACCAGCTTCAGCCAATTGGTCTCTAATTTTATCAGACAATGCAAAATCTTTATTTAATCGGGCTTCTTTTCTAAGATTGATTAAGATTTCAACAGCACCAGTAAGTTTATTACCTCCTGTACTTTCTTTTGAAATATTTACCAAACCAAGAACTTCAAAGACAAAAGATTCAATCGTTTCTTTTAAAAGCGCTAAATCTTCAGGAGTAACTGTTGCACTTCCATCCTTTACTTGGTTGATGAATTTTACAGCCTCAAAAAGTGACGCAATTAAAATCGGAGTGTTAAAATCATCATTCATAGCATCGTAGCATTTCTGCTTCCAATCTGTAATGTTGAATGACGATGAAGAACTTGTCTTTAAATTATCAATTATACCAATAGCATCCATAAGTCTATGGAATCCCTTTTCGGCAGCTGATAAACCGTCATCAGTTAAATCTAAAACACTTCTATAAGAGGCTTGCATCATAAAAAAGCGAATGACGCTAGGATTATAAGCTTTAGACATAATATCATTGTCGCCAGAAAGTAATTCTGCTGGGTTGATATAATTTCCAGTGGATTTACTCATGCGAGCACCATTAAGCTCTAACATATTGGCATGCATCCAATACTTTACAGGAGCTTGACCTTTTGAAGCTTGATTTTGTGCAATTTCACATTCGTGATGTGGGAATTTTAAATCCATTCCACCTCCATGAATATCAAAATAATCACCAAGATATTTAGTGCTCATTGCAGTACATTCTAGATGCCATCCTGGGAAACCATCACTCCAAGGAGAAGGCCAACGCATAATATGAGTGGGTTCAGCTTTCTTCCAAAGTGCAAAATCTTGAGGGTTTTTCTTGTCGCTTTGTCCGTCTAGTGCACGTGTGTTATGAATTAAGTCTTCTAATTTACGTTTGCTTAAAATGCCATATTCGTTAGATTCATTGTATTTATGAACATCAAAATAAACCGAGCCATTTACAGTATATGCAAAGCCATTATCTATAATAGATTGAATTAATTCAATTTGTTCTATAATATGACCTGTTGCGGTAGGCTCTATACTTGGTGGTAAAAAATTAAAAGTGTTGAGTACATTATGGAAATCAACGGTATAACGCTGAACAATTTCCATAGGCTCTATGGCTTCTAATCGTGCTTTTTTGGTGATTTTATCTTCGCCAACATCAGCATCATTTTCTAAATGTCCGGCATCTGTAATATTTCTCACATAGCGCACTTTATAACCTAAATGTTTCAGGTAACGAAAAATCATATCAAAAGACATAAACGTTCTCACATTACCTAAATGTACATTGCTGTAAACTGTAGGTCCACAAACATACATTCCAACATAGCCATCAGTTATGGGTTGAAAAATTTCCTTTTCACCAGTAAGTGTATTGTATAATTTTATGTGCTGTGTATTGTATAAAGACATGATGCGATTTTTGAAAAATGAATCAATATAATGACGTGAACTAATCTAGTGGATAGGACTTAAAATTGAGTGTCTAATTTGATGTAGTCTAAAAGTTCTCTTCGAGTTTCTTTCTCATTAAATTTCCCACCAAACTCTGAAGTAACGGTGCTACTTTCAATATCTCTTATACCACGAGAATTAACACACAAATGTTTGGCATCAATGATACAAGCCACATCATCGGTTCCTAAAACGGCTTGAAGTTCTTTTACTACCTGTATCGTTAATCGCTCTTGTACTTGTGGTCTTTTAGCATAATAGTCCACAATTCTGTTCATTTTAGATAAACCAACAACGGTACCATTAGAAATGTATGCAATATGAGCTCTTCCTACAATAGGTAATAAGTGATGTTCGCAAGTAGAATAAACGGTAATGTTTTTTTCTACAAGCATTTCTCCATACTTATATTTATTGTCGAAGGTTGAGGCACTAGGTTTCTTATCAGGATCTAAACCACCAAAAATTTCATTAACAAACATTTTAGCAACTCTATTAGGAGTGCCTTTAAGGCTGTCGTCATTTAAGTCTAAACCTAAGGTCTCTAATATATGTTTAACATCACCTTTAATGCTTTCTATTTTTTCAGCGTTTGATAGTTTAAAGGCGTCAGGTCGTAAAGGTGTATCACTAGATGATCCTATGTGATCATCTCCTAAAGCATCAATATCGTTAAAATCACTTTCGATTTTCATTGTAATATAATTGTTAGCAGTTTTTAAAAACGAGTGGCAAAGATAAACAATAAAAATAGTTTGGATGAGGTAGGAGTTTTATAATTACAACTGTTTAATAAGTAAAACCGTTAAACTCCAATATCCTTGGACGAATTAACAATTGGTTTCCTAAAATTTTCTTAATTTTCGAAATTATAATATTCTGAATTATCTATGAAAAAACTACAATTTATCTTTATGCTGATGCTCATACCTTTATGTATGTTTAGTCAACAATCCACTCAAAAAACTCCGTTGCCATTAGTTGAATATAATGACAATGTTAATATGCCATTAACGGCTGTTGAGCGTGCTCAAATAATTGAAGCCTATGGAGAATCTGCCGAAAAGCTTGTTTTTAATATTCCTCATCGCTTAAAAAGCATAAAAAATATTCTTAGAAATAGGGTAGAGGTAAAATTAATAGTTAATAAAAATGAAAAGAAAGCTTGGCCTAAACTATCAGAAGTTTCTGGAGTAGAGAAAAGCAAATCATTTGATCGTAATAATTTTAATCCTTTAATGTACGGTTTCAATTTTAATACAAGATTTGGAGCTACTTATCAAATAGATAACACCAATTATTATATTATCATAAAATCTCAATATCAATAAAAAAATAAAAGCATGAAATACATATTTACTATAATCCCTCTATTATTTTCATCACTTTTATTCGCTCAAGATGTTAATATGCAAACCGCTACAATTAATCAATGTGGAGGTGTTTTTTATGATTCTGGCGGAGAGTTTTCTAGTTACAATAACGATGAAAATTTTATATTGACTATTTGTCCAGAAAATCCAGGTGAAAGAGTTCGGTTAGAATTTACGGATTTCTTTACTCAAGGAGGTGGTACCCCAGATGTCATGTCTATTTTTAATGGTGATTCTGTTGCAGCTACTTCGTATGGGGATTTTTCAGGGCCTAATAGTCCTGGTATTGTTCAAGCAAGTGTTAATAATACGTCAGGGTGTCTAACGATACAGTTTATTTCTGATGGAGCAGGAAGTGTTGATGGTTGGGCTGCAACTATATCTTGTCTGACTGATTGTCAGGTGATTAATTCGCAAATAGATTCTGCAAGTCCAGCACCAAATGGAGATGGATATATTAGAGTTTGTCCTGATGAAGAAATAACCTTAACAGGTAGTGGTACGTTTTCTTCAAGTGGAGCAGGGGCAACTTACGAATGGGATTTAGGAGATGGTAATACGGTCGCAGGTCAAACAGCTACATTTTCATATCCGAACCCTGGCGTCTATATTGTAAACTTAAATATACGTGACGATAATACTTCAACCGATCCAGAGGGTTGTGATAATAATAATTTAATTAACCAGGTTATTCAGGTCGGTACGGAGGCAGATTTTACAGGTACACAAGCAACAAATATTACACTTTGTTATGGTGAAAGTACGGATATAGTCGGTGCAGTAGAGGCTGTAGAATTTATTAATGATTGTACACCACCCGTTAGTGGGGTTCTTGAATTGCCTGATGATAACGGTGTGCCGTTTGACTCTTCTATATCGGTAGATTGTTATGAATCTGACCAAACAATTACTGATGTGAATCAATTGGTTAGTATTTGTGTAACTATGGAGCATTCTTATTTGGGGGATTTAGAAATTCAAATCATCTCACCTAATGGACAAACGGTTAATTTAATTAATAATCCAAATGGTGGTGGTTCTGCTAACTTAGGGCAACCATGGTCTGTAGGTACTGTTGATGGAAATAGTGGTAATCCTACACCTGGAAGAGGAAGTCGATATTGCTTTGTGCCAGATGATAGTTTAGATAGTTTAATAGAAGGAATTGTAGAAGGAGGAACGTTTGTAAATGGTGATGGGCCAGATACTTACCAGGATTCATATGTTCCGCCAGGTAGTTATAGTTCGGAAAACTCTTTAAATGGCCTCTTAGGTTCTCCTTTAAATGGGGATTGGACTATTAGTGTAACTGATCATCTAGGCCAAGATAATGGTTACATTTTTGCATGGAGCATAGAGTTTGATCCTAACCTTCAACCTCCAGAGCTTTCGTTTACACCTGTAATTGATACTGAAGCATGGGACGCAGACCCTACAATAATAAATACTGCAGGTAATGTTATTACAGTACAACCACCTGCAGCAGGTCAATATTGTTATACATATAGAGCTACTGATGATTTTGGATGTGAGTATACTGAAGAAGTGTGTATTGATGTTTTACCTGAGTTAATAACTGATGCGCCACTCAATTTATTTGTTTGCGATACCGGTATTCCTCCTTACTTTTTTAATTTAGATTCTAATACATCGGTTGTAAGTGCTAGTGCTACAAATGCTGGTGATTTGGTAATTACATATCATAATTCACTCGCTGAAGCAGAAAACGATCTAGCGGCTATAGCTACCTCAGGAAATTATGATGGTGTTGACGGTGAAACTATATATGTTAGAATAGAGTATTTAAATTCTGGGTGTTATGATACATATCCTTTTACTTTAAACGTGGCAGGTCAACCAACCATCAACACCGTTCCAGATTTAGAAATATGTGATGATGTCGATAATGACGGTTTGGGTAGTTTTGATTTAAGCGACCAAACATTAGGTATATTAGGGTCACAA
>NZ_QREI01000005.1:0-337165 GCF_003386275.1 Winogradskyella pacifica | reverse complement strand
ATTTGCCGTAGTAAAAAGAGGAACGCCATATGTGGTTCTTCAGCAATATGCAGCATAAAAAATAAAACTAAATATTACTAGGATTTGATCTTGGAATACGTGTATGATTTTGTTGCGTGTTTAGGTACTAAAGTTAGCAAATGAATCACAAATAGAAAGTCTGCAAGGACTTTCGTAAGTAGGCTATAACTAGCAATGAATTATACACGGTGTTACCCAACGTTTTTATTCCGCAAATCTTATTAATTTATTTCTTTCAAGCCATAAATATGGTTTAGAAATGTTTTTAATTTCTTTTCCTTTATTGTTGATTATAAATGACATTCCATCTTTTTTTACAATTGCTTTTTTTTCTTTAAATGGTAATGCACTATCGTATATAATTGGAATTATGATTTCATTTTTATTATTGATGTAGCCATATTTATTGTTTTTTCGAACACAAGCTAAACCATTATTGAAGTCTCCCAAAAAATTGAATTTATATTGAGGTTCAATTATTATTTCGTTTTCTTTATTAATATATCCTGCTTTTTCATCTAATATAACCAAAGCTAGACCTTCATTAAAATAACGGATTTTATTATACTCAAATGGAATAACGACTTGCTCCTTAATATCAATCATTCCCCATTTATTAGATTTTTTTGCTAAAAACAATCCGTCTTTTAAATCACTAATATCATCGTATTCAATTGGAATTATAATTTTCCCTTGCTCATCAATTACACCTGTTTTTCCATTATTTCTTACTCTCATAAATCCATTTTGAAAGTAACCTGAAATTTCATCATAAATAGGATTTATAATAACATTTCCATTAATATTAATTAAGCCTTCTTTAAGTTGAATATGACCTGTTTTATTTAAAAACTCTACAAAAGTTCTACTACCATTTTCAGTAATCATTGATTTGTTCTTTTCAACAGCTTTACTTTCTATCATAAAAATGGCATTATTATCAATTATTGGTCTATAACTAAAAGTTAGACTATCTGGAAATATTTTCTTTCCATTTTTATCGACATAATTCCATTTGTCGTTTGTTTTTACAGAGGCATATCCTTCATAAAATGGAAACGCATCTTCATAATTTAAAGCAATAATAATTTTACCATTTTCATCAATGAAACCATATTTTTTGTCTTTTATAGCAATCCCTAAATTATCTTTATACCAATATGTTGCACTATATTCGGGAAATATTTTTTCATTACCATTTTCAAGTATAATTCCCGGTATTGAATCTTTTATAATATTTGATTTTCCATTAAAAAAGTCAGATGCATAAGTGTATTTAGAATTTATAACTTCTTTACCTTTTGAGTTTATAAATCCATAGTTTAATGAATCTTTTTTTGAAAACATTGACCTTTCTACTATATCAGAATAATAATCATTCGAACTTCCTTCAAGATTTACCATTATTCTTAAAAACTCCATTTTAAAAATATCGTTTCCGACTTTTTTTTGTCCGAAAACATTAGTGGATATTATTAAAATCAAAAAGAGTGTTTTTTTCATAAGTAGCTTTTTTTCAAATGTTGGGTAACGTGTTTGTATATGGTTTGTTGCGTGGTTTAAGCACCTAATTTAGCAAATAAAAACCGAATAGAAAATCCGCGAGGATTTTCGTAAGTAGGCTAGAACTAGCAATAAATTATATACGGTGTTACCTGCAGGCTTTATTTTTCGTTATTTATTTTTTTTAATATTTCATCTATTTTTAAATAATGTAAACTAAAATCTTCTCTATCAGTTTGCACGTACATCAAGAGAGTAAATAATTTAATAGAGTTACTCATTTGAAAAGCTAATCCGCAAATTCTTTCATATTCAGTTAATCTTTTTTCTAAAGTATTCATAGACATCATTTCTTGATAGGATTTCATTCCTCCGTGCACAAAAGAAGACAAGTCCGAATATTCAACTATTAATTTCCCGAAAAAATCAGAACTAAATGTGTCATCATTTTTCAACTCTTTATTTAAAAATCTAATAATATTTTTAAAAGAGTATTTCCTTGTTTTTTCCTCAACTTCTTTACGTGTTTTGTTTTTAAAATTTGGATGATCTTTTAAGAAAATGTCCCAATCCTTTAATTTGTAGTTTGGATCGTAAAGTTGCTGTTCGGAAACCTTAGCTCTAATTAAATCTAATACTTCTCTTGCGTCACCATATTCTAAATATTCTTTAGCAAAGTCGTCATTTTTGTCTAATAACCAGTTTATATAAAGATATTTAAAACGAATAAAATGTTCAATTAGACATCTATATAAAATTTTCATTCCATAATAATCATCAGTTTCACAATTATCATAAATTGAGTTTTTTATAAAATTAGCACTAAGGTCAATAAATTGAATTGAGATATTTGTATTTGTAAATTTTTTTGAAAAAACTGAAGTTGTTGATTTCGGAAAATAGTTTTGAAACTCTTCAAAAATTTCATCGTCTAAATCTCTAATGTTTTCTATTTCCATTCTGTTTTTCGGCTTGCAGGTAACTCACGTATATAAGCACTATAAAAATACAATAAAACCCCGTTTCATCAACAATTACCCATTTACAAACGAAAACAAATAATTACAAACGTATGTAAGTAGGTAACTACCGAATAATATTTGGATGCTATCAGATCTTTGTAGTGTCGAAACATTAGAACTCGATAGTATTAACTGTTAACCATTAAAATTTAGAAATTATGAACACACTTAAAAACAAAGTACAGTTGATTGGTAACTTAGGACAAGACCCAGAAATCACCAATTTTGAATCCGGAAAAATTTTAGCAAAATTCTCTGTCGCTACCAACGATAGTTATAAAAACGCACAAGGCGAAAAGATCACAGATACACAGTGGCATAATGTGGTTGCCTGGGGGAAAACAGCACAGATTATTGAGAAGTATATTACTAAAGGCAAAGAAGTGGCCATAGAAGGGAAGCTAACATCACGGTCTTGGGAGGATAAAGATGGCATAAAGCGCTACACTACAGAAGTGGTTTGTAATGAGCTGTTAATGTTAGGGAAATAAATAATAGTTTCATTGATAACACAAAAAGAGCAACCAATTGGTTGCTCTTTTTTTATTTAACGCTATAATGTAATTACTTACTTTACAGTTAAAGTGTACTGTGGTGTCGGGTTTAGAGGGCAAAAATAGACGTATTCTCCTTTTGTCAATTTTGTGACTTTCGACGTTTCTTTGGTGTTATTTTCTACAGCTTTAGTAACATAAGCCGTTTGAATATGATTTTCTGGCTTAGAGGCGTCAGCTCCCTTAGGAACTAATACAAATCCGACTTGGTGACCAACATTATTATTGGCAATTTCAAAAATGTAATCGCCTTCTGTTAAGGTCAATTCAGTTTGTGTAAAGACTCCTTTTGTTTGTTCTAAAGAAACTGTTGTTGCTTTAGAGGTCATTGTGTCTTGTGCATTTCCTGTTAATGTAAAGGTTAATGCGATTGCGATAACGGCTATAATTTTTTTCATCTTTTTTAAATTTTATGGGTTATAATTATTAATTAAATAGTTTCTAATTCTAAAGGTTGCGCAACAGGAAAATCTACAGGTACTTGCGTGGTGCTGTGAACATAGTTAGAGATGGTTTTATCGCCAACTAATGAAATGGTATCTATTAAATTTCCTTGTGTATAACCAGCATTAAAGTAGTTTTCTAAGACGTCTTGGTCTGTTTTTCCTCTGTTCTCTGTAATGTTTTTCGCTAGTTTTGCTAAAGCATCAAATTTTTCGTTTACACTAGAAAATCCAGCTCTTAATTCTAAGATTTGGGCGTCTGTAAAGCCGTTCATCTTTCCAATGGCAGTATGTGCAGAAAGACAATAAATACAATCGTTTACCTGACTAACAGCAAGGTTTACAACTTCTTTTTCTTTAGCAGATAATGAGGTTTTTGCATTGGCAAACGTTAAGTAGTTTTCTAAAGCAGTGTCACTATTTGCATAGGTTGCATATAAGTTAGGTACAAAACCTAATGCCTTATTTAGGTTATCGAATATCGCTTGGTTATTAGCGCTAACGTCTTCTCTTTTTAAAATATTAAATGTGCTCATGTTTTTAATTTTTTTATTCTGATTTAATACAGAATTATTATTAGTAATTGTTTTGATTTTTTTGTTGGTACAAAGTTGCGATATATCACAGTGCTAAAGAATGTTTGTTATTCCCTTTGGCATGTCATTTTTTCCCTTGTTCTTGATTTAGCTTATAAATGGCTTTTCGGCATCACAGTAATAATCATGAATATGTTTTTCCTCACAATACGATTCTGTGTTAATGGTGTTTACTATTTTTTTTGGACTGTTTGTAAATATCTCTATGAGATTAAATATGGATTTGATTTTTAGTGTCATCTTGTTATTGTTTTAATATTACAATGCAAAGATGCGAGAGAAGTGGCTACTTTAAAATGAAGAATTTGCCCAACGGCATGTCAATTTTTCCTAACTAGAGGTATTTAAGCGCTTTTTGTAGTCTGAAGGTGATATTGACGTATTTTTTTTGAACAAACGACTTAAGTGAGAGGCGTCTTCAAACCCGATATCGTAAGCAATTTCTTTTGCTGTTTTATCGGTATAAACTAATTGACGTTGTGTTTCTAATACAATACGGTTATGTATAATTTGTAATGGACTTCTGTTTAGTTTTGCAAAATTATTAGATAAGGTTTTCGGAGATTTAAATAGTTTTTCAGCATAAAACGCGACGCTGTGTTCTGTTTTAAAATGTTGTTCTACTAAGAAATTGAATTCACGTAGTAAATCTACTTTAGAGCTCTTCGGAGATTCTGTAATACCTTCTTTGGCTTTTAATAAACGCGTACTCTTTATAATAAACCGAGCCATTAACATTCTAAGCATTTCGGCTTGTATGTTGTCTTCGGTTTCTAATTCGTCTATAAAAACCTCGTGAAGGGTGTTGTACTTTTGTTGCTCGTTTTGATTTAAATGAATAATTGGGATATTAGTATTTCCAAAAAAGAGAATACCAACACAGCTTACTTCTTGGTCGTGATCTTTGATACAATAAAATTCACTGTTAAATTGATAAACGATGACGTCCTTACCGCCATTGTATTGAAGATATTGAATAGGCGTTAATGCTAATATGCTATGGGGTGGTACTGTAAATGGGACGCTGTCAATCGTGAGATCGATAGCTTCAGATTTTGCCCAAATAAAAGTATATAACTCACATTGTTTCGCTTTTTTTAAGGAAAGTAAATCAGTTTCATTTCCAATATTGAAAATAGCGTTGGTAGAAAATTCTTTAAAAGTGTGAGTCATAGCTACTAAGTCTAATAAGTAGAACAAAAATTACAAATCATAAGGTTATTTATAACACATTCTTGGCAGAATATAAATAGGGTAAATAATGAGTACTGTAATCATTGAGGTTTTAAATCCTATAAACCCAAATACCTTTAATTTTTAATAATCTTTTTTATAACTCTTGCACCTGTATTTTCATTTTGAATTTTAATAAAATAGAGCGCATCCTCTAATTGATCTAAATTAGAAATAGTAAGCTTTCCGTTACTAATTTTTTGAGTTAATTTTAGTATTTGTCTACCGTTTATATCTGTAATACTAATATTAAATGTATCGGCGCTGTTTGCTTCTGTTAGAATATTTATAGTAGAATTAAACGGATTAGGGCTTACTTCAATTGTGGTTAAATTGAAACTAGGAACGGAAAGTGTTCCTCCACAAATACTCCAACCCATATCTTCCATAAATCCGAGTGTAACTAATCCAGGATTATGAATAGCTTCTCCAAGTCCAATAGAGGGTGTCATTAATGAATTAGGATGTCCAGGTGGGTACGTGCCCTCGTCCCAATGACTATAACTTGAGCCACGCCTATAAATTGCAGGTGCATACGTCGATGGTTTTATGCCACCATTTTGTGCTGTAGTTATTGGACCATTGCTAAATAAATTATTTCCTGTGATTTCTAATAGTAACTCAGCCGACGGATCTTCAAAACTTGTAATAGCTGTAGGTATACCATTCTCAATAAAATTATCCCAAACACCAATAAAGCCTTGTATTCTAAGTACGCCTTGTGTTGGGGCGTCATCATCATCAACACCTCCAAACCCTATTATTCCCAAGCCGTGGCCAAGCTCGTGTAAAACGACAGAAACAAAGTCTACTTGGTTGCTAGGTGTATTACCGTCTAAACCAAAATAAAAATTTGCAGTACTGCTGAATGTCGCTTGGATGTCTGTAGAGGTTTCTTCTCCTGAATCAGGGAGTTCTTCACCTACTAGTTTTTCGGCTAAAGCCAAAGGAAAAGCAATATTGGGTGGGAGTCCATCTACTGAAATAGTGCTAAAGTTTGTCGGGCCGGCTCCTCCAAGTACTCCTTCATCTAGTTCAGAAAAATTAGCGGAAACTCTAATGGGTATTGGTGATTCAATAGAATTTGACCAAATATCTACTGCAAACTGAAAAGCGGCCTGTGCTTCTGGAGTAAAACCATTATAGTCAACTATAAACGTTGAACAATTTTCGCCACCTCTAGCCATTTTTTGAAATACGTTAGCTGGCGGTTTTATAGATGAGGACTTAGAATTTATAACTGGGTGATATTTACAAACATCCCAATCTACGGGGATAATTGTCCTGCTTATATCTTGTGCCTGTCCGTAAATAGATATGGAAAAAACCAATGAGATACTAAAAGAAATACTGATAAGCTTAAGAAAATAAATTGATCTCATGGTCCAAGAATTATATTAAAATTTGTAAATATAATTGACTTAGTCTATAAAATTTATCATTCCTTAAACACAATCATGTTTATTTTACAATTTAAATTATAAAACGTCTAAAAAGTATGATGAGTAGAGATTAAGCGACCTTCTTTAATAAGTCAAAACAAGGGCATTTTTTACAACGCTTATTTTCGGCTTTTTTATATTTTTTACAGCACTTAGTTTTTACATTGCCAAGTGTTTCAATACCAAAAGCCTCAAGAACTTTAATACGTTCCTTTTTTAGTTTTTTATTTTTCTTCTTTTTGCCCATCTTTAGTTTTCCTGCAAAAGGAAATCTTTAAGTTTTCAAGACAAAAGTAGTTATTTATATTTAATCTAAATAATATTTAACATTTAGGCTCTAAGAATTAATCGGTTAGGTGTTTTTCTTAGAATTATGGAACTATTAATTTTAACTTAATTCATTTTAGGGTCAGATCTCAGCACACCAGAGTTTGTGTGTACATTTCCAACCTCAGTAATTACCACTCCTTCTGGGCCTGCCATTTGCCAATGTGGTGATTCGGCTTCTGCCAACGAAGCAAAATCTCCTTCATTTGCTTCAATAATATAATTAGTAGTCGTTTTTCCTTCCCAATGGCTTTGAGGGATTACCACTTGCGGAAATTGATCGCGATTGTTTTCTCCTACGCCAACGATGTAACTTTTTCCATGTCTTACTAACCAACCTTCCATCTTTACAGGATTACCTTCTGCTGCGAAATGCATATGCTCTCCTAGCATTTGACCAGGTAATAGAAAGATATCCATTAACATGTATTGGTCTTCTTCGTTATTAACAAACATTATAGATGCTAATCCTAATTCAGCATAATTACCTTGATTGTAATCGGTAAGCCAAATTTTTTCACGTAATCCTTCGAAAACAGGATAATTATGATATTCAAGCATTTCCATTAATGCGTCTTTTGCTTTTTCTTTTAAAAACTGCCCATCGGCATCATAAAATTGTTCATTAGTGAAATTCAATTCTTTTTTTATGCTTTCATTAACTTCTTCTGTGGTATCTGTAGTTTTGTTTTTTTCGCTGTTATTAGCGCAGCTATTAAATAGAATGGTAATTAACAAAACGCTTAAGAGACAAAGTTTTTTCATAAAAAAAAAATAGTTTTTAAATTTAAAGTTCGTTGTAATAACTTTAAAGATAGTATAACCAAATAGGAATAAATTACACTTGTTTCATTTTATAATGCGATTTTGAGAGTCGACATTATTTAGGGTAATTTATTTTTAATCTCTGAAAATATTAAGTTAAAAATGATTTTATCGATAATTGATGATTCGAGTTTTAATTAACTACAATAAACGACTATAATCCCTATAAAATATAGAGATATGAATTCAGTTGATATTATGTTTTACTATAATAGAAGTGACGTGTATGGTAATCTCAGCTCATTAGCACTTAGGCTCCAGGGGTATCTGCTGCTGAGTTAACCGTTAGTTGTTGGATATCTCTATCAAATAAATATAAACCACCTTTGTCGTCACCAATCATTTTTACTTTGTCTAAGATTGTTCTCGCCATGGCTTCTTCTTCAATTTGTTCAGAAACATACCATTGTAAAAAGTTGTGAGTGGCGTAATCTTTTTCTTGTAAAGAGATATGAACAAGTTCGTTAATGCTTTCAGATACAAAAATTTCATGTTCTAAAAGTTTTTCAAACATGGCCTTATAAGATGTAAACGTTACGTTTGGCGCATTCAGTTCTGAAACATGTGCATGTCCACCACGTTCGTTTATGAATTTAACGAGTTTTAGCATGTGTTCGCGCTCTTCATCAGATTGGCTGTACATAAAGCTAGAAATACCTTCTAAACCTTTTACTTCTGCCCAAATAGCCATAGCTAAATACGCTTGAGACGATTCAGCTTCAATTCTAATTTGTTTGTTTAATGCGGCTTCTATAGATTTTGATAACATAATTGATTGTGTTTTAAACAAAGATAGGAATAGTTAATCCGTTGGTAAAATATTTGTGAACAATTGCTTTTCAGATTAAAAGTATATTTCTTGTGCTAATCGGAATGTGTTAGCGTGCGCGTCTACAATCGTTTTGATTTTTGGGGAATAACCACCTCCCATACTACACATAACAGGAATTTGATTGACTTTGCATTGCTCTAAAACGAAACGGTCTCTAGCTTTACAACCATCAACGGTGAGATTTAGTTTTCCTAATTTATCAGTTTCAATAACATCTACACCGCATAAATAGTAAATAAAATCTGGTTGTTGTTGTGCAATGAGTTTTGGTAGCGTCTTTTCTAATAATTTTAAATAAGCAGAATCATCAGTATCATTTTCTAAAGCGATATCTAAATCACTAATTTCTTTTTTAAATGGATAATTGCTTTCTCCATGCATAGAAAATGTAAAAACGGACGGGTCATTCTGAAAAATCTCTGCCGTTCCATTGCCTTGATGCACGTCTAAGTCTACAATTAAAATGTTTTGTGCTAAACCATTTTGTTGAAGGTACTTTGCGCCAATTGCTTGGTCATTTAGCATACAAAATGCTTCTCCACGATTTGAAAAGGCATGATGCGTACCACCTGCAATATTCATAGCAATGCCATGTTGTAAAGCAAATTCACTAGCTTTAATGGTGCCATCTGCAATCAATAGTTCACGTTGCACTAAAGCCCTACTTAACGGAAATCCTATTTTACGAGCAGCGCGTTGATCTAGAGTTAAATTTACTAAATCATAATAATATTCAGGGTCATGTACTGCAACAATATGTTTGTCATTAGGTTGTTCTGGTTGAAAGAAATTAGCTTGAGTACAGGTGCCTTCGTGTAAAAGTTGCTGTGGTAATAATTCGTGTTTTTCCATAGGAAACCGGTGTCCTACAGGAAGTGGATGTTTATATATGGGATGAAAAGCTATTTTTAGCATCTAGTTGTGAAGCTTTAATTGAATCCGTTTCCTTGCTACATCAACCTCCAAAACCTTTACAATAATTTGCTGATGCAGATGCACATGTTCATTAACGTCTTTCACAAAATTATCCGATAAATTTGACACATGAATCAGTCCACTTTCTTTAATCCCAACATCTACAAAGCACCCAAAATTGGTAATGTTATTAACAATGCCAGGCAACAATTGCCCTTCGTGTAAATCTGTAATGGTTTTTATATTTTGGTTGAATGTAAACACCTTGGCTGTTTCTCTAATGTCTAATCCAGGTTTTTCTAATTCTTTAATAATATCTTGAAGCGTGGGCAAACCAACTGTTTTTGTAAAATATTTTTTTAGATCTATTTTTTGAAGGATAGTTTTATTTCCAATTAAGTCTTGAAGCGAAACCCCTTCGTCTTTAGCCATTTTTTCGACTATTTTATAAGTTTCAGGATGTACAGATGAATTGTCTAATGGATTTTTGGCATCGCGAATCCTTAAGAAACCAGCCGCTTGTTCGTATGCTTTTCCACCTAAACGTGGCACTTTTTTAATCTCGTTTCTCGATGTAAAGGCTCCGTTTTCGTTTCGGTAATTAAAAATGTTTTCTGCTAATTTTGGTCCAATTCCAGAAACCGAACTGAGTAGCGGTGTACTTGCAGTGTTAATGTTAACACCGACGGCATTCACACAATTTTCAACCACAACATCGAGTTGTTTTTGAAGCTTTGTTTGATCCACATCATGCTGGTATTGCCCAACTCCAATAGATTTAGCGTCAATTTTTACCAACTCGGCTAAGGGATCTTGTAAACGTCTTCCAATAGAAACCGAACCACGAACCGTAACATCGTAATTAGGAAATTCGTCTCGAGCAATTTTTGATGCCGAATAAATACTCGCACCAGCTTCACTAACGACGAATACCTGGATATCATTTTTAAATTGAATCTTTCGAATTAAAGCTTCGGTTTCTCGTGATGCGGTTCCGTTTCCAATGGCAATCGCTTCAATTTGATAAGCTTCGACTAAAGAAGAAATCTTTTTTATGGCACCAATACTATCATTTTTTGGGGCATGTGGATAGATGTTTTCATTGTGTTTTAAAGCACCTTGAGCATCTAAACAAACGACTTTACAACCACTTCTAAAACCAGGATCGATGGCTAAAACTCGTTTTTCGCCAATAGGTGAGCCTAATAATAATTGCTTTAAATTTTTAGCAAAAACAGTAATCGCAGATTCATCGGCTTTTTCCTTTGCCTTTTGAAGGGCTTCATTACTTAATGATGGAAATAATAAACGTTTATAGGCATCTGAAATGGCCAATTCTATTTGATCTGCACAAGCATTTTGGCTTTGTATGATTCTATTATCAATACGTTCTAAAACTCTTACAGCATCAACTTCAATTTTCACCCTAATAAAGCCTTCGCTTTCTGCTCTTAAAATGGCTAATAATCTATGTGAAGGAATTCGTGATAGGGATTCAGACCAATCAAAATAGTCTCGGAATTTTTGCGCTTTTTCGTCTGCAGATTTAGACTTAATTACTTTGGTCGTAATTTGAGCATGTCGTTCTAATTCGTTCCGTAAACTATTCCTAATATCAGTGCGTTCATTAATCCATTCGGCAATGATATGTCTGGCTCCTTCTAAAGCATCTTCAACAGATGTAACATCTCCTTTAACATATTTAAACGCGATAGATTCGATATCGTTTGCTTTTTGACTCATGATGATTTTAGCCAAAGGCTCTAAACCATTTTTACGAGCCGTTTCGGCTTTGGTTTTTCGTTTTTTCTTGAATGGTAAATACAGATCTTCAAGCGTTGTTACATCTTGAGTGTTTTCAATTTTTTGTTTTAAGTCTTCGGTTAAAACGTCTTGTTCGTCCAAAGCTTTTAAAATGGCGATTTTTCGTTTTTCTAAAGCTTCAAATAACTCTTTGTATTTAACAATATCTCCAATTTGTACTTCATCTAGATTTCCTGTGGCTTCTTTTCTGTATCGCGAAATGAATGGAATGGTACAATCTTCATTCAGTAATTGAACGGTACTTTTTATATTTTTTTCGGCTAATTGCGTGTGTTGAACTATATACTTTATCATCATAAAAAAAGACCTTATAAATTTAAAATTATAAGGTCTGTAATATATTTAACTCTATTGTAATTGCCGAATAGTTTTAGCAAAAGTTATTAATTAGATCCGGCTTCTTTTTTCGCATCATTAACCATTGTTTCGTTCGGCACAATAGCAATATTGACACGTCTGTTCTTAGAACGGCCTTCTGCTGTTGTATTATCGTACATCGGTTGTTCTTCTCCAAACCAGTGTGTTGTAAATCGTCCGTAAGCTAAACCTTTTCCGGTTAAGTAATTAGTTACAGCTTCAGCTCTGTTTTTAGACAACGTCATGTTGTAAGCATCATTACCAGAACTGTCTGTATGGCCTACGACTAGAATGTTTGTGTCTGGATATTCTGTAAATACACTTGCTAATTTATTTAGTGTTTCTTGCGATTTAGCATTGATGTTATACTTTTCTGTATCAAAATAAACACCACTTTGTTCATCAAAGGTGACTACAATTCCGTCATCTACACGTTCTACGGTTGCTCCAGGGATTTCAGTTTCAATTTGTTGAGCTTGTTTGTCCATTTTGTTTCCAATGAGCACACCAGCTCCACCACCAACAACTCCTCCAATAACAGCTCCTAATTCTCCTTTGCCGCCTTTACCAACGTTGTTTCCAATGATAGCACCAAGGATGGCTCCACCTGCAGCTCCAATGGCAGCTCCTTTTTGTTTGTTATTAGCGTTATCTACAGCCTTACAACTTGTCATCAGTACTAAAAGTAGTGATAATGTTATGGCTAAATTCGATTTATAATTTAATAGTTTCATATGTTTTTATTTATTGTTTTTTAATGGTCAGATGCTGTTCGCTTTTAATCATTCCTTTAGGTGATAAAATTTTGAACATGCTCGTTTCATAGTTTAAAATTTTGTAAAATTCATAGTAATAGTGATGGGCTTTCCGTCTAAATTCACGGTTTGTTGCCATTGCATAGCCGTATCAGAAAGTGCTGTTAATTCTAACCGAAATCCTGCATTAGTTTCCGATTTGCCCTTTTCGTTGGTAGGTTTCAATAGGAAATTATATAAACCAGTATCTTCATTAACTTCATCTATGGTGAATGCGAAAAATCGCTTATCTGAGGAACAATTCAATCCAGACAGGGTATAAACACCTGTATTGTTATTGGGTATAAATTGCCATGAGCTATTCTCGAAGCACACTTTTTCGGCATCATTAAAAAGTGTGATTTTTAAATCGCCAATGGCCGAAGATTTTACAGAAGCTAAGGTCCAATCTCCTTTAATCGTTTTTTTAGATTGTCGAACGGTCTTTGACGCTCCACAAGCTAAAAAGCAAACGGTTAAACATAATAGTGCTAGTTTTTTCATTGTCTTTAAGTAATGTGTGAATTCAAAATTACTTAAAGTATAGCGCGTGGCTTGCTTGTAAAGAAAAAATTATTGATGCAATTGAAAACCTCAATTAGAATTTTATAAGGTTGTATTCGCTCTCTTTAAGATTGAAAGCGCTAAAATAGAGTTCATTATTATAGTAGAAAATGTCTTCTGCCGTAAGATATGGCTTGTCTTTTTTGTATTCTGTTATCTTATCAAAACTATTTTCTTTGATTTCACCTTTAACGTGTTTAAAATTTGAATCTAATATAGTATTGAAAAACGTCGACTTTGTTGCGGTATAGTAATTATAATTATGGAATGTAGGGTTGAAAGAAATAAAGCCACCGCTGGTCATTGCGGGAGTGCTTACAATTGGGCTAATTCCGCCTGTATTTATTTCTTGATAGCCTCCTAAAGTAATATAGAATAATTCATTTGAAAAGTGAACATTAATACCAAGGTTTCCTGCAGATATTTTTCTTAAATATTTAGATGTCTGTTCAAATTTTCTTGTATTTATAAAAGGTATTGCGGTGGCTCCTTCTTGAATTATTGGTGAGTTTTTAAAATTGATAGTCATATCTCTATTAAGATAATAGTTGTTGATAGGATGACCGTCAAAGTCTTTAATTTCAAAAGCCATTTCGTCTTTAGAACTTGCTATTTGATATATGTTTTTTTCAAAAATGAAGGAATTAAACTTTTTAAAACTATCGTTAATTCTTGGTTTAGGGTAAGGGTATGTTTTGACTTTTAAGTCTAACTCCTCTAAATTTAAGGTGTAAAAAATAGTAGCGTCTTCATTTATATCAAAAGTGAGATAGAGGGTTTCTTTATCTTGATACAATTTGTTGGTGCGAGAAGCGCGTTCTATAGAACTTGGTGTTCTAGGATCAATCTTGGTAATATTACGAGACTCATATCCGGATAAAATAAAAGCACCTATGGCATATTTACTGCTAATTAGTGAAGTGTCTTCACTTATTTCTTCTAAAACAAAAGTTTTAATAACGCCAAACGTATTATTAGGGTTTAGTTGTCTTAAAGTTAATGTAGATGCATTGTCTCCGCTTAAAACATACAACTCGTTGTGATAATTTATAGCATCTAAAAATACTTCACCTTTATTAAGATTTAAATCTATTTCGGTGGAATAACTTGTTTTAGAATTGAAGTCTAAATGTAGGATAGCGAATTTGCTATAGTTATTGTTTGTATAAAGAACATGGTAGGTATTGCTACCTACTCTATAACCCAGAACTTCGTTGTATTTAGATTTAATATTTGAAGTTTCAAACTTTTGAACTTCTTTAAATTCAGAATTAAATAGGTATGCAGCAATAATTTTGCGCTCCACTATAATAAGCGCTAAGTCGTTACTCTTGGTATTTGTTAATGTGTATGAATCTTTACTAGTTCGCCTAGATAAATCTTCGTTTTTAAAAGACAATACAAGTTCTTGACTTGGTAAATTGAAAGACAATAGTAAGACAAGAATTTGTATGTATCTTTTTATCATGTTAGCTTATTTGAAGCCCATTATTTACACCATCAGATTCTGCGTTAGGTGTAGTTGAAGTATCAGGATTCACAAAAACCAATTTTCCAGTTTCGTCTTCCGTCATTAAAATCATACCTTGACTCTCAACTCCTCGTAAAGCTCTGGGTGCTAAATTTACTAAAACAGTAACACGTTTACCTATGACGTCTTCTGGTGAAAAGCTTTCGGCAATACCAGAAACAATGGTTCTTGTGTCAATGCCAGTATCTACTTTTAAGACTAAAAGTTTTTTGGTTTTTGGCATTTTTTCTGCTTCGATAATAGTACCAACACGCAAATCTAATTTGGTAAAATCATCAAACGTAATTTCATCCTTTTGAGGTTCAGTTACCTTCTTTTCAGCTTCATTAGCTTTTTTGCTTGCTTCTAATTTATCGAGTTGTATTTGAATTTCAGAATCTTCAATTTTAGAGAATAATAACTCTCCTTTTCCAATTTGATGTGATGCGGGAATTAAAATATCTTTTGTTGAAACGTCTTCCCATCCGTTGTCATTCGAATTTAAAATACCTTTTAACTTGGTTGAGGTAAATGGTAAGAACGGTTCAGATAAAACAGCTAAGGCAGACGCAATTTGTAAAGCCACAAACATTACGGTTTTGGTGCGTGCTTCATCTGTTTTAAACGTTTTCCATGGTTCTTCGTCTGCTAAATACTTATTTCCTAGTCGTGCTAAGTTCATCAATTCTTGACTCGCTTCTCTAAAACGATAACGTTCAATAGAACTCGAAATCACAGCAGGATAGGCTTTTACAGCCGCCAAAGTTTCTTCGTCAATAGTTGAATAGTCTGATGGTGCCGGAATAATGCCGTCGTAATATTTATTCGTTAAAACCACCACACGATTGATAAAGTTTCCGAAGATAGCCACCAATTCATTATTGTTTCTAGCTTGAAAATCTTTCCACGTAAAATCGTTATCCTTAGATTCTGGGGCATTTGCCGTTAAAGCGTAACGCAACACATCTTGTTGATTAGGGAAATCGATTAAATAATCTGGTAACCAAACCGCCCAGTTTTTAGAGGTTGATAATTTCTGACCTTCTAAATTTAAAAATTCGTTAGCCGGTACATTGTCTGGTAAAATATAAGAGCCTTCAGCTTTTAGCATGGCAGGGAAAATAATACAGTGAAATACAATATTATCCTTTCCTATAAAGTGTACCAATTTGGTGTCTTCGTCTTTCCAATAATCTTCCCAGTTTTTACCTTCGCGTGCTGCCCATTCTTTGGTTGCAGATATGTAACCAATAGGAGCATCAAACCAAACGTAAAGCACTTTGCCTTCGCCACCTTCAACAGGTACAGGAATTCCCCAATCTAAATCTCTAGTTACAGCACGTGGACGTAAGCCATCGTCAATCCAAGATTTTACTTGACCGTAAACATTAGGTTTCCAATCTTTTTTATGACCTTTTAAAATCCATTCACGTAGAAAATCTTCGTGTTTATTTAAAGGTAAAAACCAGTGTTTGGTTTCTTTTAAAGAAGGGACATTGCCTGTGATTGCTGATTTAGGATTAATTAAATCTGTGGCATTTAAACTCGATCCACAGCTTTCACACTGATCTCCATAAGCTTCTTCATTGCCACATTTAGGACAGGTTCCTGTTACAAAACGATCTGCTAAAAACTGATTCGCTTCAGCATCGTACAATTGCTCAGTCACTTCTTCTACAAATTCATTTTTGTCATAAAGGGTTTTAAAAAACTCTTGAGCCGTATCGTGATGAATTTGAGCTGTTGTACGTGAATAATTATCGAAAGTAATACCAAAGTCAATAAAAGATTGCTTGATAATCGCATGATATTTATTCACAATATCTTGGGGAGTGACTCCTTCTTTTTTTGCTTTGATGGTAATCGGCACACCGTGCTCATCACTTCCGCAAATAAAAGCAACGTCATTACCTGTTAATCTTAAGTATCTAGAATAAATATCTGCAGGCACATAAACACCAGCTAAATGTCCAATATGAATTGGGCCGTTTGTATATGGTAATGCTGCTGTTATGGTATATCTTTTCGACATGGTTTTCATTTTTTTGAAGCTACAAAAGTACGCAATATATAAGGGATTTAGAAAAAAAATGTACTTTTACCAAAAGCACTATTTATGACTTTTAGACATCACTTTATGTACCTTGTTTTCGCTTTGGTTTTTATTTCGCAATCCGAAATACAAGCACAATTAGAAACTAATAAACCTACCAAAATGGCTTCAAAATTAATACAACCACCCTATTTAAAAGCAGGTGATACTGTGGCTATTGTTGCACCTTCTGGGATTTTAAAAAGTAGAGTAGGAGAAGTGCAAGACGCGGTAAAACTTCTAGAAAGTTGGGGTTTGCATGCCATTGTTGGTAAACATGTTTTTAACCAATTCAATCATTTTGCTGGTACAGATGCCGAGCGTTGCGAAGATTTGCAAAACGCTATGGACGATCCTAAAATTAGCGCGATTTGGTGTGCGAGAGGTGGTTACGGAACGGTTAGGATTTTGGATAAATTGAATTATTCTAAATTTAAGAAAAATCCGAAATGGATTATTGGTTATAGTGATATCACAGCATTGCACAATCAGGTTCATAATGAAGGATTTCAGTCCTTACACGCTATAATGTGTGTGAGTTTAACCAAAGATTTGAATGCTATAAAGGAATCCGTTGAAACGTTTAAATCGGCTATTTTCGGGAATCCTGAAAACTATACTTTAAAAGGCTCAAACTATAATAGAGTCGGAGAAACTTCAGGAGAATTAGTTGGAGGAAATCTAACGATGTTACATACCATGTTGGGTTCTAAAGAGAGTATAGATACCTCTGGAAAAATTCTGTTTATTGAGGAAATTGGTGAGTACAAATACCACATTGACCGTATGTTACAAAGTATGAAGCGCGCTGGTTATTTTGATGATTTGAATGGACTTGTGGTTGGTGATATGTCTAGAATGCGAAAGAATACGACACTTTGGGGAACTTCGGTAGAGCAATTGATTCTTGATGCTTTAGAAGACTACGATTTTCCAATTACATTCAATATGCCTGCAGGACACGAAAAAGACAATCGAGCTTTGGTTTTGGGACGAACTCTAGAGTTGAAAGTTGGTAAAGAACAATCGACTTTAAAATTCTCAGAATAATTGTTTTTGAAACTTGAAAAACAAAATGGCTCCTAAAAAGTAAAGTCCAACGTCAATTATATCACTAGTATAACGTGTGTTTATTTGTGGCATTAGCCATTCAAAATAAATTGAAAAATATAGAGTTAGTGCTAAAACCACACTAATAGGTACGTAAAGTGTTTTGGTTTTCTTTAGGATTCTTAAAATGGCTAAACACGCACTTAAAACAATAGGCATACATAAAAAGTCGTTGACATAAAAATACATCCAATTAGGAAGTGGTACTTCAAAACGATTAGCGCTATACAATACTGTCACTATTACAATAGCAACTAGAAATAGAGGATGTTTTAAAATTTTCATGCTGCAATTGCAGTTATTAACCAAGCGATAAACATACCAATTGCCATAAATCCCATCCAAATGGAATGAATGATTTTTACAAAAATGCGCACTACTAAAAACCGATGATCCTTATATTTTTCGTAGAATGAAGGTGACTTTTCATCTTGAATTCGCTGACGCTCACGACGCTCTTTATCTTCTTGAGCAAATACTAATTCGCGCCTTTTTTTATAAGATAGAAGCGTGTTGCAATTGGTGCAATAGTCTTGATTTGTATTGTAGAGACCACAATTTGGGCATTTAATATGACTAGCCATTTCGCGTGTTTTAAAGCGTTACAAAGATATGGCTAATTGTAAGATTTTATGTGCTTCAAACAAAGATGCTTTGACTCAGATTGACTAAACATCCTTTATGATACTGCAATTTTTGTATATTGAAGCGAACTCTAAAGTATGTCTAATTTTTTTGACAGAAAACAGAAAACAGAAAACAGAGAACTGAAGACTGAAAAATGGCACAACACAACGAACTCGGTAAATTAGGTGAGCAACTCGCAGCAGAATTGCTTATAAAAAAAGGCTATGAAATCATCGTTCGTAATTATGTGTTTCAAAAAGCCGAAATTGATATTATCGCCAAGCACAATGATTTTATGATTTGTGTGGAAGTGAAAACGCGAAATTCTGATTTTTTCGGTGATCCACAAGAGTTCGTCACACCTAGTAAAATTAAATTACTAGTGAAAGCTATGGATGCTTTTGTAATTGAAAATGATATCGATTTAGAAACCCGTTTTGATATTGTTGCTGTTTTAAAGAATAAAACAACAGAGCAACTCACTCATTATGAAAATGCTTTTTATCATTTTTAATACTCACGAAAGTGGATATCTCATCAGCTTAAAAACTATACATTCAAAGTGTCAAGTGATTACAAAAGAGGTTCCTGCGTTCGCAGGAATGTGTTACCTATAAAAATTCATCTCATCAATAAATTGCCACACATGTTCAGGCAAGATCGGACGCACATTTTTTCCATCTTTAATTTCATTTCTAATAAAGGTTGAAGAGAGCTCCATAATGGGGGCGTCAACTTTAGTGATTTTAGAATGATTATTAAATTGCGTGTCTATTTTGCCTTCAGATATTCTAGGGTAAACATAAATACTATGATTTTCGAGAATGAGTTCATAGTTTTTCCATTTATGGAGACTTTTTAAATTGTCCTCTCCCATAATTAAGGCAAACTCATAATTCGGATATTTTTCAAAAAGATACGTGAGCGTATCAATAGTGTAATTGGGTTGTTTTAGTCCAAATTCAATATCGCTTGGTCTCAGTTTGTCGTAATCCTTTGTCGCCAAATGAACCATTTCTAAACGGTGGTAATTGTCTAGTAAGCTGCTTTTCTTTTTAAAAGGACTTAATGGGGTAACTACAAACCAAACTTGGTCTAAATCACTATGCTCAGCTAAATGATTGGCAATGGTTAAATGACCAACGTGAATGGGGTTAAACGTACCAAAATATAGACCGATCTTCATATTACTTCGCTATAAATTCAGAAACCAATTTGTAAGCATCCTTTAAAGCTTTGTCTAAATCAGAATTAACAACAATTTCATCAAAAAGTGGAGCCGTAGCTAATTCTGCTGGTGCTTTTGCCACACGCATGCTTATTTTTTCTGGACTTTCTTCACCGCGATCTTTTAGTCGTCTTACCAACTCATTCAAATCTGGTGGTTTTACAAAAATAGCGATAGTCTGTTCTGGGAACTTTCTTTTAATACGTAAGCCACCTGATACATCAATATCAAAAATAACATGCTTGCCTTTTGCCCAAATACGTTCAATTTCAGTTTTTAGCGTCCCATAAAAATTGTCTCTATAGACTTCTTCCCACTCTAAAAACTCATCGTTTTTAATTCGGTTTTTAAATTCTTTAAGCGATAGGTAATAGTAATCTCGCCCATTAACCTCATTACCACGTTTGTCGCGCGATGTCGCAGAGATAGAAAATTCTAGATTGAGTTCTTGCTGTTTTAATAGGTGGCGAACTATGGTTGTTTTTCCAGAACCAGATGGTGCTGAAAAGACAATGAGCTTGCCTTGTACTTCGTTTTTAATTTCTGACAAAATAACTTGTTTTACTTTTTACTGTATACCGCGACCGAGAACGTCAACTAATTTAGAGCACGTTTAATAATTGTTCCTTAATTTTTTCAAGTTCATCCTTCATCTGAACTACTAATTTTTGCATTGGTGCATAATTAGATTTTGAGCCAATAGTATTGATCTCTCTTCCGATTTCCTGAGAAATAAAACCTAATTTCTTTCCGTTAGAATCTTCAGAATCTAAAGCTTTAGTAAAATAATCTAAATGATTTTCTAATCGTACTTTTTCTTCTGTAATATCAAATTTCTCGATGTAATAAACCAATTCTTGTTCAAAACGGTTTTCATCTACTTTTTCTTTAATATCAGAAATGCCTTTTTCTAAACGCGCTCTTACGCCATCAATACGTTCAGGATCCATCGTAATAACTTCGTTTAATAGACGTCTTAAAGTGCTAATTCTATCTTCAAAATCTTGCTTTAGTGTCGCTCCTTCATCTTCTCTATAAATAACAATGTTTGCTATGGCTTTATCTATTTCTTCACTAATTAAAGACCATTCTTCTTCATCGATATCATCGCGTTCTGTAGTTATAGCATCTGGCATACGAATCGCCATTTTTAATAACTCAATAGCATCACCATCTACAACCTCCTTAAGTTGTTTAATGTATTCGTTAACTACTGTTTTGTTAATCTTAGTGCTGGTATCTTCACCTGTAATTTCTACATATAATGAGAAATCCACTTTTCCTCTAACAAGGTTTTTAGCAATAAGTTTTCTTATGTCTAATTCCTTTGCTCTATACATAGAAGGCATACGAGCGTTGAGGTCTAAGCTTTTGCTATTTAGAGATTTTAATTCTATAGATATTTTTTTAGTTGGGAGCTGTAGTACAGATTTCCCATAGCCTGTCATGGATTGTATCATTAAAACATTGCGATTTAATACTACAGAAACTTCAAAAAGATCGACTAAATTCGTTTCTATTTCCTTTATATTTCAATATAAAATAAAACCGTAACGATGCTATGCTTTTATTTTCTATTTTCACCTAAAGGAATTATAATTCAAATTTATTATCAATCCTTTTAAAATTTATCTAGTATGGTTGCGCAAAGGTACAAAAATCAATGGTTTTTAAATAGTTTAGAAAGCGCCCAATTCTCTCATTAGACTTTTATAACTTTGCAAACCTAAATTGAAGGTAAACTTATGTACAAAAAACAATTTGAAATTCGTTGGAGTGATGTGGATGCTAATGGTCATTTAGCTAATTCTGCGTATACCAATTTTATGAGTCATGCACGTATGGCATTCTTTACTGAGAAGGGATTTACAATGCCAGAAATTATGAAATTCAATGTAGGGCCTGTTGTGTTTTATGAACATATGTACTATTTTAAGGAATCATTTTTAGGAACTCCAATTACGGTAACTATTGAAGTGTCTGGCTTAAGTGAAGATGGTATGTTGTTTATGTTTGAACATAATTTTTACAACCATAAAGGTGAAAATTTAGCATATTGCGAAATGCAAGGAGGTTGGATAGATCTTAAAGCAAGAAAACTAACAGGTTTACCAGAACCATTATTAGAATTGGCTCATAAATTTCCGAAGTCTGAAAGTTTTAAGGTTTTGACAAAAGAGGATACGCGTAAGCATGGAGTACGACCAAAACCAATGAAGCTATAATTTTACTTAAAAACCGAGTGTTGCTTAAAAGATTTTATCTGCACATTTTTTATGAATGGCTTTAAAACCTGATTTGGTAAATACCGTTTGTGCTTGCAATAACAAGTTAGTGCTTCTGGTTTTGCACCTAATGTACTTTTTATTTCAGAAGCAGTTCTACCTAAGTTAATCTGAGTTGATTGTGTTTCAATTCCGAGTCTTACGTAATCATTTAGTATTCTCGGATAGATGCCAAATTCTTTGTTTTGAGAATAATCGATACCAATGAAATGCGCATCGAGATGTGTGTCGTTTTGCATGGCAGATAAAAAACCGACTAATTTATCTTCGAGAAAATAGCCCTTTACTATAAATAAATCTTTAAAGGTTCTTTTAAGATGAATATAAGTATCGAGGTTTAATATTTGGGCATTAAAATCAGCATTATCAATCGTATTTTGATATAATTCTTGAAGTGCATCTTTATGAATTTCTATATCGTCTTCAGAAAATAATTTAGCATTTAAAGCAACACTTTTAGCATCTGCTCTATTCGCTTTTACACGATATTTAGATTTTAAAGCCGTTGTATAGTCTTCGAAGGAATGCCATTCTGGTTTTAGCGTAATAATCATATTAGGCTCAACTTGCATGGCTGCGTAATCGTAAGATTCTAAATGATTGGTAATAGGAAGCGATTCGTTTTTAAAATCTTTTATAAAAATAGCACTTAGTTTTTTTGTAGATTTTGATAATTGTTTTACACCTTCTGCAATGGCTTTAAACGTGTCGACTTTATCTTCACCATCTTTCAGGAAGGTACCATATTCTCCACTTAAAAATACATTTCCACAGAACAACACACAAATATGATTGTTGCAGAACATGTTGTTAACCCAATGTCTTATTTTGTTAGACATTTTAATGTTTTTTGTAATGGTTTCAACACCAATGGTTACAATCTGTGTATTGGCAAAAGCAACAGCTTCCTGGTCTTTAAGGATGAAAATATAATTGAATTCTATGTCTGTATTGGCAAGTTCAAAAGCTTTTAAGAATTCGGGTGAATAATAAATATTTGTACAGCAATTAACACTATCCCAATAAGGTTGAGGAATAGTATCAATGCTTTTAAAAACTTTAGATGTTAGAGGCAAATTAAATGGCGTTTTTAGGTTTTTTAGATACAAGAAATACTCCTAAAAATATGAGTAACATGGCTCCGATTTTTACGGAGTCTATAAAATCTGCACCTATTGAAATAGCAAAAAGTCCAGCAACTACAGGTTGAAGATAAATAAATATACCTACAGTAGATGCTTTTAATTTGTTTAATGCTAATGGGTTAAATAAATACGTTCCGAAAGTCGCGCCGACAACAACAAATACAACAGACCAAATGGCGTTAGGTGTAAATGTGTGCCACTCTACAGCTTTTAAATCATTATAACCAAATGGAATTAACATAATGAGACCAAACAAAAACAACCATTTAATAAATGTAAATGGATGGTATTTTAATGTGAGTTTTTTAATCATTATCACATAGATGCTGTATGAAATAGCATTTAAAAACACGAGTAAATTACCTAATGGCACATTATCGCCAGCTCTTGCAGATTTACCATATATAGTTAAAACCAATGCGCCTATTAAGCCCAAAGTAACTCCAACTATTTTTAGCTTAGAAACGTTTTCCTTTAAAATTATAGCAGACAAAATTAAAATGATAATAGGTACTGTAATGGTAATGGCTGAAGCATGGATTGGAGAGGTGTATTCTAGGCCTTTAAAAAAGAAAAGCATATTAATCATGACTCCAAAAATAGCGGCTACAAAGAGTTTTAGATAGTCTTTTTTGTCAATTTTTTGCTTTGGTAAAAAGAGACTCATAATCCAAAACAACACCGTAGCACCGGCAACTCTTATTAGAACAAATCCAAAGGGTTTAATGAAATTTTCATTCATTACTGTTTTTGCAATAGTGAAATTGAGACCATATAATACTTGCACCATGATCAATGCGAAAATGGCAAATTTTCTACTATTCATGTATCGCGAGTTTGGCAGCTTCTACTGTTTTCTTAGAATTGCCAATAAAAATAGAATCGGTATATAAAATTACAGGACGTTTTAAAAACGTATAATGTTCTAAAATATAATTTTTGTAATCGTCTTCAGTCAGTGATTTCTCTTTTAAACCCAATTCTTTATAAAGTCGCGCGCGCTTACTAAACAGACTTTCGTAACTATCTGTTAGTGCTCGCATTTCTTCAATCTGTTGTGTAGTAATTGGTTCTGTCTTTATATCTTGAAGTTGAAAACCTTCAGGAAGATTAAGCTCATTTATGATACGGGTACAAGTATTACAGCTACTTAAAAAGTATATTTTGTTCATAATCAAAACGGTTTAATTTCAATATGCAAAGAAACCGTATTTCTAATGAATTTTATTACTTTTAATAAAAATATGATTTTATGGATTTTGTTTTCGACGTCGCACTTAAGAATAGAAAATTATTAAAAAGTTTTATTGAAAACCACACTTTAGAAGAGTTGAATAAAGTGCCAAAAGGGTTTCGTAATAATATCATTTGGAATATTGCACATACTATTGTTACGCAACAATTATTGGTATACAAATTATCGGGATTGCCAATGGTTGTTTCTGATGAGATGGTAGAAGCTTTTAAAAAAGGAACAAAAACGGAACGCGATTTGTCGCAGTCTGAAGTAGATACCATAAAAGGCTTGTTATTTTCTACTATTGAAAAGACTAAGGAAGATTACGATACTAAAGTTTTTCAGACCTATAATCAATATACCGTGACTACAAAAAGTACGCTGAGTAATGTTGAAGAAGCCATTGATTTTAATAATTTTCATGAAGGTATTCATTTAGGGTATATTTTAGCACTCCGAAAATCACTATAATTATGGATTACTATTCAATTGCTACTATTTTAATCGTTCTTTCTGCTGGCTTTGGTTATATAAACGAGAAGTTTTTAAAGTTGCCAATCACTATTGGTTTAATGGTAATTACCATAGTGTTTACGGTTGTTTTAGTCGGAATTGCTCAATTTGATGATACCTTATTAGTGCAAGAACGAGAATTTATAGCATTGATAGATTTTGAAACTGTTCTCTTAGACATCATGCTGAGTTTCTTGTTGTTTGCAGGTGCTTTGCATACCAATTTTAATCAACTTAAAGTACAGCGCTGGCCAATATTGGCTTTTGCGACAGTGGGTGTTTTGGTATCAACATTTTTAGTTGGTATTGCGATGTTTTATGTCTTGATGTTGATGGATTTAAATGTAGATTTTATCTACTGTTTACTGTTTGGTGCGCTAATTTCTCCAACAGATCCTATTGCTGTTTTAGGGATTTTGAAAAAAGCAGGGGCGCCAAAAAAATTAGAAACTAAAATTGTTGGAGAATCATTGTTTAATGATGGAGTAGGCGTTGTCGTCTTCTTAACCATTTTTGCAATAGCAGCGAAACCTAATGCTGCTATTGAGTTGGCTGATATCGCCACCTTATTTGGACAAGAGGTTATTGGTGGTATTGTTTTAGGGCTTTTTCTAGGGTGGATTACCTACCGTTTAATGCGATCGATTGATAGCTACGAAATTGAAGTGATATTAACCCTAGCAAGCGTTATGGGAGGTACGATGTTAGCACATAAATTTCACTTGTCGGCTCCTTTGGCTATGGTAACTGCCGGACTTATTGTTGGAAATGATACGGTTAGAAATTCTGCTATGTCTGAAACTACAGAGCTTTATGTCGATAAATTTTGGGAGCTCGTAGATGTCTTATTAAACACTATTTTGTTTGTAATGATTGGTATGGAAATGTTAGTACTAACATTAGATGGAAAATACATTTATGCCGGTTTATTAGCGATTCCTTTAATCTTAGTTTGTCGCTATATTTCTCTTTGGTTGCCCATTAAATTCTTTGAAATGCGATTGGATTTTGTACCAAAAACAAATTTAATAATGACTTGGGGTGGCTTACGAGGGGGCATCTCTATTGCTTTAGCCTTAAGCCTAACAAAAGATATGCATCGAGAATTATTCTTAGTAATAACCTACGTCGTCGTGGTGGTTTCTATTGTTGGACAAGGATTAACGGTTGGCCCAATTATAAAACGCTTGACAAAAAGTATAGTTTAGTTCATCTTTAAATATGGCTCTACGTCATCAAAAGGAATCATGAATTCGGTATAACCTAAATCGTATGAAGCTACCTCATAAACATTATAAAGTAATACTAGCCCTTCGTCACTAAAACCAATGTTTTCAGGTAAATGAAAAGGTTTTCCGAAGAAGAAATTTTCAATAGTTAATTGGTCTTCGTTCTCTTCTAAAGATTTAATGAAATGAGTTTTGGCTAAGGTTGTAAAACCCGCTATGTCTGTAATAAAATCCGTGACTTCTAAAGTTTTTCCAGTTTTAGCATCAAGATTTAATAGTTTTATTTTGTCATTACCATGAGCACCACCTTTAAACTCATACGTACTAATAACTAGTGTAATGATAGCTTCAGACTGGTAAACGAGTTCTGTTTCAATATGAAGCTCCCAAGCCGGTTCATCTATTTCAGAATAATCTTTTTTAAACGTTAGATATTCTTTATTAAACGCTTTTAAAACTTCAGTTAAATTAGTTTTGCTTTCAGACGTGTTTAGGGTTGCAATAATTGCATTTTCGACGTTTGTGTTTATGCTTTTACTAAGGTCACTACTTCCTGTTGCTTTGCTATAGACTGCTGAAATTTCGGCCTCGTAAGATTCTTCGACAGAAATAGTATCAAATGTTGCGGGTTTAAATTCAGAGCTACATGAATTTAAAACAATAGCAAATATCAAAAATGGAATTATATGTTTCACAGCGTTTGGTATTAAGTTTAATAAACAATAAAGGTATTATATAGATTTGAATAGAACGAATTATCCGTTAAATTTGTTAGGGTACAAAAGCGATAATTCTGTTAATTTTTTCGTGGGTTTCGTTTAACTCCTTTTATTATGAAATTTAATACAAAAACAATACATGGTGGTCAAAAACCAGATGCTGCTTATGGTTCTGTAATGCCCCCAATTTATCAAACCTCTACTTTTGCACAATCTACACCAGGCGGACATAAAGGCTATGAATATGCACGCTCAGCGAATCCCACACGTCATGCGTTAGAGAACGCTTTTGCAAGTATCGAAAATGGAACACATGGTTTAGCTTTCGGATCTGGACTAGCTGCTATAGACGCCATTCTAAAATTGTTAAAGCAAGGAGATGAGGTTATTTCTACCAACAATTTATATGGTGGAACGTATCGGTTATTCACAAAGATATATGAAGACTTTGGTATAAAATTCCATTTTATAGGCATGGAAAATGCAGCGCATATTGAAGACTATATAAATGATAAAACAAAATTAATCTGGGTAGAAACACCGACCAACCCCATGTTAAATATTATCGATATTGTAAAGACAGCCAAAATTGCAAAGAAGCAGAAGGTGTTATTTGCAGTAGATAATACCTTTGCGACGCCGTATTTACAACGACCATTAGATTTGGGGGCAGATATTGTAATGCACTCAGCAACTAAATATCTTGGTGGGCATAGTGATTTGGTGATGGGAGCGTTAATTGTAAAAGATAAAGAATTGGCAGATCGGTTATATTTTATTCAAAACGCAAGTGGTGCTATTTGCGGTCCTCAAGATGCATTTTTAGCTTTGAGAGGTTTAAAAACCTTACATGTTAGAATGCAGCGTCATTGCGAAAATGGTAGAGCTGTAGCTGAGTATTTAGAAAGTCACCCAAAAATAGAAAATGTGTATTGGCCAGGTTTTGAAAACCATCCTAATCATGCTATTGCAAAAGCTCAGATGAGCGATTATGGAGGTATGGTGTCTTTTACTACCAAAGGTAATAACTATGCAGAAGCTATTAAAATGGTCGAAAATCTAAAGGTTTTTACATTAGCGGAATCGCTGGGTGGTGTGGAGTCATTAGCTGGTCATCCGGCAAGTATGACGCATGCGAGTATTCCAAAAGAAGAACGCGAAAAAACAGGTGTTGTAGATTCGCTAATTAGGTTGAGTGTTGGTATTGAAGATGAAGCAGATTTAATAGCAGATTTAAAACAAGCTATAGGATGACATCGCTTAAATGCAGCATAAAAAAAGACCAAATCATATGATTTGGTCTTTTTTTATAAATATGTTTTATTGATTTTAATCGAACATGAAAATGTAGCCCACATTTAACCAAGCTAACCAATCATTTGTTTTATTAGATTCTAATTGATGGTCTAAACCATCCGTTTTGTCATTAAAGAAACGTTGTATTCTTAGATCAACCATTAAATTTGAAATTGCACTAAGGTTATACCTTACACCTACACTACCAACAACAGACCAAGTAGACCCAGCTTCAACATCTATAGATCCTGGTTCCCAACTTGGATAAAAATTATTGATATTGTTTATGTTTTGATCACCATAAGTAGTGGTTACGCTCGGACTATAAAACACGTAATGCGCACCTAAGCTTACAAATGGTGCGAATTTATCACCTCCACGCGAAAAATTTCTTAAACTCATAGGGTAAAATTCCAATTGCGCTCCTAAATCAAAATTTTGCGCTTCTCCTGAGTGTGCTCTTAATTTATCCGCAGAAGTACTTGTTCTATCTTCATCTACCCATATACCATAATGATCAAGTCCTGTTTTGTTCCAAGAAAGTTCAGCGCGTACTTTAAAATGTTTTGTAAAAAAATTACTTCTCGAATAAGAATAGTAACCACTAAGATATTCAAAGTTCATATAGTAAACGAGACCTATACCAAAACCTATATTACCAGAATTTGTTTCAAAGTCGTATCGTTCACCAAAGTCAGATTGGTAAACTATAGGGCCAGCAATAATTCCAACCTCGTGAGAAAAGGCTTGCGAGAAACTCAATTGCATCGATAAAAGCAATAGAAATGCAACAAAGATATTTTTTATTTTTTGTGTCATGTAATTTTAGAATTGATGCTTTTACCCAGCAAATATATAAAAACCCGATAAACTACCAAATAAAACCGACAAAATGCATGTTTTTTATTTTCTTCATAAAATATAATCCTTTTTATATTGAATAAAAACATTTAGAATATCATAATAACAAAATTGATATATGTCTAATTATTAAAGTGATAAGGACGCCACAATATATCAAAATATTCTTACAATCGCAGGTTTAAAATAGAATATCCTATTTTTTTGACAAAAATAGATTAATATTTAGAAATGGTGAATGAATTATTTAATTTCGAGAATAAATAAATACTTATGAGAGAGAAAATTGATGCTTTTTTAGCAGAAGTACAAGCAAGAAACAGTCATGAACCAGAGTTTTTACAAGCCGTCCGAGAAGTCGCAGAATCATTAATACCTTATATAGCTCAACATAAATTGTATAGCGGTAAAAATATCCTATTAAGAATGGTCGAGCCCGAAAGGCTAATATCATTTAGAGTTAGTTGGGTTGATGATGCGGGAGAGATACAAGTTAATAGAGGTTATAGAGTTCAGATGAATTCTGCAATAGGACCTTATAAAGGAGGTTTACGTTTTCATCCTTCTGTAAATGCAAGTATTTTAAAGTTCTTAGCTTTTGAACAAGTATTTAAAAATGCTTTAACGACACTGCCGATGGGGGGAGGAAAAGGGGGGGCTGATTTTGATCCCAAAGGAAAATCGGATGATGAAATTATGCGTTTCTGTCAATCGTTTATGAGTGAATTATTTAGACATATAGGACAGTTTACCGATGTCCCTGCAGGAGATATTGGTGTTGGAGCGAGAGAAGTTGGTTTTATGTTTGGAACTTATAAAAAGTTGAAAAATGAATTTACAGGTGTTCTAACTGGTAAAGGACCTACTTGGGGTGGCTCTTTAATTAGACCAGAGTCTACAGGTTATGGTACTGTATATTTTGCTCAGAATATGTTGAAATTAAAAAATGAAACATTAGAAGGGAAACATATTGTGATTTCTGGCTCCGGAAACGTTGCGCAGTATGCTACCGAAAAGGCAATAGAGTTTGGAGCAAAGGTATTAACATTGTCTGATTCTGGAGGGTATATTATCGATGAAGACGGTATTGATACTGAGAAGTTAAATTTTATAATGCATCTTAAAAACGTAAAGCGTGGTCGTATAAGCGAATATGTAGATGAATATCCTAATGCAGAATATTTTTCGGGTGAAAGACCTTGGTCAGTAAAATGTGATATCGCTTTACCTTGTGCTACTCAAAATGAACTAAATGGAGAGGAAGCAAGGCAATTAGTTAAAAATGGCTGTATTTGTGTGGTCGAAGGTGCAAATATGCCTTCAACTCCAGAAGCGATAAGTGAATTTCAAAAGGCAAAGTTATTGTTTGCGCCAGGGAAAGCTTCAAATGCAGGTGGTGTAGCAACTTCAGGATTAGAGATGAGTCAGAATTCGCTTCGTCTAAGTTGGTCGAGAGAAGAGGTGGATACACGTTTAAAAGATATCATGGAAGCCATTCATGACTCTTGTGTTAGATACGGTAAAAACGAAGATGGCTCTATTGATTATATTAAAGGAGCTAATATTGCAGGCTTTGTGAAAATTGCAGATGCTATGTTGGCGCAAGGAGTCGTATAATTAAGCTTATAAAACTAATTTTAGCTTCTGTTTGTTACAGGAGCTTTTTTTATGACATTATATATGATAAGCACATAATTATCGTTAGTATTAAATATATTTGAGCAAACCTTATTTTATCAATGAATACTACTGTTTTTAAAATCCTCATTTTAGTATTTGGACTTACGGCGTCGGGCTATAGTCAAGATTTTTCATCCTTGTGGCAAGGTCATTATTCTTATAACGACATTGTGGATGTAGTTAGTGGTGAGAATAAAATTTATGCAGCAGCACAAAATGCTGTTTTTAGATATGATACACAGACTAATGAACTCACTACAATTACTTCGGTAGAAGGACTTTCGGGTGAGGAAATTACGACCATATATTACAGTGAGCTTTATCAATATTTGCTTATTGGATATGAAACTGGATTAATTGAGGTCTATTCTGAAACGGAGAATTCTGTATTATCTGTGGTAGATATTTTAGATAAGGTAAATATTACTCCAGTTAATAAGCGTATTAATCACTTCTTTGAACATGAGGGGCAAATTTATATCTCAACAGATTATGGAATTTCGGTATACGATTTAGAGCGCTTAGAATTTGGTGATACTTATTTTATTGGGAATGGTGGTGCACAGATTACAGTGAAACAAGTGTCTGTTTTAAATAATGAAATCTATGTGGCCTGCATGGATAATAACGGTATAAAGAAAGCGGATTTAAACAATCCTAACTTAATAGATTATCAGCAATGGCAAAGCCTTTCAACAGGGAACTTTTATACGATGAATACGATTAATAATAAATTGTATTCTGTGGGAATTAATAGAGTGCTCTACGAAATAAACGGTACGTCTTTAAGTTCGTTATTAACTTTTCCTTTATTGCCTTTAGATTCTGATATGTCTGCGTCAAATCTTATTTATTCAACCAGAAATACCGTATATGTATATGATGAAAATATACAATTGGTAAAAAGTTTTCAGCCCTCAGCTGATTATGATTCTAATTTTACATCCGCAATTACCTTAGATGATTCTATTTATATAGGTACAGAGGCTTTTGGTGTGTTGCGTAATTCAATTGTAGCAACAGGAGATTACGTTGAAATAAAACCCAATGGTCCGTTATTAAACGAAACGTTTAGGCTAAATGCCGAGTCTGGTATCGTCTGGTCTAGTTTTGGCGGGTACACCGAGGATTTGGTTCCTGACCCAATACGAAGTAGAGGTATAAGTTATTATATAAATGAAGCATGGGAGACTATTCCTTTTGAAGATGTGTTAGGAGCAAGAAATCTGTCGCAAATTGCGATTAATCCCTTCAATCCTAGTCAAGTATTTGTGAGTTCTTTTCAAGATGGTCTTTTAGAAATAAATAATTTGGAACCTACTGTACTATATGATGACAGCAATAGTGGGTTAGAGTCATTAGTATTACCAGGTTCACCAAACTTTAGAAGTTTAAGAGTTTCTGCTACAGCTTTTGATAGAACCGGACTCTTATGGTCTATGTCATCGCTTTTATTTGAACCTCTAAAATCGTACGATCCCAATACTGGCAACTGGAGAAGTTATGATTTTTCGAGTATTATACAAGATGCTATTAGAGATGAGTTTGGTTATTTTGACCTTGCCATTGACGATACTGGTACCAAATGGATTGGCGCTTATAAAAACGGAATTTATGCTTATAATGAAACAGTAAGCGATAATCCACTTCGGAATATTAAAACTGAAGAACAAGGTTTGCCATTCCCGAGAGTGAATGCTCTTGCAGTAGATAACAGAAATCAGCTTTGGGTAGGGACTTTTACAGGACTAAGGGTACTTTATAACACTGCGGGATTTTATGACGATTTAAACCCCACTTTAAGTTCTATAATTATTTTAGAAAATGGTATTCCGAAAGAGCTTTTAGAAGGGCAGACTATTACCGATATTACAGTAGATGGCTCAAATAATAAATGGATTGGTACGGTGGATTCTGGTGTTTTTTATCTGTCTCCAGATGGTCAAACTACTATTTATCATTTTACTAAGGATAATTCACCATTACCATCAGACCGAATTAATGACATTTCAATAGATGGTAATAATGGTATTGTTTATATCGCAACAATTAAGGGATTGTTAGCATTTAAAGCCGGAGGTTCAAAAACAGAAACCACCCTAGAAGATGCCTTTGTATATCCTAACCCTGTACGACCAGAATACAATATTCTCGGTTTTAACGATCTTAACGATATTAATAAAGGGGTAAAGATTAGTGGGCTAACAGAACGTGTGAATATAAAAATTACAGATATTGAAGGTAATTTGGTTGCAGAAGCACAGTCTAACGTTAATTTAAGATCCTCTAATGCCAATTATAACTTTGCTATAGATGGTGGAACGGCTATTTGGAATGGAAAAAACCTTGGCAACAATGTCGTGAGAACTGGTGTGTATTTGGTGTTGATTTCCGATTTAGATTCTTTTGAAACTAAAGTTCTTAAAGTACTAATAGTCCGATAAAGCATGCTTTCAAAAAATAATAGCATCGTACTATCTAAATTTAAGTATAGAGATAACGACCTCATCGTAAAATGTTATACAGAGCAACGCGGAGTGGTTAGTTATATGCTAAGAGGTGTTTTAAAATCTAAAAAAGGACTCTCTAAAACTGTTTATTTTCAAGCGTTATCGCAACTTCAAATAGAAGAAAACTACAAACCTAATCAGTCGCTTCATTTTATAAAGGAGACTAAATTTAATTACATATACAAAAGTCTTCATACCAATATCTATAAAAGTGCCATCGTGTTATTTCTATCCGAAATTCTTTCAAATGTCTTAAAGGAAGAAGAGAAGAACGAAGATTTATTCCATTTTATAACAGCAGCACTTCAGTATTTAGATAATGAAGATCAATTTTCAAACTTTCATTTATTGTTTTTGTTGAAGCTGACACGCTATTTAGGATTTCTACCAGAAAACTTAGATAATGATTACGCATTCTTTAATTTAGAGTCTGGAATTTTTGAGGCTTCTAATCATGGGATTTACTCCGTTTCGGGTAAAAATTTAACACTCCTAAAACGTTTGTTAGGCACAAGTTTTGATGCACTAAACACCATAACAATTAAGGCAAAACAAAGGCAAGAGTTTTTAAATATGCTCTTGTATTATTTTGAATTACATTTGGGAAGTTTTAAAAAACCTAAATCATTACAAGTACTTAACGACGTGTTTCGTTAGATCACTTTTTACCAAAATAAAATATAATGATTGTGAGTTCATACGTGAAGCACATTAGTGCGCATATTATTTTTATATTTCTTTTTTTGCAGCTCAGCACTGCGCAAACGATTACTGTTTTAGAAGCAGATAGCCATATGCCTATTCCTGGCGTGGCACTAGTTAATCAGAAAAAAAACAAAACTATTATTACCGATTTAAAAGGGCAAGTATCCTTGTCGATCTTTAATGATTATGAAATCATCTTTTTTAAAGATTTCTTATATGAAGAACGGCGTTTAACAAAAGCTCAAATAGCCAAAAATAAGGGTATTGTTTATCTCACGCCTAAGGTAGAAGGTTTAGATCAAATTCTAATTTCGGCGTCTAAGTTTGAACAACATAAACGCGATATTCCACAAACCATAGTGAATATCAGTGCTAAAGACATTGCGCTGTCTAATCCACAAACGAGTGCCGATTTGTTAGAGAATACTGGTAATATCTATATTCAAAAAAGTCAATTAGGTGGCGGAAGTCCTATGATTAGAGGGTTTTCTACTAATAGGCTGTTAATTTCGGTAGACGGAGTGCGTATGAATAACGCTATTTTTAGAGGAGGTAATCTTCAAAATGTGATTGCCATAGATCCCTTCTCGGTGCAGCATACTGAGGTCACACTTGGTGCAGGCTCTGTAGTTTATGGTAGTGATGCGATTGGGGGAGTGATGAGCTTTTATACTAAGAAGCCTCAATTTTCTGAAACTGATGCTTTAGATTTTAGTGCGACAGCGTTAACGCGATTCGCCTCTGCAAATACAGAAAAGACAGGTCATCTGGATTTTAATTTAGGGTATAAAAACTGGGCATTTTTAACGAGCGTGAGTTATACGGACTTTGATGATTTAAGAATGGGAAGCCATGGTCCGGATGATTATTTGCGGCCAGAATATGTATCGCAGCAAAATGGTGAAGATGTTATTGTTACCAATCCAAACCCTAAGGTACAAACCCCAACAGGTTATGATCAAATTAATGCAATGCAAAAGGTGCGTTACAAATCATCGGATAATTTAGATTTCGATTTAGGCTTGTATTATTCTAGTACCTCAGATTTTTCTAGATATGATAGGCTTATTCGCTATAGAGGAGATGAGTTACGCTCTGCGGAATGGAACTATGGACCACAACAATGGTTTATGGGCAATTTTCAGTTGACTAAATTGAGTAGTAGTTCTAATTTGTATGATAAAATTCAAACCACGTTAGCATATCAGAACTTTAAAGAAAGTCGGGAGGATCGTGATTTTCAATCTGATATACGTGCTGTAAGAGCAGAATCGGTTGATGCCGTGTCGTTTAATTTAGATTTAGAAAAAAGCGTCAATACTAAAACTAGTATTTTTTATGGTCTAGAATATCTACATAATACGGTACATTCAAATGGGTATGATAAAAACATTGATACTGGTGAAAATGTGGAGAGCATTACGCGCTATCCAGATGGTTCTACGTGGCAGTCTATTGCGGCTTATGCCAGTTTAAAGTATAAACCGAATTCTAAATTTGTGTTTCAGTCTGGACTTCGGTTTAATCAGGTGATTGCGAAAGCGGATTTTAGAGCGAATAATGTATTTTTAAATTTACCATTTGATGATGCTGAGGTTAATACTGGTGCCTTAACAGGTACGGCTGGTATTACATGGTCTCCAAGCGATTTAATCCAATGGAAGCTAAATGCCTCTACAGCCTTTAGAGCACCAAATATAGATGATATCGGTAAGGTGTTTGATAGCGAGCCTGGTGCTGTTGTGGTGCCCAACAAAGACCTAAAAGCGGAATACGCTTATAGTGGTGAGTTGGGCTTAAAGTTGAACTTTGAAAACAAAGTCATTATCGATTTAGCCACCTATTACACGTTTTTAGACAATGCCTTAATTCGGCGCGATTATGAACTTAATGGTGACACCGAAATGGTTTATAATGGTGAATTAAGTACAATTCAGGCGATACAGAATGCGTCTAAAGCTTGGATTTATGGCTTTGAAGCAGGACTGGAAATTAACTTCACCAAACAATTAAAACTGCGTTCTCAGTACAATGTTATTGGTGGTACAGAGGATAATAATGGAGTAGAAGAACCCGTACGGCATGTGGCGCCCAGTTTTGGTCGTACGCATTTGAGTTGGAAGAAAAATAAATTGTTATTGGATGCTTTTGTGGTTTATAATAACGAATTAGCCTTTAACCAATTATCACCTTCGGAAGCGTCGAAAGCTTATATCTATGCTTTAGATGCTAATGGAGATCCGTATGCACCCGCTTGGCATACCTTTAATCTTAGAACGCAATACCAGTACAATGATCAATTTAGTTTAACGGCTAGTTTAGAAAATATAACGGACCAGCGTTATAGGCCGTATTCTTCGGGAATAACTGCAGCGGGTCGGAACTTTATTCTTGCCTTAAAATATACGCTTTAAAAGGCGTGAGTTTGCCCTAAACATAGGGTGTTTAGGAAGTGTTACCTCATCAACGTTGGTTTTTTGGTTATCCTGAATGTCACTCAAGGTCTATACGGCTTACATACGGAGTACATACGGAGGAGATACGGAGTAGCTACGGGTGAACCCTATTTGAGACTTAGTTGTGATTCTTGCCAAAGCCTTGCCAACTCTGGTTTAAAACAAAATAAGCCGCATGTTTGAGATGCGACTTATTTTACATAATATAGAGAGCGTTTATTTAGTGCTTTTTGATGGCTTTTTTGCTAATGACCTGTCCATTGGACAACGTGATCTTAGCAATATAAGCGGCCTGACTCAATTTAGAAAGGTTGTAAACCTCAGTAGAATCATTGCCTGGTAAGTTGTAAATGATACGACCTGTTACGTCTATAATAGCGACGTGTTTTATGGTATGTGTCTTTCCAACCTTAATTTGAACATCCCCATTTTGAAATTCAGTAATCGTTACCGTATTAGCATCAATTATATTATTGTCTATTGAAAGCGTCGATTGTGTAAATACAATTTCGAAACGGTCGTTAAATTCGCCTGTTTCTGAGGTGAAGGTGTAATCTGAATCTTTAAGGTTGTGAGTTGTGTTTAACAAGTTATCTTTAATATAAATAATATTACTTGTATAAAAATCACCTTCAAATTGAGCAATAGAAATGTTATAAAGGGTTGGAGCGGTAATGTTAGTTTTAAAACCGAGCGTAATCACCTCATTAATATCTAAGCTTGAAGTCTCTTTACCTTGAATAACAAATTGAGTTCCTTCACTATCTGCAATAGTAGAATATAAAGTAGCCCAAGTTCCTGCAGAAAGATTTTCCTTGACATCATAAAATGATCCGTCATTAGTATCCGTTGCTCCTTCTAAATGAGCTACAGCCATTTGTTTTGCAACGCCATTATCGGAGGTTAAATTTAACCATAATACATGTCTTTGATTGATGGTGTTCGCATTTCTAAAGAACTGATTATTATCTCCTGTAACTCTCATGGAATTATTAAATACGATAGGTGTGTTGCTCAGTGCTTCAATAAAAAAGCCTTGACCAGATGGTACAAAATTATTAGGAATTAAAGCTAAGTCACCACCAGCTGTATTAACCCCACTTGCTGAGATAACGGCGTAATCTGCGCTAGAGAAATTCATGCCTTGGCTACCAGAAGCATTCGCATTGGCAGCTGTGGCTTGGTTCCATAAATGAATAGCATTAACAGTAGCACTGTTTGCGGCAAAAAACACATCAGTATCAATAGCGCTAGGGTAAGGGTTGCCGATTAAGTTCCAGTCTTTATAAGCTCCTAAACTATTGTTAACGATCGTAGGTGTTATAACGCCATTATTAAATGGACCAACAAATTGAAATATTTGTGCAATAGGAAGAGCAGGGCCAAATGTGCTAGGTGTCGCGGCATAACCCATACCTGGTGTCATTGTTCCAGAGGCCAATTGCCAGTCGTCACCATCATCGTCTATATCGTCTTGACCGACAGTAAATGTGCCTGTATTATTGTTTTCAATTAGTAAATCAATAAAGTTAGCCGCATTAAAGCTAAAGCGTCTCGATGCAGATACGGTTGAGAATACATTTTCAATAGTTTCGCTTGCAACAGGAGAACTCCAATACGTGTAGTCGTATGGAGTGTTTAAAATAGTTGTTTCTTTTTGTACGGTAATAGTTCCGTTAGCCGTTACCGTAGCAGAATCGTCCATTTGTACTACAGCACCTTGAGAAAATACAGTAATGTCACCGTCTGCAATGATGTCGTTTGCTATTTGAATATAATCTCCATTTTGAATATTTAAGACATAAGTAGCATTAACGATTAAACTACAAGCGCTAAAACTACCGTTTGTTGTTGTGTCGTAGCCTCCGTTAAGAATGACAGCACTATCGATAGTAGGTGGTGTTGACCAAGTTGTACCGTTCCATTCAGAAACCAACACTTCTAAGGTTGCAGCATTAGATGCTTTGTAACATGTCGCATCATCTTCTCGTAATTGACAATAATATTGATAGCCATTTAGATTAAACGAGTTAGCTATATTTAATGTTGCCGATTGCTGACCGGTATAATCTGCATTACCAGATAAAATTCCTGTCCAAGCTGTATCTCCTGGCGCGGTATAAAACCATTGGTATGTTAATTCTTGGGTGTCACCAGGTTCATTAGATCCTTCTGTGCCTGTGATAGTAAAACTAGTAGCGAATTCACAATTAAAGTCTGAATCTATAGGTTGTATTGTAATTGTTGGTGCTTCACCAGTTGAGAAATCGTAAGAGCCTATAGTTGAGTAATCCACGTCATCACATTCAGAACCTGTCCAGTCTGTGATTATCCAATCTGATATAGAAAATGTTGTATTTGGTAGTGTTGCTGCGGTGTCTCTTTGAAAATTTGCGCCGCTCTCGCCAAGACCTAATCCCGTTGCCCAAGTGGCGTCACCAAACACTCCCCATGCATCTACTAAGGTTGAAGAACCGCTATAAAGCCCTATGAAATCATGGCCTGTGCTGGTGTTATTATCTTTGTGAAAATTAACACTAGCACCAGAATTTGCGATGGTCATATCTCCTAAGCTTCCGTCGCCACCTGTTGTTTCGGTACATTGCGAGGCAACTGTAGATAAGCCTGTAGCAATAATAAAGGTGCCATTATTAGCTATAGAACCAGAATTGATTACAAAACTATGAGAGGTTGATCCGCTTCCATTATTATATATTTTAATCGTATAATTTGTTGTTGCAAAATTAATGGTTGCACCTGTGGCGTTATATAACTCAATGTAGGTTAAACTCCCTTTAGAAGAATCTGTTACTTCACTAATAAATAAATCACTTAAGCTGCTACCACTTGACGTTGTTTCACAACCTGCAATCGTTTCGTTAATAAGTGTAAAGGGATTACTAAAAATACAGCCTGTTGTAAGTTCTACACTTAAAGCGCCACCGGTTGTAATTGTGTTAGGTAACCTTACTAGAAGTTCTGCGTTATCTGATGAAACGGTGGTCAATGCCACTCCGTTTAATGTTGCTGTTGCCCCTGTTAGATTATTACCAGGAGATAGTACAGTAACAATGGTACCAATAGGCCCTTCCGCAGGAGCTATTGTTCCGCTTACTAATGGACAATTGGCATTTCCTTCTACGACAAATGTATAAGGGTTTTTATTGGAATCTGAATTTGTAATGGTTACTGTGGCACTTCTTAAACCAGAATCTGTAGTTGGTTGAAACGTTATTGTAAAATCTTGATGCGTATCTACAGCAAATGGATTAGAGAAACTAGAGGTTACAACGAAGTCTGCCGTATCTCCAGATAGCGTGATATCAGATACTGTTAAGGGAGCAGAACCTGCTTCGTTACCAATTCTAAAGTTTTTTGTTTGTTGTGTTGTATTAATGGTTTGTGCCGCAAATAAAGTGTTGTTAAAGCCAGCTGTTGTTGTACTTCCATTTGCAATTGTAGGGTTACTACCCACAACCCCTCTAACGTTAATATTGGGACCAGGAGTAAAGCCAGTACCTGCTAGATTAACAATACAACTAGCTTCATCGTCATCATTACTTGTAATGGTAAGTTCCCCAAATATAGGATCATCTGATAGTGGTGTTAATCGTATGGTCACTGTTTGTGCGTTTCCTGGTGTAATTATAAACGGCACTGTCGCAGGAGATATAATTGTATAATCTCCAGTAATGGCCAAACCACTAATGCTAAGGTCTAAAGTTCCTATATTTTCAATGTCAAAGGTTAGGTCTGAGGTTGAGCCAATGGCTACATCACCGTAATCTAAGGTGAAACCGCAGTCTTGGTTAGTTGCTGTATTATCTACTAATTGTAGTTCTGGTTTTGGTGCGTTACAATTAACAACACCTGGTGTTCCATTTCCTGTTCCTAAATTATCCCAATTTGATGTTGGTTTATTGTCATTAGAGCAATCTGTAAATTCATAATTATAATCATCATTAAATTTATTAGAGCTAGAACCGGCTTCATCTCTTACGGTTGTTCCCTCTAAAAGAACTGCATAAGCTTGATTATTCATGCTAAAGGATGCTACTATGTCTGGTGAAATTGCGGCTGTATGTAAACTTCTTGCTGCAATTACATAGGCAGTATTAGGTGCTAATATACCTGATAAATTAACGGTTTCTTCTAGAGAGCTTTCATAGTATTTTAAAAACCATCCTGTTAAGTCAACACTTGTTGTTCCAAAATTAGCTATTTCAATATATTCGTCATTAAAATTTGCGTCATATCCTTTACCTGCAAATTCAGTAATTACAATTTGAGGTGCTACGTAAACCGCAAAACTCACGCTTATTGTATGCGTTGTTGTGACATTAGGAAAATCGTAAGACGTAACAGCTCCAACTGAGACTCCATCAACTAAAACATCATCTACTATATAACCACTATCTGCTGTTATGGTGTAGGTTTGATCATTACCACAACCCACACTAGTAACACCAGTTGGGCTAATAGTACCATTTGCACCAGCGGTTGCTGTAATATTATAAGTGTCTTGGGTGTAAACGGCAGTAATTGTATGGTTTGCTGTTACATTAGTAAAGGTGTACGGATTTGTGCTTCCTGCATTGGTACCATCTACAACCCAATTGGTAAAGGTGTAACATGTGTCTGGTGTCGCTGTAAAACTCTGGTTAGCATTATCTGCTACAATTGTTGAACCCGGAGAAATTGCTCCTCCTGTGGCTTGTGTAACTGTAATTAAGTTTCCGGTTGCTGCTACTACAGTAACGGTATAATCTTCAACAGAACCCCAACTAAATGTTCCGCATGGAGAAATTGTACCTGCTGTGCCTCCTTCATCTTGAACAATTCGCATTCTGTAATCCCCTAATGCTTGAGCTGCAGGAACATTGATTGTTATGTTTTCTGTAATATTACCACCAGAAACGGCTACGTTTAATGTTGTTATTTCTTCATCAGTATCATCAAAATCACCATCATTATTCCAATCTATCCATACGCCGCCAGATCCATCATATTGAGTGCCATTGTTGCAATCACCGAATTCTACACTTAGCGTATAGCTCCCTCCTGGATAAACATCCGCACTCTGTGCTGTAAAATCATTAATAACACCTCCTGTACCACCTGTACAAGTCCCGCTAGTATCATTGTTGATATTAAGACTTACTCCTGTTAAGGTTACATTTTCAATTTCGGAGTCAGAACTGCTTGTAGGACCTGCATTACAATATATGTCTACAACATCTCCACTTACAGAAACGGTTTTAGTTGTTGCCCCTGTGCTTGTAATTTCTACATTATCTGTATAAGTACCAATAGCTTTTCCTGATATTAATCTTACGTAAATTGTAGTAGAAGCTACTGTACCGCTACTTTCGTTTAGCGTAATTGAGTTTGTGAATCCTGTACCAGTGGTTAACGAAATTTCAAAATCGGTTGGTGCTGTGACTACAATGTTGTTGGTTAAAAGGCTTCCTTCTACTGTAAATGTATCTTCAGAAGATGGAGGCATATTATAAAAGTAATCTAAACCTGTAAGTGTTGTTGGTGCTGCTGTTATGGTTGGGCCAGCAGGAGCATCTAGTTTATATAAGGCTATGTCTCTTTGACCACCTGTATAACAAGCAAAACGTGGTGCGCTAGGATTATATTTTAAATCTCTAGCTGTTACAGCAAGGTTCGAAAAAATGAAATCTCCTCCGCTATATGTGATATTCCAGCGTTGGTTATTAGTACTTACGGCATTTACAATTTGAACGTTATTACTGCTACCAGTATAAGATACATATTTCGAACTGTCTTCACTGTATATCGTTCTACCCGAACCATTAGTTTCTATTTTCCAAATAATTGTAGCTGGTGGATTTGTAATAACCGAAGCTACTGGAGCTATACTTGTTTCTTCTAAAACGCTACCAGTATGACTATTGCTCATTGCGTAGGCGTCATTTTCTTCCGCGATTACATAATACCCATCGGTAAGGTCGCCGATATTTGTAATCTTAGTATACGTTTGCCCATAACCAGACAAGCTAAAACATAAAAATGCTATAAAAACGAGGAAGTAATTTTTTACCATAGGGATAATAGGGATAAAATAGATTCAATTAACAATGACCAAAGATATATTAAATACACTGCTAGTCAGTGCCTTGTAAAGTAGGTATTTATTAACAAATTGTTAAGATTTCTTACAGGTTATCTATTAAGTGTATAAAAATGACGATAAAGTGTAATTGGAGTTAGAACGATGAATTTGTATTATTAGCCATTTTTAAACTTATATACGACTTTATTAATAGGTTTTAAATCGCTATTTTTTCTTAATCTATTGTATTTTTGAAATGGATGGATAGCAATAAAACATACACGGTAAACGAAGCACAAAAAAAATTAGAACACTATTGTGCCTACCAAGAGCGCTGCCATAAAGAGGTGCGGCAAAAGCTACGGGATATGCGTATGATTCCTGAAGCTATTGATGTGATTATGGTGCATTTAATTCAGGATAATTACCTCAACGAAGAGCGTTTTGCTAAAGCGTTTGTTAGTGGGAAATTTAGGATTAAGAAATGGGGTAAAAACCGTTTGCTACGCGAGTTAAAGTTTAGAGATATTTCTAAATACAGTATTGATTCGGCTTTAAAGGAAATTGATCTGGATGATTATTATAAAACCTTAGATGATTTGGTGCAAAAACGCATCGCCCAAGTTAAAGAACCTAATGTGTATAAGAAAAAGAAAAAGGTGGCCGATTACTTGTTGTATCGGGGTTGGGAATCGGCTTTGGTTTATGAGAGGTTGAATGCGTATTTTGGGTGATTGGTTGTTGGTGATTGGTGATTGGTGATTGGTGATTGGTGATTGGTGATGGGTTGAGAATATAGAGAAGAGAGAAGAGAGTCAAGAGTTTAGAACCAAGAGTCAAGATTTAAGATTTGAGGATTAAGATTTGATATTGGTATTGTAAACTATGATCGTCTTGGTTTTGGTAGTATTTAGTGCCATATAAAAAAAAGCCTTTACACGTCAATGAAAAGGCTTTAGAATATAAAGTAAGTAACTGTTTACAAATTAAATGTCATACCAATATTTAAAACAAATTGGTTATGTATATCTACTAAGTCATCATTGTCATATTTAGCTAAAGGGAAGTTGGCTTCTGTAAAAACACCAAAACCTTCTGTAAAGAAATAACGAGCTCCCACATGGCCACCAAAGTTTTTAAGGCTAAGGTTTAAACCTGGATAAAAATCAAAGTTTTCATCAATATTAATTACGTTACCTAAGTTAGCGTTAAAACGTGCTTTTAAATCGAAACGATCACCAAAATCAAGATTTTCGATACCATCTGCACCGCCTAAAGCGTAAGAAGAGGATACACCAACAGAGATGTTTTCTCCTAAACCGTGATCGAAACTTACGTTAATTCCTGTAGCGTAATCTTGAATATTAGCTCCGACTTGAAATTTTTGATCTCCTTTACCTTCAAAGGCTTGGGCGTTACCAAAACTAAAAGCTAATAAAGCGACTACTAATACAATGTTTTTCATGTTTTTAATTTTAAAAATAGGGGTCAAATATACAAATAGTATTTTATTAATGTCAGAAAATTAAATATAACGATTGGTATTGGAAATAGCCTTTTTGTTTTTCCAGTCAATCCATTTTTGCCCTTTTAGACGTCGCATGAGATTATCGTAGTTTCTCATTATGAAGATATTGTAAATGGCTTTGCTGAGGTTTTTAGGATTTCGGGCAATGGCTCTTAAGCTCATAGAAAACCCAGGAGTAATGTAACGCATGTAATGCCAATAGCCTTCGGGCATATAGAGTACTTCTCCGTGGTTTAATTCACAAATCCAACCTTTTGCTTTTTTTAGAGCTGGCCATTTTTCAAAATCTGGATTAGAAAAATCAATATCTTCTCTGGTAATTAAGGCATGCGGTACTTTATATAAGTACTTGTTTTGGTTTTGATCGAATAAGATGCATTGCTTTTTGCCTTCAAAATGAAAATGAAAAATATTAGCGAAATCTATATCGTAATGCATAAAGGTGTATGAGTCGCGTCCGCCAAAGAATAACATCGGTAGCTTTTTCATGAGACGCAATCCGAAATCAGGGAATTTGAAATCCTTTTGTAGTTGCGGAACTTCCTTTAATATGTTCCATAAGAAAATGCGATATCGTGTGGGTTCGCGTTGCAGTAAATCGACATAATCGCTCATTTTCATTTTGGCATGCGCCTGATTAAAACCATCTTTATAATCTACAGGTCTATCGTCGTAAAGTGGAACTGTTTTGTCGCCAGCAGTCGCTTTAATATAGTCTAAATTCCATTTGGTATAGGCAGGCCAATCTTCTATAAAATGCTCTATCACTACAGGTTTTTGTGGTTTGAAGTAGCGTTTTATAAAATCTTCCTTAGTGATGGTTTTAACACGTGGAATATCTTGAAGATTGAGTTTCAAATGTTAGTAGCGTTTAGGTTGCAAAGTTAAGAAAAGGTTAGTAAAATTTATGTATTCTGTTTTAGGTTTAATGAATGGGGTGGTGGATGGTTCTCGATACGATTTTCTCGTGCCTTGAAAATCACTCGAACTGACATTGATTTTTGTAACACCCCTAAGGGTTTTGCTCGGTAGATTCAAAAATAAATAACACCCCTAATGAGCTTCGCTCGGTAGCTTCAAAACAAAATATATTTTGTTTTTCACTAATCCTCAAGGGGACAATTTACGGATTAAGCTTTTAGGGTTTGATTGTAGGTTGTTTTTTTATTGGTTCTGGATATGATTTTTAAAACTTCGTTATGGTTTGTCATTCCTGCGTAGGCAGGAATCCACTTCATTATTCATTTTTTTATTATTGAGATTTTGCGCTAACTAGGCTCGGACTCTCTAAAAATTGAATGAACTGAAAGGTTTTAGATGGAATAGATTCCTGCCTGCGCAGGAATGACAGTTGGTGTTAAATTATAGCCATTTGGTGTCTCGCGATGTGGCGTCTAAAACATCAATCTGTAAGGCTGTTGCAATTTGGTTGGCGATATCAAAAGCGGTATCTGTATTATCTGTTTCATAAGCTTCAATTTTCTGATTGGTATTATAAAACAAATTGATTTTGACCACAGTTGTCGTTACGTTTGTGCTAGCTGTTGAGACCCAAACGCGTGTGGTTTGCGTGGTTTTAAACACTGAGACGTATTCTATTTCAGGAAAGTCTTTCCATTTTCCAAAAGTGAAGCCAAATAGGTTAATGGTATTCCGGTATTTTTTTGTTGTGAGGTCAATTTCGATACCATCGGTATAGAAAAAGAAGACACCTGCTCCCAAGAATAGCACACCAAAATAGGTGTCGATACTTAGTATTCCGATAAAAAAAAGACCAATACCATAAATGAATTTTAATTTAGGTATTGGTCTTTTGTAGCTAATTATAGTCAAGAAAAGATGATTTTGTTTTTACAACTTATCTATAGTCGCGTCGTCTGCTGCGATTTCTTTTTTGTCTTTTCCTTTTAGATATTCTGGTAAATCCATACCAGCCATATTAAACATTTCTTGTAATGGTGGTACTGATTTGTACATGCCAGATAAGAAATTAGCGGTTGACGATTTTCCGTCTTCTCCGCCGCTACCATTATCCCAAACAGTTACTTTATCGATTTTGATATTCTTAATCGCTTCCGATTGAATTCTTACTAATTCTGGTAATTTGTCTGCAATTAATAATAATACCGCATCTCTACTATTGTTGCCAGCCGCTTTTACAATTTGCTCCATACCCGCAGCTTGCTTGGTTAAGATTTCATATTGTCCTTGTGCTTCGGCTTGTGCTTTAAATAATATCGCATCTGCTTCCCCTTTTGCACGTCTTCTAATACGTTCTGCATCTGCTTCAGCATCAATTTCAACTTTACGTTTATCAATTTCAGCTGGTATAATAACATCTGCCATTTGAGACGAACGCTCACGTTCCGCTCTTGCTGTTTCTGCGATTTGCTCTGCAGCATAAGATTCTGCTAAGGCGTTTGCTGACTGTACTTTTTCAGACGCATTTGCCACACGTTCTGCTTCTGCTTCACGCTGACGACGTAACGAATCTGAATTTGCAACGGCAATTTTTGCTGTGTTTTCACCTTCTACAGCTTGGGCGTTGGCTGCTGCTACTTGCGTTCTTTCATCTTGTACAGCATTAGCTTCACCAATAGATCCATCTCTCGTTTTTTCTGCAACCGATTTACGAGCTGCGTTAATAGCGTGTGCTGCAGCTTCTTTACCAAGTGCTTCAATATAGCCCGATTCATCAACGATATCTGTAATGTTTACGTTGATTAACTTTAAACCTACTTTCTTTAATTCGGTTTCAACAGATTCTGAAATGTTGGTTAAGAATTTATCTCTATCGTTGTTAATTTCCTCAATATCCATTGAAGCCACTACTAAACGTAATTGTCCGAAAATAATTTCTTGTGCTAAATCTTGAATTTCATTTTGACCTAATCCTAATAAACGCTCTGCTGCATTTTGCATAATACCTGGCTCTGTAGAGACACCAATGGTGAAACGCGATGGTACATTAACACGAATGTTTTGTTTAGATAAGGCATTAACCAAATTTACTTCGATAGAAATTGGCGTTAATTCTAAGAATTCATAATCTTGAATAACAGGAATTATAAAAGCCGCTCCACCATGAATACATTTAGCCGATTGTCCGCCTCCAACTTTTCCGTAGACGACTAAAATTCTATCTGATGGACAACGTTTGTAGCGTTTTATTAAAATAATTAAGGTAAGTACTACAAATAAGGCTACAAAAATGAGTAGCATGGGACCGCCTATGCTTTCCAAATTAAAGTTGTTTTGAATGGTTAGTAATTTCATAGTCATTTAGATTTGATTGGTTGGTTATAAAGCTTAATATTAGTGTGACTTAATTTTTGAGATATCGGTCTTTTCCTTCATGTAATTCTTCCATATGTAATTTTGAAGGTTCTATCGGTTTACGTGTTTGATCTACAATGAGAATGCCGTTAGAGGTGACATCGACGACTTTGATTATTGTCCCGGTTTTTAAGGGTGTTAATGAATCGGTAAGTGCATCGAGTTCTCGCATTGTGCCTTGCACACTTACATTTACTTTTCCCATTTTTGAACGGTCTGCTCCGATAGGTAAATAGACTTCACCAACAGCATCGAGCGCATTTTTGTAATTTAAAGTGCCACTATCCGAAAGTTTACTAATAAAGAAATAGAGTGCTGCCATAATCACCATCATTAACAAACCACAAATTACAGATATAAATATGGTCAGTGCTGCAGAGAGTCCGGCATCGATACACGCAATACCACTCCAGCCGAAAATGGTAAAGAAGCCTACGAGGTTTTTAAAGGATATAAATTGAAATCCGGCTTCAATATCGCCATCAATATCATCAGCTTCTCCACCTGCAAAAGCCATAACCATGACTACAGAAAAAATAAGAGAACCAATAATAGCGACTAGCCAATAGAGTTGGGATAGAAATTCTAGATTTGAAAACCATTCTGCCATAAGATGCCGTTTAAATTTGAGTTACTAAATATACGACCATTGTAATAGTATGCAATTTTTTGTGAAAGTTAGTCGAACCAAATTTAACCAGCAAACAGACGTTTGAAGTCTCAGTTTTTTGCCGCGTTTGAATTATACTAATTCAAGCTTGGAATACTAATTGTATTTTGATGGTTATTGAAGTACGGTCGTTTTTATACTATTTGGAGCCTCAAAAAAGTTTTGAGATTTGGACCACTTTCAATATATAGGTAGCTATTGTGGGAGAATTGTTACAGAAATTTTGGAAAATAATTAACTGACTTTATTTTATGTGTTCTAAATGCTGCTAGATTTTATAAACCTTTTAGGTTTTAAAGCATTGTTTTTAAGAGGATCATTTTCGGGGTTATATATAAAGTATCTAAAGGCACTTTTAAAACGTTGTGATTGTTTTTTACTTATAAAGCCTTTAGGTATTGCATATTGGTTTCTTAAGTTATTTTAAAAAAGGAGTACCAATGTATTTTATACCTACAAGGTCGAAAAAAGACCTTGCAGGATAGTTGTGATGGGCATTTAGTTTCAATTTATGAGATTCCTTTTTTCAAAGGAATTTGTAACGCATACCAAATAATATGTTGCTTGGTGGCATTGGTGTAAAACCTGATTCGATATAGTCGGCATCAAAAATGTTGCTTGCTGTTATGGATAATTCTACTTGTTTTAATTGTAGCATAATTGATGCATCCCAAACGTTGTAAGTTTGTCCTGTGGTGCGTTCAGCATATTTGTAAACAATGCTTTGGCTCACATTTTTAAATAATTGTGTGCTTAATCTCGTGGTGTAATGATGTTTTAAGGTGTTTAAGGCATAACGCGATAATTCTTCGTTTTGCTCTAAAATATCATCTTCTAAATAGGCGTAACCAAAAGCTAAGGTTTGATTGAAGCTATTCATGTCAAAATTATAAGCCACATCCACTTCTAGGCCTTTGGTATTGACTTCTGCAATGTTGGTTGCTGTAAAGATTTCTTCAACGGTGTTTGGTCTTACAAAATCAATCAGGTTTTTGGCATCGCGATTAAAAACAGATAGGCTTGCTCTAATGCTTTGGGAATTGTATTTAATACCAATTTCTTGCGCGAAGGCTTCTTCTGGTTCTAAATTTTCATTACCGTTTGTTCTTGGATCCGTGTAATATAAATCGGTATAGGTGGGGATTCTATACGTAAAACCAATGTTTCCGTAGGCTTTAAGGTTATTCGTAATATCAAAACCTACATCTAATCCAGGGAAGCCATTAAATTTAAAATCTGAAAAGTACGTTACGGCAACACCAGGTGTAATGTCTAATCGGTTATCGATAAACTGAAAACGGTGTTCTAAAAACAAGGTGGTCATAAAACGATTACGATTCCCTAAGTTGTTACTTTTTAAATAGGTTTTAGAGAGGTCTATTCCAAAGCCTGTAACTCCAAATTTAGAGGTATATGAGGCATTGGCTTCTGCTCCGATTTTATTAGACAGGTGAAAGTTTCTGAAGAATTCAGGTTCAAAACGTTTTAGAAGAAATAGATCTTGGTTGCGTTTCCAGTAGATACGTGGTTGAATTTTGAATTTTTCAGATTGAAATTTGGTGGTGAATGCGATTAAGCTGTTTTGGGTTTCTTCGTATTCATTATATGCAGGATTGGTGGTGTAAAAATTTTCGGCACCAAACTTACGTTCAGAAAATGTCGCAATCATTTCAATAGCTTGGGCGTTTTTATTGAACACACTTTTTAGGAAATAATTAGAATTGTCGTAATCTGAATTGTTTCGGTAGCCTTCAGACGTCATTTTTCCCACATGAAGTATGTGTGTTGAGTTTTCTAATTCACTTCCAACAGTTACTGAACCATTAAGTTGACCAAAGGAACCGGTTTCAAGATTTGCAGATACGGAATTATCTAAACTCGATTTTGTCACAATATTAATAGCTCCTGTAAAGGCATTTTGTCCAAAAACACGTGCTGCAGGTCCTTTTATAATTTCGATGCGTTCAATGACTTCTAATGGCAAAGCGGCATTTAAGGTGTGATGCCCTGTTTGCGCATCGTCCATTTTTATACCATCAATTAACAATAATGTCTGATCAAAACCACCACCTCTAATAAATAAATCGGCTTGACTTCCTCCTGTGCCACGACGTCTAATATCGACACCTGCAACTTGCTGTAAGACATCAGAAATGTTGACCGCAGCACTACTTTTAATATCTGCAGAGGTAATAATGTTTATGGTTCGGGAATTGTCTTTGAAGGGTAAATCAATTCGCGTTGAGGTAATGATGACCTCTTTTAAAGAATCTGTTTTTATAATGGGTTGTGTGTCTTGCGCGTTAAGTTGGCAAGTGGCAATTAAAATGCATGTAAAAAGTGCGGTAATGGTTTTCATTTATTTAGGTTTTGTATGACTTTGTTCTTGTATGGTTTTAGTTGAACGCTGCAAAAGTCGTAACTTCGCGGACGATTAAAGTAGTCCAGTTTTAAAACAATGAATAGTCCGGTTAGTCAAATTCTAAAACAGCTTATCACATTCGATAAAAGTATTGTGCAACCTGTATATGTTCAAGTGGCGCAACAAATCGTCAATGCCATACAACGTGGCTATTTAGAAAAAGGGAGTAAGTTGCCTGGGACGCGCGTTTTTAGTCAGTTGTTAAACGTTCATCGGAATACGGCTGTTGCTATTTATGAAGAATTGGCCTCGCAAGGTTGGGTAGATATTGTTGCCAATAGAGGGACTTTTGTTTTGGTACCTGAAGAATCAACGGCAAAAATAAAAGCCACAACACAACACTTGCAACAAGCGTATTCGTATCCTAAAGTGGCTGGTTTTCCGTTTCAGAAATCGTTTCATTTGGCTTCCACAGCACAAGAAACAACGGCCAAGTATTCTATAAATGATGGTAAGCCCGATTTGCGTTTGCATCCTGTGCACCAATTTTCGAGATGGTATAGTGCTGCCATGAAACGGAAACCGCTAATTAATAAATGGAATCGGACGACTGCTTTAAGACCTTCGGTTTTTAGTACACAACTCTGTAATTATTTGAATGCCACACGAGGATTTCATATCAATCCTCATCATTTAATAAATACGCGTAGCACAGAAATGAGCCTTTATATGGTGTCGCAACTGCTCATAAAACAAGATGATTTGGTGTTGGTTGGGCAGTTAAGTAATTATGCGGCTAATATGATTTTTCAGGAAGCTGGTGCCACTATGCGGACCATTCCTGTAGATGAAGAAGGTTTGGATGTGGATTATATAAAAACCCATTTTGTAAAAAAAAGCATTCGTTGTGTGTATATCTGTGCGCATAGAGATTATCCGACAACGGTAACCTTGAGTGCTAAACGTCGTTTGCAATTATTGCAACTCGCCAAAGCTTACGGATTTGCTATTATCGAAGACGATTACGATTACGATTTTCAATTTGAAGGTTCTGCCATGTTACCTATGGCAAGTGCAGATGCTGATGGGATGGTGATTTATCTCGGTAAATTAGGGCAATCGTTATTTCCTAGCTTTCATACTGGGTTTGTAGTCGCACCCGAAAACTTTATTTCTGAAGCCAAAAACTATTTACAATTACTAGATAAACAAGGAGATTTAATACAAGAGCAAATGTTATCTGAGCTTATTTCGGAAGGTGAAATCTATCGCCTTAAGAAGAAAAATATTATCACTTATAAACAGCGACGTGATTGTTTATGTCAATATTTAAACTATTATTTTGAAGGTGCTGTTACTTGGGATATACCCTTAGGTGGTTTGGCGCTATGGTTGCAATTTGTGAACACCATTTCCTTGGTGAAACTGGCTGAAGAAGCTGAAAAACTAGATTTGTTCTTACCAAAAACGATTTTATATCAAGATAAAACGACTTGTGCCATTCGTTTTGGTTTTGGACATTTAAATGAAGATGAATTAGAAATCGTGATTAAAAAACTGAAACGTGCTTATGATAACGTCCTTAATTCTTAATGGGAAATTCCGTCTTACAATCCTCACATTTGTATTGGTAGCGCGCGCTAAAAGGTAGTGTTCCGGTAATAAAAGCAATAAGAAAAGAGACTAAGGATTTAAAATTGGTAATGGTAGAATACAGCTCAATACGATGTTTTCCGCAGTTGGGACAGACAATAGCTTCACCATCATCATTTAGAGAATAGGCTTTAATGGAATTTAAAATATCTTTTGCTTTGGCTTCGTCCGCAGCTAATACTTTTAATTTTATACCGCCAATAGCATTACTTACTAAGGGATCTGTATCAATAGTGATATTGTCTTTTAGGAATACTTTGATGCCATCAGACTCTAGTCTGCCTTTAATGATTTCGGCTTCTGTTGAATATTGAAATTTGGCTATGGTAACGAAGGTGTCTTGCATGAGGTAAAGGTACTATATTCTTGTGGAGACCTGTCAGGTTTTTAAAACCTGACAGGTCTAAAAACAGTTAATCAATTTTACCAGATGCTATTTTAGTTTTCCACTCCTCTTTATTAACCCATTTAAAGTTATTGGGTTCAGTTGCATCTAATAAATCGATATTTAATTCTTCCGAAAGTTCGTAACCGATGAGAAAGGCTTCTTTGTAATTGTCTTCTTCGTACAATTCAAAATGTTTGTTATTGTCGTACCACAGATTCACTTCAAATATATAATCGCCACCTACTGTGGGTTGATGAAATACAGAAACATATTGGTAATTTTTAATGGTTTGCCATGATCCCAATTTTACAGGGCCAACTTCTATGGTTGGTCTAAATCTGGAATTAGGAATGTCTATATGGATGCGTTTTCTGGAACAAAAACTGGCACCAATACCAGTAAAATAAATAACACCTTCAAAATCTAATAACCGTATGCCTAGCGGTTGGTTGGTTGTTGCCCATAGAAAAACTTTATAACCCATAATTCCGAAAGCCATGGTAAAGAATAGGGCAGCAATGGGTATTTGCCAAATAGGTCTTGCGCTTTCTGAAATGATGCTATTGGATATCATGTTTCAAATATAGGAAAAAGACCTGCTAGGTTTTTAAAACCTGCTAGGTCTTGGGAAAATTATCATTTTTAATAAATAATTATCGTTTATCAATAATTTTTATATATTTGTTATCGTAAAACGATAATTATGAATTCAGCAAAGACACTTTATGCAATACTAAATGTTATTATTTTCCTTTTACTCATTGGTATTGGTTTGGGAATTTTTGTTTTAGCAATGGTTCTATTTGGTATAGATCAGGATTTGATTGGTTTAAAACACGATGCATTGGTTTTTAAAACGGAGAGAATGCTATATGTTTTTACCTTTTTAGAGCTTGGGGTTTATGCTGCTTTTGTTGTTGCGCTTTGGAGATTAAGAATAGCGACAAAATTATTATTGAAAAATGATTTTCATAACGCCAAACTTATAATGGAAATGTTCTCCTCTGGACAACTAATGGTGCTGTCTTCAGTAGCTTTATGGTTGGTTGATGAGATTGGCAATATGTTTTATAAACGGCAAGTTGTACTTGGGTTAAGTGAAAAAACATTAGTCTATTTATTGATAATTGCGATGGGCTTATTTTTAATGCTAATGAGTACAGTGCTTAGAGATACTAAGATTATAAAAGAAGAAAACGATTTAACGATTTGATTATGACTAAAAACACACTTTTAAATACCGCTATTTGGGTGACGAGACTATTGAAAATCATATTAATAATTGCTGCAATAGGTATTACGAGCTTATTTATATATGCTCAAATTGATAAAGACAGGTTTGCAGAAGAAGAGATCGTGTTAAAGGCTAATCCAGGTTATCTTGGTGTTTCGACGATAGTTTCAGATGTTTGGAAGGATGATACTGAGGATGCCAAATTTGATTCAAAACCATATACTTTTGGAAAACTAAAAACAGTATCCTTGTATATCAATTATTTCAAAATCATTAGTGTTGCCGTGTTACTATTTCTAATACTTAGGGCTTTCGAAACCATTATGTTATCTGTTAAAACATTACATACCTTTAGTAGTCGTAATGCAAAGCTGTTTAGGAAGATTGGAGTCTATATTATTGTGGTTACAATTCTGATAAGTTATACGGTACTTCGATTTGAAAGTGGAAGTCAAACTATTTCACATCTATCTTTGACTCCTGTAATTTATATACTTTTAGCATTTATTTTAGCAGAGATTTTTAAAGAAGGTGAACATCTGAGAGCAGAAAACGATCTAACCATATAATCATGCCTATAATAGTCAACCTAGACCTCATATTAGCCAAACGCGGCATGAAGAGTAACGAACTTGCAGAACTCGTTGGGATTACAACCGCAAATTTGTCCATTTTAAAAACGGGAAAAGCAAAAGCCATTCGGTTTTCAACTTTGGAAGCCATTTGTAAAGCTTTGGACTGTCAGCCTAGTGATATTTTAGAATACGTAGAAGATTAAAAGGTTTTAAAAATTAGTACCTTGGGAGTCTAAAAATTGAATAGATGCGAAGCCTAATTTTATTACTGTCATTTTTATGTTTAGTGAATTGCAAGGAAGACAAAACTTCTGAAACAGAATTAATAACTGCAGGAAGTTCTAGTTATACCATTTCGTTTGAAAATGCAGCGCATCATGAAGCTGAAATCACGGCCACTTTCAAAGGTTTAAAATCCGGTGAAGCCGCATTTAGAATGTCTAGAAGCTCACCAGGACGTTATGCTATTCACGAATTCGCTAAGAATGTTTACAATGTAAAAGTTACAAATGGGAAGGGTAATGCTTTAGAAACAACACGTCCCGATCCGTATTCTTGGATTGTGAATAATCACGATGGCACTATCATAGTCAATTATACCTTATACGCCAATCATGGAGATGGGACCTACGCACAAGTCGATGAAACGCATGCGCATCTTAATATGCCAGCGACCTTTATGTATGCTCCGAGCTTGGAAAACGACACCTTCAACATTGAATTTAAACCTCGCAAAGACTTAAACTGGAAAATTGCTACGCAGTTAAAGCTGGTAGAAGGGAACACCTATTCCGCTGACAACTTGCAGTATTTTATGGATAGTTCAACTGAAATCAGTGACCATATGATACGTTCGTTTGAGGTAGATGGTCAAAAGATCAATTTTGCATTACATCATAATGGAACCGCAGCAGAGTTTGATGATTATTTTGAAAAGGTCAAAAAAACAATCTTACAACAAAAAGCAGTTTTTGGCGAATTACCAACTTTCGATTACGGAGAATACACGTTTTTAGGTTGTTATATTCCTAACGCCACAGGAGATGGTATGGAACATCGAAACTCTACCATTGTCACCAGCACACGAAGTTTAGCCGATGGAGCAGATCGTAATATTGGTACTGTGAGTCATGAGTTTTTTCATTGCTGGAATGTAGAACGCATACGACCACAAAGTTTAGAACCTTTTAATTTTGAAGAAGCCAACATGAGTGGCGAGCTATGGTTTGCTGAAGGATTTACCAGTTATTATGACGATTTAACCTTAACCAGAGCCGGACTTATAGCACAAGAAGATTATATAAAAGGCCTAACAGGAACTTTTAATTACGTGTGGAATTCACCAGGACGGCAGTTTTTTAATCCTATTGAGATGAGCTACCAAGCTCCGTTTGTAGATGCGGCACGTTCTGTGGATGATATTAATCGTGGCAACACTTTTATTTCCTATTATTCGTATGGCAGTATGCTAGGTCTGGCTTTAGATCTATCGCTTAGAGCCGAAAACCTGAATCTAGACGATTATATGAAACAGGTTTGGAACACCTACGGAAAGACGGAAACCTATTATACCATTGCTGATTTACAGCAGACGTTAAATGATTATGCTGGTGCTGAATTTAGTGATGCTTTTTTCAACAATTACATCTACAAAAGCGGCATGCCAGATTTTGAAACTTTGTTTAAAACGGTTGGTGTGCAATTAAAACAAAACACGGAGCAGCCTGCTTTTGGATTGCGTTTAAAAAACCAAGTGATTACAAGTAATACAATGGTCGGTTCTGGAGCTTATGCCGCAGGACTCGAAAAAGGGGATAAATTACTTAAAATTGATGGTATTGCACTCAATGAAACTTCAGACTTAAATAAAATTTTAGGTACTGTGAAACCTAACCAAACAATCGATGTGATTTATGAGCGCTTCGGAAAACAACGCACTGTAAAACTCACTTTAGATGCTGATACGTCTTATGCTATTTCAAGTTTAGATGATTTACCTGAAGTGACTAAAGCAAATCGTGATGCTTGGTTGGGAAGTAAGTAGGGTTTGACAACTTTAGGTGTTTTAGCGATTTCTAATATCCTAAAGGTTCTTGTTTCGTATGCCGAACACGAAGTATTCTAATTTCGGATTTGTTTATTTGATAGGCTATACGGTAACTATAAATTTCAAAAGCTCTAAAGGTTCCATCGTTATTTTTGCGATACTTGTCTAATGGATGAATTTCAGGATTGTATTTTAAGTTGTTCGTTGCAGAAAAGATTTCATTTATTACGTTTTCAGCAGATTGCAAGGAGTCTTTTTTTATATAATCGAAAGCTTCTTTTAATTGCAATAATGCTAATTTCCGCCAAACAATTTTTACCATTGATCAGCTATTTTATTAGCCTCGTTTTGGGTATAAAATTCACCTTTTTCGATATCTTCAATTGCTTCATCTATCTCTTTGTTGTAGTCGTCTAGAGTAATTCTTTCAGAATTTTGTAATCCGTTTTTTAGGACGTATTCTAATTTATCTAAAAGTGTTTCATTGACTTCAGATAGCTGTTGTATAAACTTGTATTTTCTTGCTTCTAAATCCATCTTTTTAATTCTCTTATGTTATAAAGATACAATTTCTCGTTCATATGTTTTGCTTTTTGAATTTTTGTCACCTGAGGGTTCATAAATTTTAATGTCGTCGATTAGGCAATAAAGGAGGTGGTTCGCCATTAAAAGGGTTAAAACGACTAATGGTTTTTGCTTCCATACCTGCAGCACTCATTACAGCTCTGTCACCATAACGTTCGCGCATTTTGTCCATAGCATTGGTTAGGTTGAGGTGCATTTCGTTGTCTTCAAACAGATTTATTTGATGGCCTCCTTCTACCAAATGACTAAACTTTACGCCAATCAATCTCACCAAAAGTCTGCGATGGTATAGTTTTTTGAATAAATCTAATACCACAGGAATAAGCATATGATCCATGGCGCTATAGGGAATACGTTGTTGTTGCGTGTACGTCTGAAAATCGGAATACCGAATCTTAAACGTGACGCAAGCCGTTAACTTATGACCACGACGTAATTGGTAGGCTAAATTTTCTGTCATAGCAACCACCATCCCTTTAAGTTTGGTAACATCTGTAGTGTCTTGATTAAAAGTACGCTCAGTAGAAATAGATTTACGCTCGTGGTATTGTACCACAGGAGAGTTGTCTATACCATTGGCTTTTTTCCAAATAACAAGACCGTTTTTACCTAATACTTTATGCATGAGTTCCATGGGCATTTCTTGTATGGTATGAATGCGTTTTACACCCAAATCACACAAAGCTTTGTAAGTGACATTGCCAACCATAGGTATCTTTTTAACCGAAAGTGGAGCCAAAAATGGTTTTTCGGTACCAGAAAGAATACGAATCTCGTTGTTGGGTTTGGCTTCTCCAGTCGCAATTTTAGACACTGTTTTGTTAAGCGATAAACCAAAGGAAATCGGTAAGCCAGTTTCTTTGATGATTTTCTGACGTAGTTCTGAAGCGAGTTTGTGGCAACCAAAAAATTTATCCATTCCGGTAAGATCGATGTAAAACTCATCTATTGATGTTTTCTCATAAAGAGGAACGCTCTCTTTAATCACATCGGTAACAGCGTTTGAAAATTTGGTGTATACACCAGAGTTTCCTCTAAGTATAATAGCTTCAGGACAAAGCTGTTTTGCCATACGCATTGGCATCGCAGAATGAATGCCGAATTTTCGAGCTTCATAACTACAAGATGCCACTACACCTCTGTCGCTTGTGCCACCAATAAGAATTGGTTTTCCATTAAGGCTACTATCGGTATGTCTTTCGCAAGACACAAAAAAGGTGTCTAAATCCATGTGTACGATGTTGCGGTTTTTGTTCATTTTTAATTTGGGTTTTCTTTCCTGTGAGATTTAAAAACACCCCTAAAGTCCCCTCAAGGGGACAATTAATAAAAAAATCTTTTAGATTTTTTTATTCGCAACAGTGAGACTGTCCCCTTGAGGGGACTTTAGGGGTGTTAAATCTAACTAACAATTTTATTATAAAAGCGTAGTTCACGTCAGTTCGAGTGGCGATTTTTGGAGCTAAAGTGGAAAAATTGTTGTATCGAGAGCCTTATGGTTCGTTAAAGCTTATCGATACAAATTTGTTAAAGCTAGGCTTCGATATCTTCAATCAAAAAATATTTTGATTTTGATAGTTTCACAAATTCACTCGAAGTGACTCCATGTTATTTTTTAAACTGTTAATTATACCTACAAGGTTTTTGAAACCTTGCAGGATATAGAAAATTTTAAATTTACCCTAGCTCATAAATCACCCGAAGTGATGAGTGGGTTTTAATCTTTATGCTTGTGCCTGTTTTAGGTCTTGAAAGCTTTTCTTATTCTGAAATGTAGGATTCAAAGATTTTACCGCATAACGCGGGTCTTCAATAATGTCTAGTCTTTCAAGTTTTGAAACTTCAATCGTTACACAATCAAATTCTACCATTACTTTTCCTGTAATGCTATAAATGCCTTTACCTCTAAAAGGATATTTAGCTGCAATAGGAGGGAAGTGAACCGTGTCTAAAAAATCACCATCACGATCTAAAAAGGTGCCAAAATGCATCATTTTTCCATTCGCCGTTTTGGTATTTTTGGTCGTAATCAAGTAGCCTTCAATGATAATAATTTTATTTTCTAGTTGTATGAGGTGTTTCGCGCGTAAATTACTAATCGAATGTGTTTTGAGTAAATAAAACGGATTACAAAGGCTAAATCCTAGTAATTCAATCGAATCGAAAGCGTTTTCTAAGTCTGTACTCGGTAATTCAGGTGTATTATAATTCACACGTTCGGTTTTAAACAGTGTAACGACGTCTTCTTTAATGACGGTTTTACTAATTTTTAAATGGGCTTCCCAAAGCAATTCACGTTTATTAATTCCTGTAAACCGAAAAGCATTGATTTTAATTAAAATCGAAATCTGTTCAATAGAGATTGATACACGTTCTATAAAGTCGTCGAGCGATTCAAATTTGCCATGTTCTTGTCGTTCATTAAGAATACGATTTATGGTTTTAGCTTCTAAGGATTGTAAAAACATAAAGCCTAAATAGATCGTTTTCTCTTTTATAACGGCTTGGGTAAACGACTTATTAATACATGGTGCTTCAATAATACCATTGTGCATTCTAGCTTCATGAACATATAATTCTGTGTTGTAAAATCCACCAAAATTATTAATGGTCGCTGTCATATATTCCAACGGATAATAGGCTTTTAAAAACAGACTTTGATAACTTTCTACAGCATAAGAAGCAGAATGGCCTTTAGCAAACGCATAACCTGCAAAACTTTCAATTTGACGCCAAATATTAGCAACCAAATCTTCAGGTTTTCCATCGTGTTTACAATTGTCAAAGAATTTTTGTTTCACTTTGGCAAACTCGTCTCTCGATCGGAATTTTCCAGACATACCACGACGCAGCATATCTGATTCACCCAAATCTAAACCACCAAAGAGGTGTGCGACTTTAATGACATCTTCTTGATACACCATAATACCATAAGTTTCGGGCATAATTTTTTGTAGAACAGGGTGTGCTTCTTTTCGTCTTTCGGGATAGCGGTACCGTAAAATGTATTCGCGCATCATACCACTTTTTGCAACGCCAGGTCTAATGATAGAACTGGCAGCGACTAAGCCCAAATAATTATCGACTTGTAATTTTTTTAATAACATACGCATGGCTGGGGATTCGACATAAAAGCAACCAATGGCTTTAGCGTTACGCAATAAATCTTTAATGCGTTCGTCTTTTTTAAACCCTTTTATATCATGAATATCAATAGGAGGTTGGTCGCTATAATTTTCGTCAATAATTTCTACCGCTTCCTTTATCTTTCCTAAGCCACGCTGGCTCAGAATATCGAATTTATAGAGTCCAATATCTTCTGCAACGACCATATCAAATTGTGTCGTCGCAAAACCTTTTGGAGGCATAAATGTGGCACAATACGAATGAATGGGTTGTTCTGAAATTAAAATGCCGCCAGCATGAATCCCTAAATAATTAGGAAACCCTTCAACATAGGTGCTGTATTTAATGACGAGTTGCGATAATTGATCGAGCTGATTAATATGATATTTGCCTCTAGTTAATTTATCCATTTCTGACTTCGGTAAACCAAACACTTTTCCTAATTCGCGAATAGACGCTTTAAATTTAAAGGTATTATAAACTGCAATAAGTGCTGTGTGTTTAAAGGTGTTGAAAATGTAATTGGTAATATCATCTCTATCTCTCCATGAAAAATCGAGATCGAAATCTGGTGGATTCTGACGAAAGAGGTTAATGAAACGTTCAAAATATAAATCGAGTTCAATAGGATCTACATCTGTGATTCGTAGTAAATACGCAATAATACTATTGGCACCACTACCACGACCAACGTAGTAATAATTTTTACTTCGGGCGTATTCTAGGATTTTCCAATTGATGAGAAAATAGGAGACGAAGCCTTTTTTTTTAATGATATGAAGCTCTTTTTCAATACGATCATAAACCTTCTGTTCCACCTTAATGCCGTAACGATAGTTAATGCCATCATATGTTAATTGTTTCAGTAACTGATAATCTGAAGTTTCATTTTCTGTTAGACATTTTTGGTTTTTAGGTTCGGTATTTTCAAAATCGAAAGTAGTGGTGCAGTCTTCTAAAAGTTGCTCTGTATTACTGATGAGTTTTGGGAATTCTGAATAGGTTTCACAGAGGTCGTTGTACGGTAGCATCATGTCATTTTCATGACCTTCTTCGGACTTTGGAAGTTTGCTTAATAAAGTGTTATTATCAATAGCGCGTAGTAAACGATGGGTGTTGAATCCTTTTTTATTCTGAAAGGAAACCGTTTTTAAAACCACGAGTTTATGTTTGAATTCATTCCATTTTGAGAATTTTAAGGTATTAAGATCTTGAGGAGTAATGCCTAAAAACTCATTGGATTTTAATTCGAAATGATTTTGGTTTTGATAGGGATAAATCACGAAGCAATCCTCTAAGTCTTCATCTGGTCGTTCTGGGATTTGTAAATCGTGATTGTGAAGAAATTTAGAGAGGTAGGTGTTAATATTTTGAAACCCTTGATTGTTTTTGGCGATAAGAATGAATTGCTGTTGTACACCATTTCTAAAATCGACACCAAGCACGGGTTTTATTTTGTATTTTTTTGATAAACGCATTACATCTAAACACGCAGATGTACTATTAATATCGGTTAGCGCAAGGGTTTGTACACCATTTTCTGATGCAATAGCAAGGAGTTGTTCTGGTTTTATGGTTCCATAACGAAGGCTGTAATACGTGTGACAATTTAAATACATAACTAAAAATCTAGATTGTAAATTTAGCTACTGTGTGTAGTTTTTATTGCTTACATTTGTAGTAATATTTGAAAAAGTTAAAAGTTAAAAGTGAAGAGTTAGGAGTGAAGCGTTATTTTGAAACTTGGTGTTTTGAAATGATTTAATTCTGAGATTTTCGAGACAATTTTAACACTAGAAATAATAATTTATGCTTTTAGCATGTCGCTTTTTTTAATGGATGATTAATAAAAATAAAATTACAGATGAAACCGATTCAGGCTAATATAAAACATTTACGGACTCTAAAAAAGCTCTCTCAAGAGCGCTTTGCTGATGAATTAAGCTGGAGTCGCTCAATGGTGGGTTCTTATGAAGAAGGGCGTTCAGAGCCGCCAATAGACCGCTTAATAGACTTGTCTAACTTCTTTGATATCCCTATTGATATTTTAGTAAAAAATGATTTGCGTAAAGCCAAAGACACATCGTTTATTGAAGTCGGGAATAAGCGTGTGTTATTTCCTGTAACTGTTAATGAAGATAACGAGGATTTAATTGAAATTATCCCAGCAAAAGCATCCGCTGGTTATTTGTCGGGTTACGATGATCCGGAATATATAGAACAGCTTCAAAAGATTAAATTACCGTTTTTACCAACAGGGACACACAGAGCATTTCCTATTAAAGGGGATTCTATGTTACCTGTAAAAGATGGTGCGTTTATAGTCGCAAAATTTGTTGACGATATTAGAGATGTTAAAAGCGGACGTACGTATATTATACTAACTAAGGATGATGGTTTGGTGTACAAGCGGATTTATATTCCTGAAGGAGACATTTCAAATTTGTTGTTAAGCTCAGATAATAAAACGTATCAACCCTATTTAATTCCACGCGAAAACATCTTAGAAATATGGGAATTTACATGCTGTATTAACACTCAAGAATACGATGAAAAAGAATTGAAATTGAGTAGTATTATGATGCTATTTCAAGAATTGAAGGTTGAATTAGAGGCGGTAAAACGACTATAATATTTTTATTGTTGGGCATAAAAAAAGCGCGAAATAAAATATTTCGCGCTTTTCTATTTTATAGTAAGATGTGTTAGTCTGCTAAAATAATTAGCTTATTATCTTTTAATTCTAATGTTCCAGAATTAATCGCTAACCAAAATCCTTTATCCGATTTTGTAAATTTTGCTTCAACCTCTTTTTCTAATTGAATGTTAGTTCCATCAACCTTTACATGTCCTTCTTTAAGAATAGAGACAATAGGGGTGTGATTGTTTAACATTTGAAATTCACCATTTACTCCAGGAACAGTTACTGAAGTAACTTCTCCGCTAAATAATGTGTCTTCTGGTGATACAATTTCTAAGTACATATTTTATAGTTGTTTGTTATTAGTTGATGGTTGTTGGAAAACTAGCAACCAACAACTATAAACTATTAACCAATTATGCTTCAGCTAACATTTTCTCTCCTGCTTCAATAGCTTCTTCAATAGAACCTTTAAGGTTAAATGCTGCTTCTGGTAAGTGATCTAACTCACCATCCATAATCTGATTAAAACCTTTAATTGTTTCTTTAATATCTACTAAAACACCTTTAAGTCCTGTAAACTGTTCTGCTACGTGGAATGGTTGAGATAAGAAACGTTGTACACGTCTTGCTCTACCTACAGCCATTTTATCTTCTTCAGATAATTCCTCCATACCAAGAATAGCAATAATATCTTGTAATTCTTTATAGCGTTGTAATAACTCTTTTACACGTTGTGCACAGTTATAATGCTCATCACCTAAAATATCAGCAGTAAGAATTCTTGATGTAGAATCTAATGGATCTACCGCTGGGTAAATACCTAACTCTGCAATTTTACGAGATAATACTGTAGTTGCATCTAAGTGAGCAAACGTTGTTGCTGGAGCTGGATCCGTTAAATCATCTGCAGGTACGTATACCGCTTGTACAGATGTAATAGATCCTCTTTTTGTTGAAGTAATACGTTCTTGCATTGCACCCATTTCGGTTGCTAATGTCGGTTGGTAACCTACTGCAGAAGGCATACGACCTAATAATGCAGATACCTCAGAACCAGCCTGTGTAAAACGGAAGATGTTATCTACGAAAAATAATACATCTTTTCCTTGTCCTTCACCAGCACCATCACGGAAATATTCTGCGATAGTTAACCCTGAAAGTGCCACACGAGCACGAGCTCCAGGAGGCTCATTCATTTGTCCGAATACGAAAGTCGCTTTAGATTCTTTCATTCCAGATTTATCAACTTTAGATAAATCCCATCCGCCTTCTTCCATAGAATGCATAAAGTCATCACCGTATTTAATAATACCTGACTCTAACATTTCACGAAGTAAATCGTTTCCTTCACGTGTTCTTTCACCAACACCTGCGAATACAGAAAGTCCACCATGACCTTTTGCAATATTGTTAATCAACTCCTGAATCAATACTGTTTTACCAACACCAGCACCACCAAATAAACCAATCTTACCACCTTTTGCATAAGGCTCGATAAGGTCGATTACTTTAATACCAGTAAATAAAACTTCAGTAGACGTTGATAAGTCTTCGAATTTTGGAGCTTGTCTGTGAATCGGTAAACCAGCATCACCAGCTTTAGGTAAATCTCCTAATCCATCAATAGCATCACCAATAACGTTGAAAAGACGTCCGTAAACATCATCTCCAATTGGCATTTGAATTGGAGCACCAGTGGCATGAACTTCTGTTCCTCTACTTAAACCATCTGAAGAATCCATAGCAATAGTACGTACAGTGTCTTCACCAATGTGAGATTGTACTTCTAATACTAATTTTGAACCATCTTGGTTATTAATTTCTAATGAATCATAGATCTTTGGAAGCTCTGAACCAGCAGCGAATTCTACATCGATAACTGGGCCTACGATCTGTGCAACTTTACCTGTAACTTTTGACATTACTCTTATGTTTTTGTTTTGCAATAGTTTAAATCTGAAAAACAGCTAACGCAATCTAGTTGACTGCGTACGTTTTTCGCGCTGCAAAGATATGGTTTTATTTAAAAAAATAATAGTATTTTTTTAATAAAAAAACACGCTGTAAATGAGCGTGTTTTTGTTATAAAAATATAAGTGAATTTATTGAAGTGTTGGTGGATAGTTGGTAGGGTAATTACCTATATCTAATAAGTTACCCGAAGCTTCAAAATTTGACCCATAGGTCTCATCAATTTCTTTCATAAACTCGTTGGCTAATAATGCATAACCTCTTGCTGTTGGGTGAACACCATCTAACGAGAATGCACCACCTGTTACTAAACTAGATGTTAATACAAAATTACCATCGGAATAACCTCCATTATCTAATTGTGACATTAATGAGTTGGCATCTACAAAAGCAAATCCAGCAGTAGTTGCAGCAGCCTCTAATACAATGTTAAAAGCGTCTGTTGCTAATTTTATCTCATCTTGCTCAGTTGGTAATAATACCCATTTATCTTCTAAAGGAAGTGAAACGCCTTCTACAGAGAATTGACCAGCTAATGCTTGAGGAAGTCCTTGAGCCATTAAAGCCGCAACAGATTCCATATTAACTGTTCCTATTACCTTACTACTTGGCAATACTAACAAATCATTTGCATTTGCCTGTCTTGTTTGTCCGTAAGTTACACCTAAAAGGTTCGCTACGAGTGGAGCCGCTTGAGCAGGTAATCCAAATTGCGCAATAAATGCTGGGAAAGTCGGACTAGCGTTTAAAGCTCCAATAATGGTTGTAGAAATGTCATTTAAACTTTCATCTTTAATTACTACTGCACTAGCTTCCGTTTCTGAAAAAACAATAGCTCTATTTGGATCTACAGCATTAAAAATTGGATTTAATGCACCAAAAATAGAGTTTAATAAAGGTATTTGCGGACCAAAATCTGGATTTGAAGGATCTAATGGGTTGTGAGGAACAGTTGTAAAATGAGGAATAGATGTTACGTAAGGTATATTGGCCATAACCCCTTGAGCACCTGAAGCCTGTAAAGCACCAACAATAGCGCCAATTGTTTGATCGAAACCAACACCTGGTGGTCCAGTTAATGGTGTAATTGCAGCGACAGTTTGATCACCACCAGAGGTGGCATAACCTAAAACATCATTATTTCCAATCCATAAAGAAACAAATGTTGGCTGTTGAGCTAGCGCATCACTTAAAACCGTTGCGTTTGGAGCAGAAGCCATACGTACAAAATATGGGTTAGCAGAAGGAGGATCTGTAACTAAGTTTGCAGGATTGCCATAACCATCATATAGTAAGTGAAAACTTGCAGCACCAGGAACTCCCATATTGTTTTTAGAACCTAATGAGGGTGCAAATGCTTCTGTTGTTGACGTTGCAGGTAAACTTGCAGGTCCTGAGCCATCAAAAAATAATCTAGGGCCAAAACTTCCATCGGTATTTTGGTTTCCACCAAATAATAAACCACCAATATTGTCATCCATTAAAGGCTGCGTAAAATCACCACCACCAACTAAGGCAAATTTTTGAGATAGAATATTCGGCATCGAGTTTTCTTGGCCTGAAATAAATAAAGCATTATCTGTAAAACCAGCAGTTAAAGAATTCCCTATAGATACATACTTAGCGAAATTTGCTGAACCTGCAGTTAGTTCAGGAAAGGTAACTTGTTCTGTTGGGTTATCTAAAAGTTCTTCAAAATCTGCTTCATCATTACATGCTGTAAATCCAATTAGGACAGCGGATAGTAATACATATTTTATATTTTTCATTTTGCTATTTTTTATAAATTATTAATTGTCAAAGAAGCATAATACATTGACCCTATATAACCTGATCCAAATACAGTGAAATATTCTTTTCCACCAATATTTGTACCACCTAACTTAATTGTAGATTTTAAGGTTGGAATAGTGTAACTAATTTGTGCATCAACTGTGTGGAATTCTGGTACAATACCATCCCCAAAAGTCGCTTCCCAGAAATAATCATCCGTAAATTTGTAGGCTACATTAAACCCAAAGTTTTTAAATAACTCTGTATTTCCAAAATGAGCTTTAAACTTATGCTCTGGTGTATTAAAGTTCGTTTCAAAATTTGGATTAGCTGCTTGGTCAAAATCTTGTTTAGTGAATGTATAACTTCCACCTAAATCAAAATCGCCCATTATTTTAGTTGATAATCCTATTGAGGCTCCATAAGAATTAACATCTACATCAGAATTTGTGTATGCACTATAAGTAGTGAAATCGCTACTTGCTATTGCTAGAACAGATAAACTTCTTTCAGCAGAACCTTCAGGGGCAGTAACATCACCATATAACGGTGCTATGACAACCTCTGAAGAAATAAAATCTTTATATTTATTATAATATGTACTAAAATCTATAGTCAATTTATCAAACTTTCCTCTATATCCAACCTCTATAGAAGATACTTTTTCTGGTGATACAAGGTTTGGATTCGCTACTGTTAAAACAGTAGGATCTCCACTTGCTGCTAGTTGTTGTACCGAAGATGCAGTATAAGAGTTATTGTACGCAGCAGCACCAGTTTGTGTATATACGGTTCCGTTACTTGATGTGAAATCTCTAGAATAGCGATCTAAATTATCTGGGGCAGACCCCACTAATATTGCTCTACCAGCATCTAATCCAATAAATAAATCTTGAGTCGTTGGATTTCTAAAACCTGTTTGAGCAGAAGCTCTAATGTTATGATTTTTATTTAGCGTTAAGCCTACAGATAATCTAGGAGATACAAATCCATCAAAAAACTCTGATTTATCATAACGTGCAGAAGCCGTTATTTTTAAATTCATATCTTCATTTAATTCTAACTCTTTTTGAATTTGTGTGTAAACACCAAACTCACTATAGTCAATTTCACCATCATAATCCGTGTAGATAGACCCGAAAGAATTTAATTTATATTGTCTAAAAGACCCTCCAACTTGAATGTCTGCAATATCAGTTAAATGACTAAAGTTGTAGTTACCATCTGCGTGGTAGTATTTAGAAGCATCTTGGAATTGTGATCCTGTAGCTAAATCTGGGTCTTTAATAATTCTATTGAATGCATTATTAAATTCTGTTGAACCTGGTTCAAATCTTCCATTTTCAGCAGCAGCTCTTGCAGCAGCATGAGCCTGAGTATCTGTAGCACCACCTCCTAAAGTTGCAGCTACGTATGTATTTATATAATCACCGAACCAATCAGCATCACTTTTCCAAGCTCTGTTAATGTTGATTCCTGTAAATACCATATCATAAGAATCCCCAGCTTTGTCAGCTACAACATAACCTCTTATAAAATAATTGTCGTTTTTTAATTCTAGTTTATGTTGTTCTTGAAAGAATCCATCAATATTATATCGGTTAGTACCTTGGTATATAGTTGTACCAGTACCTACTTTACCGACATATTGTATTTCGAAATTGCTATCTGTTATTGGACGGTAGTATAACCCCCAATCGGCCTTAATACTTTGAGCTTTATGTTCTGTTAAGTCACGTTCATTATATCCTGTTCTACTTACAAAAACATCTGGGACAATACCTGTACCTCCTGATAAGTCATTAATGTTTGCTGATACTTCATCTCCATAAACGTTGATACCGTTATAGTTTAAATTGCTCGCTCTAGTGCCGCCAAACATATCACTATCTACTTCGCTAGTTGCTGCCCAATCTGTACCATCTAAATAACCAAAGTTTACTTTCGCTGCAAATTTATCGCTAAATTTATAAGCCATACTTAGACTTACATCTGTATATTCATTATCTCCAGCCGCTTTTTGAGAGGTGATACCTTTTTTGATAGCAACACTAATTCCTTGGTGATCGAAAGGGTTTTTACTTCGCATAAATAGAATACCATTAAATGCATTTGCACCATATAATGCAGAAGATGCTCCTGGTAATAGTTCAACACTATGTACATCTGTTTCAACCATACCAACAAGGTTTCCTATTGGGAAATTTAAAGCAGGTGTGGAGTTATCCATACCATCAACTAATTGCATAAAACGCGTATTGGCAGTTGTAGCAAAACCTCTTGTGTTAACAGATTTAAAAGTTAAACTACTAGTGTTAACATCAACACCTTTTAAGTTTTCTAAGCCTCCATAAAAATCTGCTGAAGCCGTGTTTTTAATTTCTTTTAATCCAAAACGTTCTACTGTAACCGGTGATTCAAAAATACGTTCTGGAGTACGGGACGCTGAGATGACAACTTCATCGAGTTCGTTTCCTTCTGCTAAGGTAACATCAATCGTTTGGTTATTGGAAGTAATTTCGATTGTTTGAGCTTCGAAACCCGTATAACTTACACGGATTGAGAACGGTGGTTCTTGAGAAACCGTTAAGGTATAGTTCCCATCAAAGTCAGATACCGTACCTGTACTGGTACCTACTACAACAATATTTGCACCAGGTAATGGTAAGCCAGTATTGTCGATAATTTTACCATTTATTGTGGTTTGTGCAAAAGATACCACGCAAAAAAGCATAGTGAAAAGCTTTAAGATTGTCTTCATGTTAGAGATTAGTTAATTTATTAGATGAGCAATTTAATTAAATATATGAAAATTCAATAAGAAATTCTCATAAAATTATGCGTGCATAGCATTTTATTATAAAAATAAGGCCTAAAAATTGAAAAATCCTCAATTTTTAGGCCTTGAAATATGATTATAATAACTGGTTTAGCTATTCTACAGTAACTGATTTAGCTAAGTTTCTTGGTTGATCTACGTTCCTATCTAACATTACAGCAATGTGGTATGAAAGTAACTGTAATGGTATTGTAGTTAATAAGGGTGTAAGACACTCTAGGGTCTCAGGCACTTCTATAACATAATCTGCTAATTCCTTTACACTTGTATCTCCTTTTGTAACAATACCTATAATTCTACCTTTTCTAGATTTTATTTCTTGTATGTTACTAACTACTTTCTCGTAATGTCCTTTTTTAGTTGCAATTACTACAACTGGCATTTGCTCATCAATTAAGGCAATTGGTCCATGTTTCATTTCCGCAGCAGGATAACCTTCTGCGTGTATATAAGAAATCTCTTTTAATTTTAATGCTCCTTCTAGTGCAACAGGAAAATTAAAGCCTCGACCTAAATACAAGAAATTAGTAGAATTTTTATATATATCTGCCACAGTTTTTACGTAAGCGTCAGATTTTAATGCTTCTTCAACTTTGCTCGGGATAGTTTCTAGCTCAATAAGGTGATGTCTAAATTCTGAACTAGACATGGTTCCTTTAGCTCTAGCTAATCTTAAAGCGATTAGTGTTAATACAGTAATCTGTGTTGTAAATGCCTTAGTTGAGGCTACACCAATTTCTGGACCAGCATGTGTATATGCACCTGCATCTGTTTCTCTTGCAATGGTTGAACCAACCACATTACACACTCCAAAAACGAATGCACCTTTAGATTTTGCTAATTTTATAGCCGCTAAAGTATCTGCGGTTTCACCAGATTGAGAAATGGCGATAACGATATCTTTTTCGGTTATTACTGGATTTCTATATCTAAATTCTGAAGCATATTCTACTTCAACAGGTATTCTTGCTAAATCTTCAAAAATATACTCTGCAACTAAACCAGCATGCCAAGATGTACCGCATGCTACGATTATAATACGATCTGCTGCCAAGAATTTTTTCATGTTATCCTCAACACCAGACATTTTAATTATGGCTTCTTTACTTAAAAGTCGACCTCTAAATGTATCTAAAATAGCACTTGGCTGTTCATAGATTTCTTTTAGCATAAAATGATCGTAACCCCCTTTTTCAATTTGTTCTAAATTAAGTTGAAGTTCTTGAATGTATGGATCAACTAAAATATCATTTTTAATTTTTCTAACTTTTATTTTTTTACCTCTTCTAATAATTGCCATTTCTTCATCTTCAAGATAAATAGCATTCTTAGTATATTCAATAAAAGGGGACGCATCACTTGCAATGAAAAATTCGTCATCACCAATACCAATTGCTAACGGGCTACCGAGTTTGGCAACAACAATTTCGTTAGGTTTATTTTTATCGAACACGGCAATAGCGTACGCTCCTACAACTTGGTTTAATGCAAGTTGTACAGCTTTACCTAGCTTTAGATTGTCATTTTTCTTTATCTCTTCAATAAGATTAATTAATACTTCCGTATCTGTATCAGATTGAAAAGTGTATCCTCGCTTGATTAATTCTTTTTTTAAAGAATCATAGTTCTCAATGATACCATTATGAATAATTACTAAATCTCCAGAATTAGAATAGTGTGGGTGTGAATTAACATCATTTGGTACACCATGTGTAGCCCAACGTGTATGACCTATACCTAGAGTTCCTTCAGTAGAAATCTCACTTTCTATTTTGTTTTTAAGATCAGAAACTTTGCCTTTGGTTTTTGATAGCTTAATGGTATTACCATCGTATAAGGCAATACCAGCACTATCATAGCCTCTGTATTCTAATCTTTGAAGTCCTTTTATAATAATAGGATAAGCCTGTCTATGGCCAATATATCCAACAATTCCACACATAGGTTTGTTTTTTAGTAATTTGGTTCTGTGTAATAGATTTCTAAATACACGCGTTTACTTTCGTCTTGATCTGTTACGTTATTACCGTACAGTATAGTTCCTCTTGGGGATAATACAGAGCCTATTGGTACAGTTAAATTTAAATCGTCATCAGTCTTTACTTTACTTTGAGAAAAGCTAATACTAGGGTCTTCTATGTTAACATTTAAAGATACAGCTAAACCAAGCTCAACATTTGTTGAGTCTCTCAATAGTAAATTATTAATATGTTCCGTAATCTTTAATTTATATTTAATACCTTTTTCATAGTCAGCGTCGGTTTCATCTTCAACACGTTGTAAAGGGCCGAGATGTCTAATTCTAGAAAACGAAGGTAAATTGGTGTTAGCAGCATCTAAATAATAATCGACTAAAGGTGTTTTATTTTGTGCATCATACAGATATAAGCGATTAGGTTCGTTGTCAGGATCTTCATTTAAAAGATCTAGTTGTTCTCTATCTACATAAAAAACCAAATTGGCTTCGTTAACTAATCGTTTAGAGCTTTCAAATTTGTTGTTTTCTAAGTTAACAAAATCATTTCTGAATTTATCGAAATTGCTAATACCTTCATCGGTGTCAAAACCATCAAATAATTTTATTCCCGCAATAGCGCCTTCTCCTCCTTTTAGGTAAATCCTACTGTCACCATTAGTTGCATCTCCGTCATTAATAGGCAGTGTAAAGTCGTTCTCGAAAAAATTAATTTTATTTGAGCCAAAAGTAAGAACATATGTAGAATTGTCTCTCAATTCTGCATCATCTGTGGTTGATTCTGTTAATTTTGAGTAGTATATTGTTATGTTAGCGTTATTAGAGCTTGTTGTATTTAAAACAAGAAAACTACCATCATCGTTTACGGTTTCCGCTTTAAAATAAAGACCTCTAAAGTACTCTGTAAAATTATTTAGATTACTTAAAACGGCATCTCCTTCTTTAGCTAGTATTTTATTCTCCCAAAAAGAAGGTTCTAACATGATTCTTATTCCTGGAGATTCGTTTGATAACAAGGTTTTATCTCCATTTTCATCGAGATTATTAACGTCTTTTAAGCTATAGCCTTTATCGTTTATATCAATTTCATTGTCAACCACGAACATATTACTACCCATTTCATCATAATCTACAAAAGTAAATTCTGAGCCTTCTAAAGCTGTCGTTGATATTGTTTCAGTTGTTGATGTTTTATCTGAAAAATAAGCTTGACCTTCATTAAAACCACCACTAGGATCAAAATTTCTAATGAAGTAGTTGTTTTCAAAAATTCTTAACTTTATGTTATTGTAGTTTTCCCCTTTAGATATTACAGAATCTAGACTGTAGGTCGTATTGCCATCTTCATCAATACCTGTTGCAGTACTAAAATATGGAATGGTAACAACAACAGAATCTACCCTTGCTTCATCTCCAAATGTTGGGGAGTATGTTGAAGGTGTTAACTGAGTTACAAAACTCGAGGTTGTTCTTCCATAAGCATCGTCGTAGATACCTAAGGTTGTTAAGCCTAATAAGTTTGTTTGTACTGGTGTTAAAGCTTTAGTATATGTTGTAACGTTGTATCCTTTTTCTGATAATATATCGAAATTTGTTGCGATATCACTATTGAGAACATCAGACTTTAAGCTTGCATAATCATTATCACAAGCAATAAAACTTAAAACAATTAAACCAAAGGATATAAACTGTAGGGCAATTTTATTTTTTTTCATAGGTAATATTAACTGTTTAATACAGTATTGTTGTAAAACTCTGTGTAAGGATCTGCAAATTCTTCAATAGAGTAATAATCTAATACCGGTTTTGTTAAATCATTTAAATACGTATCTAATTCTTTTGGTAATTCTTCAGAACCTCTAATAATGGCATCAGAATTATCGATTGCAATTTTCATTAAATTAATGTAATCTGGCTGATTTAATAATTTTGTTGTTTCCGCATCCAATCCATCAAAATTCACTTTAGAGATCATGTCTTTATCTAACGTGCCTTCAAAGCTTTGATTGTATACAGAGGTTACTATTTTACTTTCGGTAAATAAAGGTTCCGTTTTGTAAAACTCTTTTAAGTACAATGGAAGTAATGACGCTAACCAACCGTTAACATGAATAATATCAGGAGCCCAATTCAATTTTTTAACAGTTTCTATAACTCCTTTAGCAAAGAAGATCGCACGTTCGTCGTTATCTGAAAATAGTTTGCCGTCTTCGTCTGTTAATGTTGCTTTTCTCTTAAAATAATCTTCATTATCTATAAAGTAAACTTGGATACGTTCTTTAGGAATTGAAGCGACCTTAATAATCAAAGGCATATCTAAATCATTAATGACTAAATTGATACCAGAAAGTCTAATAACTTCATGTAATTGATGTCTTCTTTCATTAATATTTCCAAAACGAGGCATAAATATTCTAATCTGACCTCCTTGTTTGTTTACCATTCTTGGTGCTTCAAATGACATTGAAGAAATTTCAGTTTCTGGTAAATATGGAACAACTTCCGAGGACACATACAATATTCGTTTATCTTTCATAAATCTGCTGCTTTTGAAATTAATAGTAAAAAACATGCAAAATTACAAAAATTTGGGCAGATTGCTAGTATTATATTATGTTTGCATGCGTTAAACTTTTGTTACGACATTGAAAAACTTTCAAAATAAAACTGAATTATCGAATTATGTAAGTGCGTTAAAAGACCATGGTAGCACCATTGGCTTCGTGCCAACAATGGGTGCCTTGCATAAAGGACATTTGTCACTGGTTAATAAAGGGTTAAAAGAAAACGACTTTGTGGTTGTTAGTATTTTTGTTAATCCTACCCAGTTTAATAATGAGGAGGACTTAGTTAAGTACCCAAGAACTTTAGAGGCAGATCTCACGCTATTGAACACCGTGGGTGATGATCGCATCATTATTTATGCTCCTTCTAATGAAGATATTTACGGTAGTGAGATACAATCTCAAGCATTTAATTTTGATGGCCTAGAGCATGAAATGGAAGGTGCCTTTAGAGAAGGACACTTTGATGGAGTCGGCACCATTGTGAAACGTTTATTTGAAATTGTTAAGCCAGACCGTGCCTATTTTGGCGAAAAAGATTTTCAGCAATTACAAATTATTAGAAAACTTGTAGAGTTGCATCATTTGCCTGTTAAGATTATTGGTTGTCCAATTCACAGAGCAGCCGATGGATTGGCTATGAGTTCTAGAAATGCAAGACTGTCACCAGCGCATAGAGCTGATGCTCCATTTATTTATAAAACACTAATATCTGCCAAAACAAAGTTTGGCACAAAAAGTGCTCAGAATGTAACGGAATGGGTCAATACACAATTTAAAAAACAAGGACTTTTAGAGTTAGAGTATTTTATTATTGCGGATATTGCGACCTTAAAACCGGTAAAACGTAAATCAACAAAAAAGTCATATAGAGCATTTATAGCTGTGTATGCGGGCGATATAAGATTGATAGATAATATCGCTTTAAATTAATTATCTTTGTGGTATGCAAATACAAGTTGTAAAATCTAAAATTCATCGTGTAAAGGTTACAGGAGCCAAACTTAATTATATTGGTAGTATAACTATTGACGAAGACTTAATGGAAGCGGCAAATATTATACAAGGCGAAAAAGTTCAAATTGTTAATAATGACAATGGAGAACGTTTAGAAACCTATTGTATTCCTGGTCCACGTAATAGCGGCGAAATTACGCTTAATGGAGCTGCGGCACGTAAAGTAGCTGTTGGCGATACGCTTATTCTTATTACTTATGCGATTATGGATATTGAAGAAGCTAAGGTGTTTAAACCGTCATTAGTATTTCCGGACGAAGCTACGAATCTTCTAAAGTAAACAGGTGGCTAAACCTAAATCCATCCTAAAAGTTGTATTGCCATTACTCTTAGGAGTTGGCTTGGTATGGTATTCGTTGTCTAAAATCTCTATTCCTACTTTAGTTCAGTATTTTAAAGATGCTGATTATAGTTGGATAATTCTAGGTGTTTCTCTCGGTGTTCTTAGTCATGTGTCTAGAGCCTATCGTTGGCTGTATATGGCAGAGCCTTTAGGTTATAAGCCAAAATTTGGAAATAGTTTAATGGCTGTATACTCGGCATATCTTATAAATTTTACGATTCCACGTGCAGGTGAAGTTGCAAGAGCATCTATTTTGAAAAATTATGAGGGTATTCCTTTCGATAAAGGCTTTGGTACTATAGTTGCTGAGCGCATTGCGGATACTATTATGTTACTTTCAATAGTGGCTATAGCGTTTTTTATAGAATTCGAGTTCATCTATAATTTTTTTGCTGAGAAATTTAACCCAACCTCATTAATTTTAGGAGGTTCAGTATTGCTTTTAGGAGCTTTGCTGTTGTTTCTGTTTATTAAGAAAAGTACTTCCAAGTTTGCACTTAAAGTAAAAGGATTTGTAGTTGGATTATTAGAAGGAGCACTTAGTATTTTCAAGATGAAAAAAAAATGGGCTTTTATAGGGCACACCTTATTTATATGGGTTATGTACGTACTCATGTTTTATGTTACCACATTTGCTTTGCCCGAATTACAAAACATAACATTAGCCGCTGTCCTTATCGGGTTTATTTTGTCTAGTTTTAGTATTGCAGCTACTAACGGGGGCATTGGCTCGTTTCCTGAAGCAGTCGTAATTGCCTTTTCATTATTTGGAATGGCAGAAGATCCGAGTAGGGCTTTTGGGTGGATAGTATGGTCAACTCAAACATTAGTTATTATCATTGTTGGTGGTTTATCATTATTATATTTACCTATTTTCAACAGAAAGAAAACATCATTATAAAAATATTTTTTACCTTACTTTAAATTTTTAATTTATGCATAATATGAAGAATTTTTACTTAGTTCTAGCTCTTTTTATAGGTTTAAATATTCATTCTCAGGCAGTATATAAAACCATTGATTCTTATAAGCTTGAAGGTGAACGTGAATTAAAAATTCAATTACCTAGAAATTATAACCCTGAAGAAAAACGTTCTTATCCTCTAATTATCGTTTTAGATGGCGATTATTTATTTGAGCCAATTGCTGGTAATATCGATTACCAATCCTATTGGGAGGATATACCAGATTGTATTGTTGTAGGAATTAATCAAGCATCTACAAGAACAGATGATTTTTATTATGATAATGAGTCCTTTTTTCCTTCGCATAATGGAGCTGCATTTTATGAATTTATGGCAGCCGAATTATTGCCATTTATTGAAGATAATTATAATGCCTCTAATTTTAGAATTATTGTTGGGCACGATTTGGGTGCTAATTTTATAAATTATTACCTGTTTAAGGATGAGCCTCTATTTAGGGCTTATGTAGCTTTAAGTCCGGATTTTGCACCAGAAATGATGCATCGATTAAAACAACGCTTATCTATTCTGCAACAAGAAATATTTTATTACATGGCCACTGCAGATGCGGATATAAAAGCGATAAGAAGTTCTATTTTAGAGAATGATGCTATTCTTTCTACTATTGAAAATGAAAATCTTCTTTATAAATTTGATGATTTTGAAGACGCAAATCACTATTCTTTAGTTGGAAGAGGAATTCCAAAAGCTTTAAATCAGATTTTTGCCCTTTTTAAACCTATTAACGCGAAAGAATATTCAGAGAAAGTGTTAACTTTTGAAGGATCCCCTTACGATTATTTGATTAAAAAGTATAAAGACATAGAGCATTTCTATGGTTTTGAAAAAAAATTAATTGAAAATGATATTAGAGCTATTGCAGCAGCTAGCAATAAAAAGGATGATTTAGATTCTTTAGAAAAATTAGCTAAGCTAGTGAATAAAGAATTTCCGAAATCAATGTTAAGTGCTTATTATTCAGGAATGTATAATGAAAAAGAAGGCGATTTAAAAAGAGCTTTACAGCGTTATAAATCGGGTTTATTATTAGAGCCATCCCAATCTGTAGATAAGGAAATGATGCTCGACAAGATGTATGAAATTCAGGATAAGATGAAAGATTGATGCATTTCATCGAAAAAAATTGACAACATAGCGATAATTTAGTATGTTTGGTATCCCAAATCTAAACCTACTTATCATGAAAAAGACTATTTTTTTAGTTCTTGCATGTCTAATCTGCGCTTCTTCATTTGCGCAGACCACCTATCAGGAAATATCCTCGGCTAAACTTAACGCCGTACGTAAATTAAAAGTTAAACTACCAAAGAATTATGATGCAAATGCTGATGAAAAGTATCCTGTAATAATTGTATTCGATGGGGATTATCTATTTGAACCCGTAGTTGGTCAAATAGACTTTCAAACGTATTTTGATAATATGCCAGGCTCTATAGTTGTTGGTATAATGCAAGGGGAAAACCGTTTTTATGATGGTTATTACGATCCAACTACAGGGTTACCAACAGAATCGGGACTTAGATTTCACGATTTTGTTTCAGACGAATTATTACCTTACATAGATAAAAAATACAACACCAGTAAGTTTAGAGTTGCTGTTGGTCATGATAACATGGGTAATTTAATTAACTCTTATTTGTTTAAAGAGGTGCTCGATTTTCAGGCTTACGTTTGTATTAGTCCAGATTTTATTGGGTCGTTAAATAACTTTATTTCAAAACGTTTAGCACTTTTTAAAGATGATATTTTCTATTATTTAGCAACTTCAGAAAAGGATATACCACAACTTCGAGAAAGTATATTGTCTACAAACGCACAAATTAAAGCACTAGATAACCAGAACGTAACCTATTATTTTGATGATTTTAAAGATGAAAATCACTATACGTTAGTAACAAGTGCTTTGGCTAGATCTTTTGAAAAGATTTTCGATATCTACAATCCACTAAGAGAAAAAGAGCTTGAAGAGAAAGTATTGCCTTATGAGGGGACTTTAGACAATTACTTAACGGATCGCTATAAAAGGATAGAAAAGCTTTTCGGTATTAAAAAAGAAATTAGTGAAGCTGAAATAGAAAAAGTAATAAAAATTGCAGAACAACGTGAAGATTTAAAATCACTTGGTAAATTAGGAGCGCTAGCGAATAAACTTCATCCAGAATCTTTAATGGGAACGTATTATTTAGCGCAATCTGCAGAAAAACTTGGTAAAACAAAAAAAGCAAAAAAATTATATGAGTCTGCATTAACCTTAAACGATGTAAGTCATATTAATAGAGATTTTATCTTTTCTAAGATTGATGAACTTACTGTAGCAGATTTAGATGAGGAGATTGATGATAATGACGACGATGATGAAGAGAACTAGAAAACATAGATTGTCTACAGACTATTTTTTTGAATCATTATTTGATAAAACAAAAACGTTTTTATTTTCTAATATGCCTTCAAAATTAGTTGCATTAAAAGTTTTAGCTATTATAGGTTGGTTTAAAGACATCAACTAAAATTGTCTTAATTTAGCTGTTTCAAACTATAATAATCCTATTATTTAGGATTCTGAAATGAGAATATGGCTAAGGTAAAAACAACTTTTTTTTGTCAGAATTGTGGTAGTCAATATGCCAAATGGCAAGGGCAATGTACCTCTTGTAAAGAATGGAATACCATTGCAGAAGAAGTCATTCAAAAACCAGAAAAGAGCGATTGGAAAACACCAACGACAACGTCAAAACGGGTTTCAAAACCATTATTAATTAATGATATTGATACCTCGCAAGAAGCACGTTTAGATATGCAAGATGGCGAATTTAATCGTGTACTTGGTGGAGGAATGGTTCATGGTTCCTTAACATTACTCGGTGGTGAACCAGGCATTGGAAAGAGTACACTTTTACTTCAAATTGCCTTAAAGCTACAATACAAAACGCTTTATGTTTCGGGTGAAGAAAGTCAGAAACAAATAAAAATGCGTGCCGAACGTATTAACCCAAATAGCAGTAATTGCTATATTCTTACGGAAACCAAAACTCAAAATATTTTTAAGCAAATCGAAGCTTTAGAGCCAGATATTGTGGTTATAGACTCTATCCAAACTTTACATAGCGATTATATAGAGTCGTCTGCAGGAAGTATTTCTCAAATAAAGGAGTGTACGACAGAACTGATAAAGTTTGCCAAAGAAACAGCAACACCTGTTCTATTAATTGGTCACATTACTAAAGATGGACATATTGCAGGTCCGAAAATTCTAGAGCATATGGTAGATACGGTACTTCAATTTGAAGGTGACCGAAATCATGTATTTAGAATTCTACGCGCCAACAAAAACCGATTCGGTTCTACAAATGAACTTGGTATTTACGAAATGCAAGGTTCAGGTTTACGAGAAGTTTCCAATCCATCCGAGATACTGATTTCAGAAAAAGACGAAGAACTTTCTGGTAACGCAGTCGCAGCTACTTTAGAAGGTTTACGGCCTTTAATGATCGAAGTGCAAGCCTTGGTTAGTACAGCGGTTTACGGAACTCCTCAGCGATCTGCTACAGGATTTAATGCCAAACGTCTCAACATGCTATTAGCGGTTTTAGAAAAACGTGCAGGTTTCCGATTAGGGGCAAAAGATGTCTTTTTAAATATTACAGGTGGTATTACTGTTGATGATCCTGCTATAGATTTAGCCGTTGTCGCATCCATTTTATCTTCTAATGAAGATGTGGCTTTGCCAAGTACCTATTGTTTTGCTGCAGAAGTAGGACTTTCTGGAGAAATAAGACCTGTTCAACGCGTAGAACAGCGTATTCTTGAAGCCGAAAAATTAGGTTTTACAACCATCTTTGTATCTAAATACAATAAAATAGCTTTAAAAAACACGGTTATTAAGATTCAATTGATTTCTAAAATTGAGGATTTGGTTGGATTTCTGGTTTAAAAATTAGTCTTCTTTTTCCTTAAAATTCATTATTTTCGCACCTCGAAAAGAAACTAGAATAATGAGTACAAAGTTCCCTGAATACAAAGGACTTAACTTGTCAAAAGTTGCGGATGAAATCGGTAACTATTGGGAAGCTAATAATATCTTCGATAAAAGTGTAACCTCAAGAGAAGGAAAACCACCATTTGTGTTTTTTGAAGGACCGCCTTCAGCAAACGGATTACCTGGTGTGCACCACGTTTTAGCACGTGCTATTAAAGATATTTTTCCACGATACAAAACCATGAAAGGTTTTCAAGTAAAACGTAAAGCCGGTTGGGATACACATGGTTTACCTGTTGAACTTGGTGTAGAAAAAGAACTTGGTATTACCAAAGAGGATATTGGTAAAAAAATCACTGTAGAAGAATATAACCAAGCTTGTAAAAAAGCGGTGATGCGTTATACGGATATCTGGAATGACCTTACTCAAAAAATGGGATATTGGGTAGATATGGACGATCCGTACATTACCTACAAGTCTAAATACATGGAATCTGTTTGGTGGTTGTTAAAACAGATTTATGAAAAAGATTTAATATATAAAGGTTATACTATTCAGCCCTATTCGCCAAAAGCAGGTACAGGTTTAAGTTCGCATGAGCTTAATCAACCAGGAACCTATCAAGATGTAACGGATACAACAGTTGTCGCTCAGTTTAAAGCCAATGCAGATTCATTACCAGATTTTCTTCAAGATGAAGGAGATATTTTCTTCTTAGCTTGGACAACAACGCCTTGGACATTACCGAGTAATACCGCATTAACCGTTGGGCCAAAAATTGAATATGTTTTAGTTGAAACTTATAATCAATACACGTTTAAACCCATGAATGTCGTTTTGGCTAAGAATTTAGTCAACAAACAATTTGATGGTAAATTTAAACGCGTTGAAACTAAATCAGAATTAATAGATTACAAAGAAGGCGATAAAAAGATTCCTTATTATGTAGTTAAAGATTTCATCGGAAAAGATTTAGTAGGCATTACATACGAACAATTATTACCATACGCTTTACCAAACGATAATCCTGAAAATGCTTTTAGAGTCATATCTGGAGATTTCGTAACGGTTGAAGATGGAACAGGTATTGTACACACAGCACCAACTTTTGGAGCTGATGATGCCTTGGTAGCAAAACAAGCCTCTCCAGAGATCCCACCGCTTTTAGTAAAAGACGACAATGGTAATTTAGTGCCATTGGTAGATTTACAAGGAAAATTCAGACCAGAAATGGGAGAATACGCAGGTAAATATGTGAAGAACGAATATTATGAGGATGGTGAAGCGCCAGAACGTTCTATAGATGTTGAATTGGCTATTCAATTAAAAACAGAAAACAAAGCCTTTAAGGTTGAAAAATATAAGCACAGTTACCCAAATTGTTGGAGAACTGATAAGCCAATTTTATATTACCCATTAGATTCTTGGTTTATTAAAATCACAGATGTAAAAGGGAGAATGCACGAGCTAAATACCACCATTAACTGGAAACCAAAATCAACTGGTGAAGGACGTTTTGGTAATTGGTTAGCTAATGCAAACGATTGGAATTTATCACGATCTCGTTTTTGGGGAATCCCATTACCAATCTGGAGAACAGAGGATGGTAAAGAAGTCATTTGCATTGGATCTGTAAAAGAATTAAAGTCAGAGATGGCTAAGTCGGTTAAAGCTGGCTTTATGACGCAAGATATCTTCAAAGATTTTGAAGTAGATAACATGTCTGAAGAAAATTACGATACTATCGATTTGCATAAAAACGTAGTTGATAAAATTGTGTTGGTTTCGGCATCAGGGCAACCTATGAATCGCGAAAGTGATTTAATAGATGTTTGGTTCGATTCAGGTTCTATGCCTTATGCACAATGGCATTATCCTTTTGAGAATAAAAACTTAATAGATGATAAGGAAGCCTATCCTGCAGATTTTATTGCAGAAGGTGTTGATCAAACAAGAGGCTGGTTTTATACATTACATGCTATCGGAACTATGGTTTTCGATTCTGTAGCATACAAAAATGTAGTATCAAATGGATTGGTTTTAGATAAAAACGGTCAAAAGATGTCTAAGCGTTTAGGAAATGCAGCAGACCCTTTTGAAACCTTATCTAAATACGGTGCAGATGCCACACGTTGGTATATGATCAGTAATGCAAATCCTTGGGATAACTTAAAATTTGATAGCGAAGGTATTGCAGAAGTAAGTCGTAAGTTTTTCGGAACACTTTATAATACGTATTCATTCTTCACGCTTTATACTAATATTGATGGTTTCGATTATAGTGAAGCCGATATTCCATTAAACGAAAGACCAGAGATTGACCGATGGGTTTTATCTGAATTAAACACCTTAATTCAGAAAGTAGATGATTATTATGCGGAATACGAGCCAACAAAAGCTGCGCGAGCAATTTCAGACTTTACACAAGATTATTTAAGTAACTGGTACGTCCGTTTAAGTAGAAGACGTTTTTGGAAAGGTGATTACCAAACCGATAAAATTTCGGCATACCAAACACTTTATACATGCATGGAAACCATTGCAAAGTTAGGAGCACCGATTGCACCTTTCTTTATGGATCGTTTGTATTTAGATTTGAATGCCGTTACTAAAAAGGAAACTTTTGAGAGTGTACATTTAGCAAATTTCCCTATCGCAAATACGAATAATATTGATAAAGTATTAGAGCGAAAAATGGAAAGTGCGCAAACCATATGTTCGTTAGTATTATCGTTAAGAGCTAAGGAGAAAATTAAGGTACGTCAACCGTTGCAAAAAATTATGATTCCTATTGATAATCAACAACAAAAGGAAGAGATTGAGGCGGTTTCAGACTTAATTAAACATGAAGTTAATATCAAAGAGATTGAACTTTTAGAAGATGCTTCAGACATCTTAGTGAAGCAGATAAAACCTAATTTTAAGACCTTAGGGCCTAAATTCGGTAAGGATATGAAGTTGATTGCTAGTGCGGTAGCTGTATTTGGTGCTGATGAGATTAAAAATATTGAGCAAAATGGTCAATTAGATATTAAAATTGGAGAAAAATCCGTTACTTTAGGATTGGAAGATGTAGAGATTACATCGCAAGATATTGAAGGATGGCTTGTAGCTAATGAAGGTGCTTTAACAGTAGCTTTAGACGTTACCATCAACGAAGATTTACGTAAAGAAGGGATTGCTAGAGAACTAGTAAATCGTATTCAAAATTTACGAAAAGATTCAGGATTTGAGGTTACTGACAGAATTGACGTACAACTTCAGAAAGATGACCAAATAGTTGAGGCTATTTCTTCAAATGAAGCGTATATTAAATCTGAAACGTTGACCGAAGAATTACAAATTATGGACACCTTAAATAATGGTATAGAAATCGTATTTGACGATGTTAATACCAAATTATTTATTCAAAAACATTAATATTATGACAACAGAGACGAACAACAGATATTCTGATAAAGATTTAGAAGAATTTAGAGCTATACTTCAAGACAAAATAAAAAAGGCAGAGCACGATTTACAACTTATTAAAAGTGCTTATATGAATGATTTTGATAACGGAACTGATGATACATCGCCAACTTTCAAAGCTTTTGAAGAAGGAAGTGCAACGATGAGTAAGGAAGCCAATTCTGCTCTAGCGATTCGTCAAGAAAAGTTTATTCGCGATTTAAAAAATGCGATTATCCGTATTGAGAATAAAACCTACGGAGTTTGTCGTGTTACAGGAAAACTAATAAACAAAGAGCGTTTAAAATTAGTACCTCATGCAACGTTGAGCATTGAAGCTAAGAATATGCAATCTTAAGCCTCTGTGAATTTATGGATCACTGATTACTAATTGTAACCGAAGTGAAATTGTAATAAAAGAGTCTCTTAAATTTGAAACCTTATTTTGAATACTAATAAATTTATAAAGCCTTGGAATTTTAATTTCAAGGCTTTTTTTATGCTTTGTGGTTTTCTTTTCATTACTACCATCTTAAGCGCTCAGAATATTTTAGAAAAGGAACTAACGGTTGAAAATATAGAGACGATTGTAATCAATGGTAATCAAATTTTTAAGATTTCAGTTTCAACTTCAAAGACTGATAAAATTAAGATACTATCGACTTTAGATGGCGAATATCAAAATGAATTTCAGGTTGTAAGTCGTGTCAATAATCATACATTGACATTAGGCTTGGAGCATTTATCATTTTTAGAAATTCCAGATGATAAGCGAAATGCACACAAAGTAATCGCAGCAACATTGCGGATGGAAATTCCAGAAGACCTCTCGTTACAGATCTTAAGTGATATTGGTTCGGTAGATATGAAAGGGGGTTTTAAATCGCTTTATATTGAGTTATTACAAGGAGGATGTGATGTTGAAGGCACATCGAAAACGGCCACGATTAATACTTTAGATGGTGATATTAGCGTTGTGACTAAAAGCGCTTTTGTAGAGGCTAATTCTAATCATGGAAAAGTTACCATAGCTAGTTTTTATAATGCAACTTCAATATGGAAATTGAAGTCTATTAATGGAAATATTACGGTTGTAAAGCCAGATTAATCCTTTATTTTTGTTTAAAACCATTTAATGTCCTTAAAGAAAGCCTCAATTATTATTTTTATGATTCTACTGATTGATCAGATCAGTAAAATTTATATAAAAACCCATTTTCAATTAGGTGAGGACGTTACCGTTTTTTCTTGGTTTAAAATTGCTTTTATAGAAAATGATGGCATGGCTTGGGGCACAAAGCTAAGCGATTTTATAAGTTTTATTTCAGATGAAACAGCAAAATTAGTTTTAACCTTATTTAGAATTGTCGCTGTAACAGGTATTGCGTTTTGGCTTATAGATGTTACGAAAAAGAAGAAGTCTAAAACTTTAATATTTGCGATTTCTATAATATTTGCTGGTGCTTTAGGGAATATCCTAGACTCTGTATTCTATGGTGTTTTGTTTAGTGATAGCGTTATGCAAGTTGCTACATTTTTACCGGAAGACGGTGGCTATGCCAAGGTGTTTCATGGCAATGTTGTAGATATGCTTCACTTTCCGATTTGGAGTGGTGTAATGCCAGATAACTTACCATTAATTGGAGGAAAATACTTTTCGTTTTTTGATCCTGTTTTTAATGTCGCCGATATGGCTATTAGTTCTGGTATTGGAATTTTAATTGTTTTTAATAAGAAAGCTTTTGAAGAGTCTAATAATTCAACTAACTTAGGTACGATTAAAACGTAATTTTTTGAATCGTATAATTTACTTTTTACTTTTTTTATTTATCAATGTCTCTTTTTCTCAAAACGAAGCTAATAATTGGTATTTTGGTAATTATGCAGGTATTACTTTTAATAACGGAGCACCAACCGTATTAACAGATAGTGCGCTTTCAACATATGAGGGTTGTGCCACTATTTCAGATAGTAGTGGTCAGTTATTGTTTTATACAGATGGGATCACGGTTTATAATAGAAATCATAATATTATGCCCAATGGTACAGGGCTTTTGGGTGATCCGTCTAGTACACAGTCCTCCATAATTGTGCCGCAGCCTAATAATACTAATCTCTATTATGTATTTACTGTTGATGACTTGTTAACCAATATTAACGGTTTGCGGTATTCTATTGTAGATATGACTTTAAATAATGGTTTTGGCGATGTCACAAGCGTTAAAAATGAATTATTAGTTACACCAACTTCAGAAAAAGTGACTGCGGTATTACATGCCAATGGTCAAGATATTTGGGTGATATCGCGTGGCTTTGATAATAATGAATTCTATGCCTATTTAGTGACAGATACAGGTCTTAATACAGTCCCTGTAACCAGTGCAACAGGTATTATAATTAGTCATTTGGGTAATTTTTATAGAGGGACAGGTGTGCTTAAAGCATCACCTAATGGTGATAAGTTGGTCATGTGTGTGAGTGGAATTGGTACACAACTTTTTGATTTTGATAGCTCTACAGGGATGGTAAGCAATCCCATAGATATTTATATAGGACTTGCTAACTATGGTGCAGAATTCTCACCTTCGAGTAATCTGCTTTATACAAAGCGTGGTTTTCTAGAACCTTCAAGTTTATGGCAGTATAATCTTACAGCAACAGACATTCCTAATTCTGGCATATTGTTATTTGAACTGTCAGAAGACGAACTAGAAGATGAACAAGAGGTAGGCCAGATGCAAATAGGACCAGACAATAAGATTTACGTTTCTATAAAGAATAAGGATTATTTAAGTGTCATTAATAACCCTGAAGTTTTAGGATTAGGTTGCGATTTTGTGAGTGATGCCATTTATTTACAAGGTAATGTTTGTCGGTATGGTTTACCTACATTTATACAATCTTATTTTTTTGTTGGTTTTGAATCTAATAATCCGTGTTTAGGAGAAGAAACTAATTTTTCAGCCAATATACCACAAGCCTATGATAGCCTCGTATGGGATTTTGGTGAAGGAAACACCTCAACAGATGAAAATCCTACACATACGTACACTACTGCTGGTGAGTATGAGGTATCACTATCGGTTACTGTAGGTGCAGAAAATTCTTTAGAATCTAAAACCATTACGGTTTATGAACTTCCGGTAGTAACACCAATTGTAGAGTTAAAACAATGTGATGATGATTTAGATGGTTTTAGTTTGTTTAATCTTACAGAGATTAATGAATTGTTATCGGTTAATCATGACAATGAAATAATTACATTTTATGAAACGGAAGCAGATGCTGAAAGCGATACCAATGCTATAACAGATGAAACCTCATACAGTAACGAAACTGTAAATATTGATACGGTTTGGGCACGAGTAGAAAACACTAACGGTTGTTACGAAACAGCTCAAGTTAATTTATTGGTATCAACAACACAAATTCCAGAAACATTTACTAGAGATTTTTACCAATGCGATGATGGTGCAGATCTCACAGACGGTATTTCAACCTTCGATTTTAGTACGGTAACTTCAGAAATTGAAGCATTATTTCCTGTAGGACAACAATTGCTTATTAATTATTACACAACAGTTTCAGATGCATTGTCCGAAACAAATGCTATAAATGATATTAGTAATTATCAAAATATTGGATTTCCCAACCATCAAAATATTTATGTTAGAGTAGATAATGCGTTAAATAACGATTGCCTTGGTCTGGGGCATCATATTACATTACATGTAAATCCTGTACCTTTAATAACAGGTCCTATAATATTTGAACAATGTGATGAAGGCAACGATGGAATAGAGTCTTTTGACACTTCTGGCGTTGAAACAGAGCTTTTAATAGGTCAGACAGAGCCCATAGTGTTTACTTATGTTGACGAATTGGGCAACACGTATCCAAGTCCATTGCCTAGCCCAATTGTAAGTAATGTACCCGTTTTAAATATTTTTGCGACTATGACGATTGAAGATGCAACAAGTCCATTAGGTGGTTGCAGTGTGCAAACAACTATAAGTCTTTCAATTTCTAGTGGTGTTACGGCGCATCCTGTTAGTGATTTTAGTGTTTGTGATACAAATGGTGATGGCTTGCATGAATTTGATACATCAACTATTGAGGCCACAGTTTTAAACGGACAATCAGATGTAGTTCTAAGTTATTTTGAAGCAGATGGAACTATATTGACAAACCCACTTCCAAATCCATATATCATTTCATCGAAGTCTATTGTAGCAAGAGTTGAAAGCACACTGAATTCATTTTGTTTTGATGAAACCATTATAGAATTTCAAGTAAATGAAGTGCCAATTGCTAATACTATTTCTAATGATTTTGTTTGTGACGATGCTTCTAATGATGGTGAACATGTATTTACACTTTCTAATTATGATAATCAAATACTAGGTGGGCAATCTGATGCGATTTTTGATGTCTTCTATTTTGATAGTTTAGAAAATGCTGAGCAGCATATAAATCCTTTACAAGATAATTTTGTTGTAGCTTCAGAAAGTGTCACTGTTTACGCAAAAATTCAAAATACTAATGACGCAGTTTGTAATGATATTGTGTCATTTCAACTTGGAGTCAATTATTTTCCCGTTGCAGAGCAGCCACAAAGCATTAGTGTTTGTGATGACGCTATTAATGATGGATTTACAGAGCTAAACTTGACTAATTTTGATGAAGAAATTTTAGGGGATTTAAATCCTTCTGGTTTTAGTGTGAGCTATTATTTAAGTTTGAATGACGCTATTGAAGATCATAACCAAACGGCTTATAATTATACGAATACAACAAATCCTCAAACGTTTTATGCGCGTTTAGAAAACGTGAATTCACCACAATGTTTCACTACAACTTCAGTAGAAATAACGGTTAAAGAACAGCCTGTTTTAGAAATGAATGAGTATTGGCCATTATGCAACAATCATTCCGTTGAGATTATTGCAGACTTTGGTTATGATTACTACAATTGGTCTACTGGTCAAACCACAAGAGCAATTGTTGTTAATGAGCCTGGAGAATATACTGTTGTCGTATCAAATGATTATGGTAACTTAATGTGTACTACCGAAAAAACTGTTCTTGTGAGTTTATCTGATATTGCTGTGATTGCTGCTATTGAAACCGTAGATTGGTCTCAAAGTACTAATGTGATTTCTGTGTTTGTGGAAGGTATTGGTGATTATGAATATTCATTAGATGGTATAAACTATCAAGATGCACACATTTTTGAAGGGTTACAAATTGACGACTATCATGTTTATGTAAGAGATAAAAATGGTTGTGGTGTAATAGTGGAGGAGATTTACTTGCTTAATTATCCTAGATATTTTACTCCCAATGACGATGGCACAAACGACTTTTGGCAGATTAAAAATTCTATAAAAGAACCATCAAATAAAGTTTATATTTATAACCGTTATGGTAAATTAATTACGGAATTAAAACCTAATGATTCAGGTTGGGATGGTACGTTAAACGGAAATAAATTACCAAGTAGTGATTATTGGTTTGTTTTAGAGCGTCAAGATGGAAAAACCTATACAGGGCACTTTACTTTAAAGCGGTAAATTCTATTTTAGAACGTTATAATATGATTCGGAGTCACACAATAATCTAGCTTAATATCATCTTCGGAAGCTTCAATAGTTTCAGCTTCTGCTTCAAAAAATGACAGGCCTATTTTTATGGTTTCAGGTTTACATTGTGCTAAAAACCGATCGTAAAAGCCTTTGCCGTATCCAATTCTATGTCCTGTGTTATCAAAAGCTAAAAGCGGTATAAAAACGACTTCTAATTGAGAGGATGGAATTTCAATACCATCAATAGGTTCGGGAATATTATATGTGTTCTTTTTAATTCTGGTGTTATCCGTAAGTAGATAATGGGTCATAGAATAATCTTCAAAATTACTCTTAGAAATCACAATATTTTTATCCTTTCCTGATAGAATATTAAGTATATAATCGGTATTAATTTCCTTTTGTTCTTCAATCGTTAAGAAGATATGGTAAAAGGTATTGTTCCAAATATCTAGTGATAACAGCTTATTTGCAATGGCTAAACTGTTATCTTCAACTTGAGTTTCAGATAATTCTTGGCGTAAATCTTTATATTTTTTTCTTAATAAAGGCTTTCTCATTAGGATTCAATCTCTGTAGAAATATGGAAAATAGCATCACCTTGATAAATTATAGGCGATTCATTTACATTAAAAATATAACCTGCATTTGGTGCTTTTACAAAATAGTTGAAACTACCATATGGATCTGTAATATTACCTAAAACTTGGCCTTTAGTGACTTGCGAATTTATATTTACAGTAGCTTTAAACATCCCAGAATATTTAGCTCTTATCCATTTACTCTCTTCAATGATTACGGCGTTAACCTTAGGTCTAGATACTTTAAATTTAGTTCTCAGCATACCTAAATGGTGCAAAACACGTTTGGCTCCATTAACACCTGTATTGGTAATATTAGTATCAATATTAAACGACTTTCCTCCTTCGAATAATAACATAGGTATGCCCGCTTTATCACAAGCATTTCTATAGGATTTATTTAAGTTTTGAGAATAGAATATAAAAGGAGCTCCAAAAATATGGGCTAATTCTGTGAGGCGTTCATTATCTCTTACAATTCGTATTTGAGCAGCATTAAATCGTCCCGCACCACCTGTATGGAAATCCATAGCAAAATCGACGTGAGGTACTAATTCTGTCATCACAAAATGAGCCACTCTACTCGCTAGAGAACCATTGGCACTTCCGGGAAAGGAACGATTTAAATCGCGTCCATCTGGAAATAAACGATCCATATTTAAAAAACCAAAAACATTGATAACAGGCACGCAAATAATGGTGCCTGTTTTAGGAACGTTAATACCTTTGGCTATAATTTGCCTAATAATTTCTACACCATTAATTTCATCACCATGAATCCCAGCAGTCATTAAAACCGTTGGGCCAGGTTTTTTAGATCGTTCAATTATAATAGGAACTTCTAAGGTGTTTCTGGTGTGTAATTTTGCGACTTCAAAAGTTACAGTTACACTTTTACCAGGAGCGACTTCGACTCCTAAAATATTTAAAATATCTTTTGGCATGTTTTTAGATCGTGTTTCGTTCTATAAAAGTAATGATCGCTTTAGCAATATTTTTTTGAGTTGCGCCTTCAATACCTTCTAATCCTGGTGTAGAGTTAACTTCTAACAATAATGGACCACGAGAAGACTGCAGCATATCTACACCACAAACAGGAAGCTTAAGAACTTTAGCAGCTTTCATTGCTAATTTTAGTTCGTCTTCGTCTAATTTTATAATGTTGGCAGAACCACCACGATGTAAATTAGATCTAAACTCACCTTCTTTACCTTGGCGCTTCATAGCTCCAACAACTTGCCCATCTACAACTAAAGCTCTTAAATCTGCACCTTTAGCTTCTTTGATAAATTCTTGAACAATAACTCGTGCTTGCAAACCATTAAAGGCTTCTAATACCGATTCAGCAGCATTTTTAGTTTCTGCCAAAACGACACCTAGGCCTTGTGTGCCTTCTAGTAATTTTATAATTACAGGTGTTCCTCCAACATAATTAATAACTTCTTCTACGTCTCTAGAATAATTAGTGAAAACGGTTTTAGGCATTCCAATACCAGCTTTACTTAGGCGCTGTAAGCTTCTTAATTTATCACGAGAACGTGTTATAGCATCTGACGGTGCAATGGTGAAAATACCCATTTCTTCAAACTGTCTTACAACTGCACAGCCGTAAAATGTAATTGAAGCTCCTATTCTAGGAATAACAGCATCAACATAATCTAAGTAACGATCTTTATAATATATGGTAGGTTTCTCCTTTTCTATAATGATGTCGCATTTTAAAGGATCAATGATTTCAACGGCATGACCTCTTTTTTTACCTTCTTCAACAAGTCGTTGGGTAGAGTAGAGTTCAGGATTGCGTGAAAGAATTACTATGTTCATTTAATTATGTTTTGTTTAAAGGATTGATTTTGTAAATCGACATCGACCAAAAATTTGTGTTTTAAAAATTGACGGCCTATTAATACAGGGAACCTCATGTCGTCTCTAGTGCTTAAAGTTAAGTTAATCTTATAGCTTTTACCAAAGAATACAACGGTAGTTTTTATTTTGTAGCGGTTTTCTTTGTGTCCATTGCTACTTTTTACATCCGTATACGTGTAAGAGTCGAAAGCTATTTCTTCGCTTTTAAAGTTAGGATGGCCTTTACTCTCAAAAATACAATAAAGCTTACCGCCTTCTTCTCTAATTTTAGAGCAATGAATTGCAGAAGTATAAGCTCCTGTATCTATTTTAACATCGATGTTATTTAGTTTTAATTCGGGAAAATTGACTTTGTCTACACGTCCCAAAACTTTTTTTGTCATAAACTTAAATATATAAAAAAGAGGCGCAAGGTAATGATAAAGTGTATTAATTATACACATATCTTTTTACGAATTATTACCTTTGGTTAAATGCCAGAATCTACTCTAGACATACAGATAAAAACGCTTCCTCATCAACCTGGAGTTTACCAGTACTTTGATGCGGACGACCGTTTAATATACGTCGGAAAAGCTAAAGATATAAAAAAACGAGTTAGTAGTTATTTTAACAAGCACCACGACTACGGAAAAACTCGTGTTTTAGTAAAAAATATTGCTTCGGTAAAACATATTGTTGTTGAAACTGAAAATGACGCTCTATTACTTGAGAATAATCTCATAAAAAAATATAAGCCTAAATACAATGTCTTATTGAAGGACGATAAATCGTACCCTTGGATTTGTATTAAGAAAGAGCGATTTCCGAGAGTGTTTCCAACACGACGTGTAATTAAAGATGGTTCAGAGTATTTTGGGCCTTATACCAGTATGAAAACGGTAAAGACGCTTTTGGGTTTAATAAAAGGTTTGTACCAATTACGGACGTGTAATTATGATTTATCTGAAGCTAAGATTGAAGCTGGTAAGTATAAAGTCTGTTTAGAATATCATTTAGGAAACTGTAAAGGAGCGTGTGAAGGCTATGAGAGTGAAGAAGAGTATTCTGCAAATATTACGGCAATCAGAGAAATTCTAAAAGGGAATTTTAAAGATTCCTTGCAGCAATTTAGGATTCAAATGCGTCAACATGCGGAAGCTATGCAGTTTGAAGATGCTCAGAAAATAAAAGAAAAATTAGAGGTTTTAGAAAATTACCAAGCAAAGTCTACCATTGTAAATCCTAAGATTAATAATGTCGATGTGTTTTCAATTATTAGTGATGAAACGTATGCCTATGTTAACTTCTTACAGTTAAGCCATGGATCAATTATTAGATCTCATACGTTAGAATTGAAGAAGAAATTACAGGAAACAGATTTGCAATTATTAGAATTGTCAATTACTGAAATCCGTCAGCGATTCAATTCAAATTCTAAAGAAATTTATGTGCCTTTTAAAGTGAATTTAGGGGATGAATTAAAAATAACAATTCCGAAACTTGGAGAGAAAAAAAGTATCTTAGATCTGTCTATTCGCAATGCAAAATATTACAGAATGGATAAGTTGAAACAGGTAAAAATTGTAGATCCAGATCGCCATGCCAATAGAATAATGGCGCAAATGAAAGCGGATTTACGTTTATCTGAAGAGCCGCGACATATTGAATGTTTTGATAATTCTAATATACAAGGTACAAATCCGGTAGCCGCATGTGTTGTTTTTAAGAATGGTAAACCGAGTAAAAAAGAGTATCGTAATTTTAATATCAAAACTGTAGATGGTCCAGATGATTTTGCATCTATGGAAGAAGTGGTGTATAGACGGTACAAACGTTTAGTAGAAGAAGAGCAACCGTTGCCACAACTTATTATTATTGATGGAGGAAAAGGACAATTATCTTCGGCCTTAAAGAGTTTAGATGTTTTAGGACTTCGTAATGAAATCGCTATAATAGGTATTGCAAAACGTTTGGAAGAATTATTTTACCCAGATGATCCAATTCCGTTATATTTAGATAAAAAAAGTGAGACCTTAAAAATCATACAACAACTAAGAAACGAAGCGCACCGCTTTGGTATAGAACATCATAGAAACCGAAGGAGTAAGGGCGCGTTAACGACTGAGTTAGAAAATATTCCGGGTGTAGGTGAGCAAACAATTGTAGATTTAATGAAACAATTTAAAACCGTTAAGCGTATTGCCAATGCCAAATTAGATGAACTTGAGGCGGTTGTTGGTGTTTCGAGGGCAAATAAAGTATATAATTACTATCACAAAGAATAATTTAAAAACCATATGGGTTTGTAATGAGATTGAAAAACGTTTTTATAATCGTATTCATAATTGCGCTTTTTCCAATAAAGGCACAGAATAAATTGACGAACTCTGAACCAAAAGTAGGTTTAGTATTAAGTGGTGGCGGTGCTAAAGGTTTTGCTCATATAGGAGTGTTAAAAGTTATTGATAGCCTAGGAATCAAAATAGATTATGTGGCTGGTACGAGTATGGGAGCCATTATAGGATCCTTATATGCTTCGGGGTATTCAGGGAAAGAGTTGGAAGCAATGTTCAAATCACAAGATTTTGATGTCTTAATTAACGATGCGTTTCCGAGAGCTTCTAAATCATTTTACGAGCGAGAAAATGCTCAAAAATATGCTGTTAATTTGCCTTTTGAGCATTTTAAAATTTCGCTACCTTCAGCGTTATCTCGTGGGCAAAATGTTTATAATTTATTGTATCATTTAATGCTTCCTGTAAATGATATTACGGATTTTGAAAAGCTGCCAATTCCGTTTTTTTGCATCGCAACTGATATAGAAACAGGGGAATCCCTAATTATGGATAAAGGCAAGTTGGCCGAGGCAGTTTCGGCTAGTGGAGCGTTACCATCTTTATTTCAACCTGTAATTATTGACGATGCTATTTTAATTGATGGAGGTGTTACTAATAATTTTCCTGTAGAAGAATTACGAGCTAAAGGCATGGATATTATTATCGGAGTTGATGTTCAAGATGCATTAAAAGACCGCGAATCTTTAAAATCAGCACCAGACATTCTTTTACAGATTAATAATTTCCGGACTATAAATGTTATGAAAAACAAGTCGGAATTAACCGATATCTATATTAAACCAGATATTAGTGAATTTTCGGTAATTTCATTTGATGAAGGAAAAGATATCATTGCTAATGGTGAAACAGCAGCAAGAAAGCAATTGTCTAAATTACAAGATGTAAAAAGAGACCAGCCAAATTATACGGCGAGAGCAGCGGTAAAAGTATTAGATAGTCTAAAAATTAATAACGTTACTTTAAATGGAAATGAACGTTACACCAGAGCTTATATGTTAGGGAGATTAAAGCTTAAGGGTAATGAAAAGATGAGCTATTCAGATTTTAGGCAAGGCATAAATAGCCTTGTTGCAACTAATAATTTTGATACATTTAGATATCATTTAGAACCTACAGAAAATGAATCTGAATTTAATCTTATAGGTAATATTGTAGAGTCTGAAACAACAACCTTCCTTAAGTTAGGTATTCATTTCGATCAACTTTATAAAAGTGCACTACTTGCTAATCTTACAAAAAAGAAATTGTTATTTAATAATGATATTGCTTCCTTAGACATCATTTTAGGCGATAACTCAAGATATAACTTTGATTACTTTATTGATAAAGGATTTTATATCAGTTTAGGGATTAAATCTCGTTTCAATCAGTTTAACAAAAATGTTAATCCTAGATTAGCTTTAGAAGACAACTCACCTTTACTTTCTGGGTTAAATAAAATTGATGCGGAAATTTCAGATTTTACGAATCAAGTATATCTACAAACGATATTTAAAAAGGATTTTGCATTAAGAATAGGTGCGGAGCATAAACGGCTTAAAATAACATCAGAAACTATTATAGATGAGGATGAGGAAAATAGAATTGTTTTTGAAAATACAGATTACCTCAGCATTTTTGGTAACTTAAAATATGATAGTTACGATAATTTCCATTTTCCGAAAAGTGGATTTTATTTTAACGGAAATTTTCACTTATATCTAGACGCTTCAGGTTTTAATACTGATTTTTTGAATTTTTCAATAGCTAAAGCAGACATTGGTTATGCTTTTAGTTTTAGCGATAAGTTATCACTAAAAACAGAAGGACAAGGAGGTTTTAAAATTGGTGATGAATCTACAAGCGCCTTGGGGTTTGCGATAGGAGGTTATGGCTCTAACTTTATAAATAATTTTTATTCATTTTATGGGTATGATTATTTAGCCTTAACGGGAGATAGTTTTATGAAGGCAACATTCACCTTAGATTACGAAGTTTTTAAAAACCATCATATTCTATTTGCTGCAAACTACGCCAATATTGAAGATGGTCTTTTTGAATCGGGTAAATTATTTACGTCTCAAACGTATAGTGGCTATGCTCTTGGTTATTCTTTAGAAACATTTTTAGGACCTTTAGAAGGTAAGTACACCTATTCGCCAGATACTGGTGATTATTATTGGGTTTTTAATCTTGGATTTTGGTTCTAATAAATTAGTCTATTGGTCAAAAAAAAAGAGACTATCTTTTAAAATAGTCTCTTTTTAATATTTGAAATAGATTTTATCTATTCTGCAGCTGTATCGTCAGTTTCAGTTGTTGGAACATCACCCGCTTCAACTTCTTCTTCATCATCATCGTCAGCTATTACAGCTAATCTACTACGTCTTACTTGACAAACAACAGTGTTATCTGGGTGTAAGAATTTGTAATCTTCGTTTGCTAGTTCAGTTATGTAGAACTTGCTTCCAATTTTTAATGGAGTAATATCGATTTCAACAAAATCTGGTAATTTTGAAGGAATAGCTTTAACTCTAAGTTTACGGTATGGCATTCTTAAGTTACCTCCATTCATTACACCTTTAGAAGATCCTACTGTTTTCACAGGGATTTCCATTGTAATTTCTTTGTTTTCGAAAATTTGATAGAAATCTACGTGTGTAATTCTGTCTGTTACAGGGTGAAATTGAATGTCTTGCATAACTGCATTGTATTCTTCACCGTTATCTAAGGCAATCACAACTGTGTGTGCGTTAGGTGTGTATACAAGTTTTGAGAAAGCTAATTCTGGTGCTGAGAAATGGAATGCTTTGTCTCCTCCGTACATAACGCAAGGAACCTGACCAGCATTACGTAAGGCTTTAGTTGCCTTTTTGCCTACGCTTTCTCTTTGAGATCCGTTAATTGTAATTGATTTCATTTTTTGAAATATTTGTTAATTTTTAATTCCCTCATTTTGAGGGCTGCAAATTTAGAAATTTTATATGAGAATATTAGTGTTATATGGCGCTTTTTTATTGAGACTACACGTTTTATGGTAAAGTCAATAGTTTTAGTCTTATAATCTTAGTATAGTAATGCAAAAAACAGAGGATTGTAGCCGTAACTTTCTCTATTAATTAGCTGTTTACATTACAAATTTATTACTAATAGACTTGTTATGGTGTACATTATACATCACTTCAGCAAATAGAGTAGAACAACTCAACACTCTTAACTTTTTACTTTCTTGTCTTAACGGAATAGAATTAGTTACTATTAATTCCTCTAATTTAGAATTTTCTAATTTTTCGTAAGCGTTTCCAGATAAAATAGGGTGTGTACAAATAGCTCTTACGCTTAATGCTCCACGTTCAATCATTAAATCAGCCGCTTTTGTAAGTGTACCAGCCGTATCTACCATATCATCTACTAATACTACATTTTTACCTGTAACATCACCAATAAGTTCCATGTGTGAGATAACATTTGCTTTTGCACGTTGCTTGTAACAGATTACAACATCACTTTTTAAAGCTTTAGAATAAGCATAAGCACGTTTAGAACCTCCCATATCTGGTGAAGCTATGGTAAGATTATCTAAATTTAAGCTTTTTAAATACGGTAAAAATATGGTTGATGCGAACAAGTGATCTACTGGCTTTTCAAAGAACCCTTGAATTTGATCAGCGTGTAAATCCATTGTAATAATTCGGGTTGCGCCAGCTGCTTCTAACATTTTAGCAACTAATTTGGCAGCGATAGGGACTCTAGGTTTGTCTTTTCTATCTTGTCTAGCCCAACCAAAATATGGCATAACAGCAGTTATATGTCTGGCAGAAGCACGTTTAGCAGCATCTATCATCAATAACATTTCCATTAAATTTTTTGGTCCAGGATGCGTAGATCCTATAATGAAAACACGAGTACCTCTGATTGATTCTTCATAAGACGGTTGAAATTCTCCATCACTATAAGTGGATGTAATTACGTTACCTAGTTTAACTCCGTAGGTTTCTGCTATTTGTTCTGCAAGGTAGGTGCTTTGTGAACACGCGAAAATTTTCGCTTCAGTAGTTTCGTATGGCATTTGTTATCAGTTATTTAGTTGGTGTTGTGTTGTTGTTTTTGTTCAGTTCAAATTTAGAAAATTATTTTACTACAAAAAGGATAAAACCTACTAATTTTGATGGGTGAACAGAAATATTTTTCTATTTTTGCAAACCGAAATTGCTCAAGTGGTGGAATTGGTAGACACGTTGGATTCAAAATCCAATGTCGCGAGACGTGCGGGTTCGATTCCCGCCTTGAGTACTTATTTAATGTTTATGAAACCTTAACAACTTAAAAAACAGTTGTTAAGGTTTTTTTTGTGGCTTGGTTTTGTACGGTTATTGTATTGTAGAATTGGTTAAGGGGGTGTCCTGAATAACATTTATAGTAGAATATCTAGTATACTTTTGCCACTAATACGAAAATTTAAAAGACTTTTTACACAAAATTATACCCTATCATTAAAATAAAAGGTTTTCTAAAACGTACATATTATACATTTTTTGCACTACTTCAAAAATTTACCAGCATAATTATTAGAAGTTTCTAAGGCTATCTTTTTATAATTATCGATAGTGTTTTCTAATAATTCAATTTGTAAAGTAGATAAGTTATAATTGTTTATAAAGTGTTTTGTTACTGGTGTTCCTATATTTTGCAGCATATCATTTTGAAGCACTTCTTTTATTGAATTATCTAAAGGGAATAAGTTAACGTCTATTTGTCTTTTGAACTCGTTAAACGCTTTTCTTGTAGCTTCTTTGCACATGGTATGTAGTAAGTCGGTATTCATATAAGCGGCAAATTAGTAATTATTAGTAAACTACAAATAAGCTCTTTTAAGCGTGGTTTATATTCTTGCTTATACTTAGTCGTATTGGTTCGGGTGCGTTGGTCTGTGGTTATCTGTGTGCTTATGTGAATAGGTGTTCATATAGTTTAAATAGTCCGTAACCTATTGCAGCAATACAAAAGACTATCACACCGAATTTAAGATTATCTTTGATATAATAAGATTGATCGTACTGGCTGTATTTGTTAGGCTTCTTTGACTTCATTGTTAGTAAAGGTATTAAATATATCCATATTATTATAACTACTTGATAGTAAGATTGTTAAAAGGTACTGTGAAAGGTCTTCACTTACGCAGCAATATGTTGCGTACCGAGTTGTAAACGCAGTCGGGGTGTATTTCGACCTTGTTACATTACTAGTTATGAACGTGCGTTCATTATATTTGTAATTTATATATTTTACAAGGCTTTAGCATAAATATAACAAATCTATATAACAACAAAAAAAAGCGCATTACCATTACGATAACACGCTTTTACAAACAAACAGATAACAAAATAAAAATCTAAGTTCTATATACTATAATCATAACCCCCTCATCTGTTACTATTGGATTTGTTTTAATTTTCCAATTATCTGCTGCCGCCTCGTCAATTTCTGTTTGTAGATCTTCGGCTAGGTGCTTTACTATTACTTTATATTCTATCATGCTTAACCATCTTAATTTGAAACATACCATCTTTATTGGTGGTTACATCTTCAATAGGTTTAAAGCCGAAAGAATGATGTTTAACTATTTCGTTTTCTAAGTCGGTTTTTGTTGCCGCTGTCAATGTTATTTCTTTCATCCTATTTAATGTTTAGTATTTTTTCAGTATTCCAAGTAATTTTGTAATCTGCATCAATATCTTTTACCAATTCGCCTGCAATTTTTATTGTAGTTGCTGGGCTGTCTTTTTTCCGTTTACATAGCTTAACTTGGTCTGTAACAACGTCCATTGCTTCGGCTTGGTTTTCATTTGTTAAGTACAATTTAAAAAATTCAGGATTTACATTTACCTTATAAGTGTCTTTTGAAATTTTAAGAAAGTGATCTATAGAATACTCCTTTTTGGCTGGAGCTTCTTTCATCTTTGCCTCTAAACTAGGATTTAATTTTCCTGCTCTCCATTCAATCGATTGCCAGTACTCGTGATTTTCAGAATAAAAACCATGCTTAGTATCTAGGATCTTCTTATAAATAGCCTGCAATTCTGCTAGTTTATCTGTATTGATACCGCATAACTGTAGATATTTATTGTAGTCTGCTTTTGGTAGATACTGATTCATTTCTTTTTTATGGTAATCGTCAAATATTGCCACAAAATTACCGCGTTGTAAATCTGATAATTTAAATGTACTATCTACTTTTTGCGCTATAAAAATACTTTTTACCTCATTTAGTAGTTCTGGTACTCTTTCAATTGATTTAGTAAAACGCTTTTCAGCATCTTTATCGTAGTGTAATAGTGTTGTTTTACTCATAGTGTTGTTTTTTGCCGCTCTATACGGCTATTGATATTATATTTAATTGTGTATTAGTGGCAAATGAAATGCCTTTTTATTCGTTTAGATTTAAGTATATAAAACCTAAGGGGCGTTAACCCATTTATTGAATTTCATAATGTTGTTAGGTGAGTTTGTTAATTATTCAGGCTAAAGGTGTAACACGTTACGCCTATGTAACTATTTAACTAATTGATTTACAAATACTTAAACACGTGTTACACTGTTACACCCTATTTCAAACCTTTGTATTTTTTATACCCTATACCTATATACTATATATTATAATAATAAGTGTAACAGTTGTAACAAAGTCAGTGATAGTAAAGGATTGAACGATTTTTTAAGGTGTAACATATCTGTAACAGGGTGTAATACCTGTAATACTAATTAAATAGTTCTTGGATTTCCTTGTCAGTGATTTCTGTTTTTTCTGCTGGTGGCTCAAAATCGACGTTTAGACTATAGATTTCCTTTTTAGTGAAGTGATAGTATCTGCGTTGCTTAATGTCGTTGTTAACGCTTGCAGTATTGCCACTATAAGAAGCTATAATTATATCATGAAAAGGATTATTTCCACGCTTAGCATAGGACTTTTTATTAAGGTGCTTTTTAACGTCCTTAGCGAACCAACTCGAGTTATAGCGTTCATTTCTTCCAAAGGCTGAAATAAATTGATCTGCGGTAAAATAAACCTCGTTTTTAGTTTCGTTTTCTAAAAAGTAGTTGGTAAGATTTTCAATTACTGCGTTTATTAGTTGAGGTCGTGCGTTAGCTTGCATTTTCTTTGCCACATCTGTTTGAAAGGTTTTAGGGTCTAGCCATAATCGGCTGGCTCTCTCAATGGGTGTATATTCGTTAACTAAATAATTAAAAAACGCTGGTATCTCTTTAACTGATTTTTCTAAAATATCAAAGTCATCTGTTTTTAATGGCTGTACCTCAACAATCCAAAACCTTGTATTTTCGTTTTCAAGTTTAAGCATGTCTTCGATTCCATTTGAAGCCATTATAATTTTTACGTAAGAGTCTATTTTAACAGGTGTTTTAAATTTCTCTTTTAGTGTTTGAGTTCCACCAGTAGCCATTTTTTTAACTCGTTGCATTAGTTGCTCCTCTTTTCCTGTTTCGGTTTTTTCATCTATAGCAATTAATAATTTATCAAGAATGCTTTTATTAAAATCTGCCGTTAGATCTTCGGGATCAATCATTGATGAATTTGGATTGAACATTTTTAAGATTAACTCAAGAAATTTAGATTTCCCTGTGTTCTTACCTCCTACTAAGCCAATTACTGGTAATGGGTGTTTTGGGTGGCAATAAAGGACAAAGAAGTATGTCAGGATCATATTATAATGATCTCCTTTAAATACATGTGATAGCATTTTTTCTATATTATTCCAATTTCCTTTTTCGGGTGTCCATGGCAGTTTTGTATATAGATTATAGTAACCGTTTAGGTTTGTTTTATGGTTCGTGTGATCTGGTTCGTTTTTAAATCCGAAATATTTACGAATTTTTTTTGGAGCATCTTTTCCATAGTCGTTTTTGATACATTGCTCATTCGTATTAATTAGTTTGCCTTCATGCTCTTGGTAATAAGACGTGCTAATTCTTACTACTTTATTAAGTGGTACTAACGGTTGATTATTTGTGTTATTATCATTACCTTTAACCTGCAAATTATTGGTTAAAGTATTAGGGTTGTTCGTGTTATCTTCCATGTTCAACCCTATTTCAATTCAACCATTGCCGCATTAACGTCATCTAGTTTGTAGTAAATTTTACCTCCTATTTGATGAGCTTTCAAAATGCCTTTAGAAGTCCAATTGTGTAATGTTCCGATACTAATTTGCAACCTTTCAGCGAGCTTTAACCGTGGTATGTAGTTTGGTTCTGCTGCTGGTGTTTTTTGAAGTGATAAACTCTGTTCTAAAGTTTCTACTTTTTGCAATAGGCTATCTACTTTTAAAGATAGGCTTTCGGGAATTTGAATTTGTAGTGTTTGTGTTTGCATGATAATATATGTTTTGCGTTATAGTGCAAATATATATATCAATTATATCCAATTAGTTGATTTTCAATATGTTATAGTTGTGTAACAACTAATACAACTTTTAAAAACAATTTTATTGCTTTTGGTTAAACTTATTTATTATTTTTAGTAACCTATTGTTAATATCTTTATAGTTGTCATCTGTCTTAGTATGAATATCAATATTATCTGTATTAGCTTTAAAATACTTATTTACTGCAGTATTATTCCGAATTTCTTTATTTAGTAATATTTCAGATATTCTGTTTCTTCCTTTGAATTTAGTTCCTGAAAGATTAATTAAATTAAATTCTTTATGTAGCAAATAGATTAGAATAGCTGTTTCTTTTGGTTTTATTGGGTTAAACTCATTTTTAATTTCTTCAATTAATTCATTATTAGTTCCAGTTTTAAAAAAGTCTTTTAGTTCTTTATTCCCACCATTTGCCACTTTTTCAGGTTCAGCCGCTTCAATTCCTTTTAACAGATTAAGCCATTGTTTTGCAATAGGTATCCATTTTGTTATATCGTGATTTTTCCAAATTCCTTTTTGGTATTTATACTCATATTTCGCAAATGCTTTTTTTGTTTTAAAACCGTCAAGGTGTTTAGCTTTTTCAAACTTCTTTTCAAATAGACTTAATAATTCGTTTTCGTCCGTTTCGTAAATTCTACCTAAAACAATTTCGTCCTGGATGTTGCAGGGTCTTGTTGTTATTGTATCGTTTCTAATGCCTTTTAAATCTACTTTGCATAATTCTTTTAGTGTTGAATTATCTAATTTATTATGAAGCTTTATATCTTCAAAATAATGTATTGCATCAAGATACCCCATGCACAAAGAAATTAATTGTCCTGTTTTCGTCTTTGCCGTTTCTAAAATTTGCGCTTTATCCATTGCTTTACTGATTTGATGCATTTTTAATTACTGTAAGATTTGTTTCTTTTTTCTTGGCTTCTAACTTTTTATAATAATCATTAAAGGTGTCTAAGTGTTCCTCACTATCCTTTTGCACATACTGTAAAAATGTAGCATATTTTTTATGTCCTGTTACTTTCATAATACTTTGATGTGGCAATTCGTTAAAATGTAGAGTTGCAAAGGTTCTGCGTCCTGTATGGGTGCTTATATATTCGTATTTAGGTCTTAATTTTTTTTCTAAGCGGTTGGTTTTCTTATTTCGTAATTTGCCTAATATAGGATTATCAATTCCAGCGAGTTTACAAATATCTTTGAAGTGCTTGTTTAGTTTTTGTTGACTTACTTTGTATGGTAGTCCGTTTTTGTATATTTCTTTAACGGCTGGTAAAACAGGAATAACAACTTTTTTTCCTGTCTTAATTTGCTTGAGTTCTATTTTGTAATTATTACCTTCCTTTTTGAAATTCTCTTTAATAATCCCGCTTAATAAATCGTTACCCCTTTGCCCTGTGTATATAGCAAGTAATAACCATTTGCGAGCGTTTAAAAAGGCTTTCGATTCAAAGTTATAGTTTTGTATCTTTTGTATGTCTTCAAGCGTTAAAGTGATTACGTCGGTGTCCTCGTCGTATGTGTTAACGGTTTTTATTTTAAGTTGATTTAAGTCTTTTGCTATTTCAACTTTTTTTGCAGCCTTATTTATTACCGTTTTAAGTATTGCCGCTTTTTTTACTGCGGTGTTATGTGAGTATTTTTCATTAATCTTTAACCATTCAAAGAAGTCATTAAACCAATCCTTGTTAAGGCTTTTTATTGTTGTAGTCTCAAAGTCCTGGTATCTTCTTATAACGTTCCTAATGTCGTTATATCCTTTAACTGTGTTTTTAGATAGTCCTACTGTGTTTTTTGATGTTTCTATATTGTCGGCATTATCAATAATGTAGTCAATCCAGTAAGACAAATATTTTGCTTTAGGATCTGTTTTTTTAGGATTGTAATATTTCTCAAGTTCTTTATTTAACCAATCTGAGTTTATAGGTATAATTTCATTGTCATTTTTAAACGATTCTAACAAGTGATTTTCGATACTTAATAATTCCGTATCAATTTTAGGCTTTAGATTTTTTATTTCTGAACTTGGATTTCGTTTGTCTTTATTTTGCCAATATTCCTTAGTTACTTCTTTTTCAATTTTTGAGTTTAGAGTAATGTCGGTATATGGAACTTCTTTTAATTCTTTGGATTTTCTGACTTTTACAGTTGATGGTGTGTTGTAGTCTCTATAAAGAAAACGTATTGTTAAGGGTGCTTTCTCTTTTGTTGAACGATAATAAAAATTAACTGTTGCCATGATAAGTTTGTTTTGCAATACAATAATACTAAATCTGTACGGTAATTGTATTGTAAACTTGCATTAAATTAGATTTTATTGCATTTATTTAGATTATTGATTTTTATTAACATTACATAAGATGCTGTAAATGAGTAGTTATAATATTATTTTAAGTGTAATGAGATTGAATGAAATATAAAGTTTCGATTCCCGCCTTGAGTACTAAAAGCCTTTATCGAAAGATAGAGGCTTTTTTGTTTTTATATTTTAAGTAATGCTATTTAGACTGATTTTTTAAATCATTTTCGCTTATCAATAACCATTACTGGTTTTCTGCTCATTTTAGGAAACTGTAATTTTTGTATTTCCTTTTTATCACTAAATTCAATCTTAGGAAGTACTCTTAATTTTGCTCTAAAGTGATTTTTTATATTTTCTAATAAATCTTCGGTTTGTTGCTTTACTGCAATTTTAATAAGGATTTCATCCGTACCAATTTTATTATGGGATAATTCAATAATATAAGCTTCCACCTCGTTAAAATCGTTTAATATATTATGCATTGCTGGTGGATATAAAGTCGTGCCTTTATATTTTATCATTTGCTTTTTTCTACCAATTACAGGTCCTAATCGCATGGTGTTTCTGCCGCAATTACATATTTCATAATGTGCTTTTACAATATCACCCGTTTTAAATCGTAAGAGTGGCATCCCTTCTACACCTAAAGTAGTTATGGTAAGTTCCCCAGATTCGCCTTCGCTTACAGGTTGATCATTATCATCTAATATTTCGGTAATAATTAGTTCCGGATGTTGGTGGCCACCTTGTTGCTGTTGACATTCGGTAAAAGCCGTATTCATTTCGGTGGAAGCGTAGGTGGAATACAATTGAATATTCCAATGTTCCTTTATTTTTTTAGATAAGGTGTTTAATGAAAAATCTTGAGCTCTTAAGGGTTCCCCAATGCAAATAGCCCCTTTAATTCCTGAGGTGTTGAGATCAATATGATGCTGTTTGGCATATTCAATTAGTTTCAACAAAAAAGAAGGAACGGCAATAATATAGGTGGGATTAAATTTTAAAATAGAATCCCATTGCAATTCGGGAATACCATTACCAACCCTAATAATACCAGCACCAAGTTTTCTTGCCCCTAAAAAATAAGCTAACCCAGCCATAAAACGTCGGTCTATGGTAGTCATAAGCTGAATGACGTCATCTGGACCAATACCAGCGCAGGCAAACGAAATGGCTTCGTTATAAGCCAAACGGTCTAAATCGTTATCCGTTAACCCAAAAAGCACAGGGTCACCTAAAGTTCCTGATGTGGTAACATAATCCACAATTTTGTTTTTAGGCACGCAAATAAAATCGTCATTATACTGTTGTAAATCGTCTTTAGATGTGGTAGGAATTGTTGTTAAATCTTCAAGCGAATTAAGAGTTGAGATATCAATTTTATGTGTGCTGAATAAGCGCTTATAAAACGCCGAGTTGGTCTTTAAATACAGTAAAAGATTTTTTAGTTTTTCAACTTGAAAGCTATTTATTTCGGCTTTGGAAGCGTATTCTATCTCAGGAATCATAAATCTAACTTTCTTTTTAATTTTTTAATATAAGTATCCACTTGTTCTTCGTCAGGAACGGTTGTAATTTCTTTGGTTTTAGCGATTTCAAAGGTATTTAATGCTGCGGTATAATAGCCTTTGTTATAATAGTATTTACCAACCAAATAATAGGCTTCCCAATAATTTGGATTTAAGTTCTCTAATCTTGAAAGAGTTTCTAAATCTATGTCGTTTTTGGTTTCAATTTTTGATAGTACTTCTTGTCTCAATTGCCTGTAAGCTTGATAATTTTTATAAGCTTCTGTATATTGAAATGGATCTTCTTCAATGTTTAATTCTGTATTTGCAAGAGACTTTTTGGTAGGATTTTTAAATATGTCATTTAAATCATAGGCTACAAATTCACCCAATTGATACGGATTAGAAGAGACCCAAACCAAACGCTGTTCTGGTTTAAAAACAACAGCATGATGTGCTAATAGTTGATTTAGAGCTTTTTCGTTACCATAGCCAATAGCTTTGTCGTTTAAGCCTTCTTTATTTCTTAAAATATCAACCGCAATCTTTGGAGTTAATTTAGGGTTCTGGTCCAAAAGTTCTTCCATCCGTTCGTAACGGTATTGCGAATGACTTTCTCCAATATGCTTTAAATTATTTTTATCGTTTGCATAAGCGTCGCTCTGAAAATGATTGGAACAGATAAGTTGATTTGAATTTTCAACGTCATAAACGCCAAAATTATGAGGTGAGACTTCAATTAATATCGCTTTTCGGTCTGCAGCACTTCCTACTAAAATAGATTCAGAAACAAATACTTGGCGTTTTTTAGCAATTGCAATAGCTTCTTCAATAGTGGTCGCGTATTGTAAAATTTCACGATTTAAAATAGAAATAGGTGTTTTGGCGACCAATGGAATTTTAGATTTCCCAGCATTTATGGTTACCGTTAGACCATGCTCATTCATACCCGAAAGTACACCTAACATTCCGGCCCAAGTTACCGACATAAATTTATATCCTTCGGTAGGGTTTGTAAATGACACAATTTTTTCTTGGGCAAAGTCATCGCCAGCATAAAAATCTAAATTCCGACCTATAATAAGGCTTCCGTCCTCGGTTTTGTCATCCCAAGCGGCAAATGAAGAACAGCCCACTAAGGCTAAATCTTGTAATGCGTGACCAATATCGTGCGCACCATGAAAATATAGAACTCTTAAATAAGGTTCGGCAATATAATTATAGTTAGGTGAGGCATATTTGGAAAGGCCTAAAATTTCTGTTTTATATTCTAAAGGGACATTAAGATATAGTTTTCGATTATACCAAGCCAAAAAGCGTCTTAATAAAGCTTGTTTGGTTTTAGAGGGTACAAATTTATCTATTTTAGATACAAAAATAGCTTCTTGGTTATGGAATAACTCTTCTGTAAGGCTACCAGTAATAAGACCTCTGTGATAAGGATTGCCTTCTACATAAAGTTCCCACAAACCTTGTTTGTTTTTACTAAGATGGTTGTTGCCCAAGGTGAATGTAGAATCGGAAGTTTTAACCCGTTCAGGAATTACCGGATTATAAGCGCTTACATCCGGAACATCATGTAAGGATTTTGAAATTCCGCATGACGTTAGACTTACAAATACAAGAAGTAGAAGCTTGTGATATATGCTTAAGTTAATCTTCATGACATTTAATTTTCGATGCTTTCTTCGGTTTTATTAGCATCCAATATTTTTTTTAGTAAAGGTTCCATTCCTACAATTTCTGAACACGTAAGAACAGCACCAATAGTAACGCCTAAAATGCCATGCATATTTAAACTTTGTCCAGTAAGAAGCAGGTTTTTTATTTTAGTCTTTGGAGAAACAAAGGAAGCTAATGGGTTATTAGCATCTTTAACATAGCCATAAATAGAACCTCTGTGAGAACCAATATAATCGCGATAAGATAATGGTGTTGAGGTGTAGATTTCTTGAATACAATCTCTAATATTTGGATATTTTTTTTCTAATTCTTGAATGAGTATTTCTGCTTTTTCAGCTTTAAATTCTTCATAGGTTTGTCCGCGATCATTTTTGTTTGCTACGGTATTAAACGTGTTTTCCCAGGCTTCCACTTCTTCATAGCGCATATAAGTCATTACGGTTAGGCTCTCGCCATACTTATCTGTTTTTTTGTTGATGCCCATGGATGCCATATAACCTTCGGGCCAAGTTTCAGCAGTGTAGTCTTGTCCGTCCCAAATTTTGTTTGCGTCTTTTATATGGTAAATATTTTTGTTTTGATATTTAAAGGTGTTCGGCTTTAAAACAATATACAGACTAAATCCAGCGATAATACTTTCAATGTTATTGATGCGCTTGGTGTAAACTTTTCTGAATTTATCTTCACCAACTAATTTTATGGTAAGCTTTGGTTCAATATTAGAAATGAATAAATCTGCCTTAATTTCTTTGCCATTTTTGGTGAAAACAGAACTGATATTTTTGTCTTCAAATCCGAATTTAACAACCTCATGATGATTAAAAGCATCACCACCATTTTCTTTTAAACGTCGGATTAATAATTTAGAAATTTGGCTACCACCATTTACACAACGATAAGCACTTTCTATATAAGAATTTATGGTTAAGGCATGTACATAAAAAGGCGTGCGATCTGCATCACCTGCATATAGATAATTGGTGCCAGCGAGTACAGCTTGTAGTTTTTTATTATCAGTAATGGAATCGATATAGTCTTTAGCTTTTAAACTAAAAATATCGGTCTTTTCATAATAAGGTTTTCCATATTTTAAACCATATAGTGGAAATTGGTCACAGATTTCTTTTAACTTATCACAATAGGTAATAATGGCTTTTTCTTCATCTGGAAATTCAATTAATAAATTCTTAATGAATCTATCATAGCCTTGCGCATGTTTGTATTCGCGATTATCGTTATCGAAAGTAATAACATCAAAACCATCTTCATCTAGTTTTTTTAGATTTAAATCATCAATAATATCGAGGTACTTAAAATATTGATAAAGATTTTGGCCTTTATTTAAGCCTCCTATATAATGGACTCCAGTGTCAAAAATAGTTTTATCGCGAACAAAGGTTTGTAAGTTACCACCATACTGATTGTTTTTTTCTAAAACACAAACACTATAGCCTTCTTTGGCTAATATATTGGCAGAAACTAAACCACCTAAACCGCTTCCTATTATAACAACATCGTAATGAGATTTCATGCTTATTTAAACTGTTTTGATAAGATAGTCATATTTTCTGTTTGGTAGGTACAATCAAAACCTAAATCGAGTGTATTTGTCGCTAACAAATGCTTACTTTCTTTTAAGAAAATGATATGATTTAAGTCTGACTGGATCATTGGTTTTAGTTGTGCTTCCGTAATGTTAGTCGCACGTATTATTAAAGTATTTGCCTTAAAAGACAATGTTTCCTCAAAAGAATCTACACAATTTATGTTACGAGAATTGGTGATAAAACTGTTTTTAACAAGTGTTCTATATTCCGTGTTTTCAATATATGAAATGATTTTTCTATCTACAGCATCTAAGGCTAATAAAAAATCAAGTTGACCAGCATCGTCAGATAAATGTATGATAGTGTCTTTTTTACCAACGGTATCTATAATTTTTTTGTAAAGCTCTTTGTTAGTGTTAATATCCTTTTTTACAGTTTTGTATAGTGCATCACCTTTATATCTATACTCATCTAAAAGGATATTGTGAAAATAGGTTGCATCTTCTCTTTCTTTTCTAAAAGCACTAAATTCTGTTCTAAAATAAGCCCCAATATGTTTGGCACGTTGTGAGTAATTGGTACTAAAACGAGAATCTTCTGGTGTAATTCTATCCAGAATTTTTAAAGTAATATGACCATCTCTTATCATGGATTCCCCTTTAGGAATGATTTCAGAATTCCCATGAATAAGTACAGGTATAATATCTAAATGAAATTGTTCTGCTAAATAAAAAGCCCCTTTATGAAAACGCTTTATTTTATTGGTTTTAGAACGTGTACCTTCTGGGAAAGCCATTAAGGTATAACCTTGTTCTACTTTTTTCTTTAAATGGTCTAGTCCATTTTCTATACCGCTTGATACTGGATAAAATCCGGCCAATTGTACGGCTTTTCCAAATACAGGTGAGTTGTAAACCCAATCATTCACCAAGAAAATAATCTTTGGATGTAGCATTCCAATGGCTAGAATATCTAAAAACGATGTGTGGTTTGCAATAATAATAGCTTGCTTTTTAAAATCTTCTTTAGGTTCATTAATCACTTTTTTAACGAGAAACAAATGGGTGTATAATACCGATTTCATGAATTTGGAAATCATAATATGAAACCATTTCATTTTTGTTTTCTTCGGAAGTGGAATGATTTTTAAAATGGTAACACTAAACAAGGATAATAGAATACCGCCTAGGCCAAAATAAGTAAATGAGACAATGGAGTAAATTAATAATCTTAATGATATTGGACGTTTAGTTTTGCTACCAATAAACAATTTAAAAAGTAAAGGTTGAAGCGTAAAAGCTATAAGTACTGCTGAGGTTATACCTATTAAGCATACTAAAGATATGGAATATAATGCAGGGTGTTTTGCGAAAATTAAAACTCCAACCCCTAAAATAGTGGTGATTACCGAAAGTAAAATAGACGTTTTATGTGTGGTTAACGATTTTTCACCTGTTCGGTATTCATGTAATAACCCGTTGGTCATAAAAATGCCATAATCAATGCCTAAACCAAAAATAAATGTAGATATGATGATATTAAAAATGTTGAATTCTAAATGAAATAATCCCATAATTCCAATGGTAACTAACCAGGTTAGACAAATTGGAATGGCTGTTACTAAAGTTAGCGATAAGCTTCTGTAAAATAAGAATAGAATAATTAGAACAACAATTAAAGAATAGCCGATTAAACTATTGAAATCGTTTTTTAGATGACCTAAAAAAGTTTCGTTCATTTGTTTTCTATCAATCACTAAAGTATGAGAATCCTTTTTAAAAGCATTCATTACGGCATTTGCTTCATCTACTTTAACTAAAGTTGTAATGGTGGTGTAATCATCTTTAGTCGTCATATAATCGTCCACCGAAAAGGTGCTTATGGCTTTGTAATCTTTACTTTCTAAGGGTTTAAATGTTGTATTTAAAAGCGTGTAAAAACGGTTAAAGGTTTCGGGTTTAAATCCTATAGCTGTTCCGCTTTCTGTAATGTTCTGTTTTGTGTTTGTAATGGTGTTTTCGGTCCAAAAGGATTGCCAGCGTTCAATTTGTTGGGTTTGTTGTTTTTTAGAATGGACAAAAGTGCTTATTGAACTGAAGTTAATGAGTTTGTTCTCTGCTTTTAAGTTTTGAAGCTTGGTTAAAATAGCATCATTAACCTGCAATGTGCTTTCTTCCGAATCACCGTAGGCGGCAATGTATATGGATTTTGAAGTGCTATTAATTAGTTTATCTAAGCGTAATTCGGCTGCCTTAATGTCTTTTGGCATGTAATTCATCTCGCTTAGGTCATTGTTAAAAATAACAGTGTTATAAGTAAAGAAACTACCAAAACACAATAGAAATAAACCAATAATAACCCATTTGTTTTTATGAATGTTGTAAGAAGCAATTTGGTCTAAAGCGGTACTTTTTTTGGATGGTTTTGTTTGCTCTTTATACACTTGAGGAATAAAAAGTAGTGCAAAAAAGGAAGAGCCAATAACGCTAACTGCAGCAAATATTCCTAAATCTTGTAAAGCTTGTGAGTTGATAAATAATAAACATAAAAATGCTAAAGCCGTAGTTAAACTGCTCATTAAAATAGGTTTCGAAATTTCTTGATACAAGTGTTTTACATTAGTGTTACTTCTAATGTGTGTGAGAATGTGTAAGGAATAATCTAGTGTAACACCTAATAAAACCGAACCAATCCCTAGAGAAATGGCGGATATTTTTTCGCGGATTAAAAAAAGCAGTGCAATAGCTAAAAGTCCACCAAAAATGGTTGGTATAAATAATATAATTGGGACGGTTATTTTTTTATAGAAAAGTATAAATATGAGTAAAAGTACGGTTAACGCAATACCTACAGTAAGCTGAATATCACTTTTTATTTGATTGGCATTAGCGACAGCAATGAGTGTTCCGCCAAAATATTCGGCACTTGCTTTATTTGTAAAAGCATTGTTTAGTTTGGAGTTGGTATTGTATAAGTTTTTTACAAATTGGGTGTTTTTAGCCGTTTCATTAGAACCTAAAGCAGGTGTGATAAATAACAGAATATGCTGTTTGTCTTTACTCACTAAGAAGCCGTTTTGTAAGGTGAAATCCTCACCAAAACTTAACTCTTGTAGTTTTTTTAAAGCAATAAATGATAAGCCTAAAGGATCTTTTAGAATAAAATCTTTAGTAACAATACCTGATGGTGAAATTAACGTTTTGTAATTTTTTAAGGTAATGGCAGCAATACTATCTTTTTGAATTTTGTTAGCAATAGTGCTATAATCTGCTTCATTTAGAAAAAGCGGTAAATTATCATATATAAAACTGGCTGTTTTCTGAATTTCATGGTCATCAATTTGTCCTTGAATTTGTTTTATATAAGGACTAGAAGAGGTGTTGATGCTATCAATAAACTGTGATGCATATTGCGTTAAATCTTCAACAGAACCATCGGTGCCTTTGGTAATATTTACAATGATTTTATCGGTAAAGTTGGCGTTTTTTAAAACCTTCTGCAGTTCCGCATTTTCTGCATTAGTAGGAATTAGTTTCGTGATATCTTCTTCAAATTCAATTTTAGAAGCAATGAATACTAAGCCCAATAGTAAAAATCCTAAAATGCAAAAGCCAAACCATTTTCTGGCATTAAAATAATGATATATGTTATAAAAGATATTATGCATTGGTTGCGGTTACATTTTTCTTTCTAAAAAGCAGAAAAAGAAAATAGCTAAATGTTCCTGAGGATAAAGCAGCTAATGTTGCTAAAGCAAAACTTCCAACTATATAAGATTTTACATGTTTTAAAACCTCGAAACCTGCTATGATTTCATTGATATCAAATGTTACATTTTCGCCCAATATAAAATTTCCTAATTGAAAACTCGTAAGAATAATAAAAGGAATAAAAGGAGGAAGGCTTACGTTTGAAAAAACAAAAGCAATTGTTTTATTCAACTTAAAAAGCAAAGCTAAAAAAATAACGGTAATGGTTTGAATACCCCAAAGCGGAGAAATACCTATAAAAACACCTAAAGCTATGGATAATGCTTTTTTTTGAGGGGAATCGTTACTACCGATAATATCTTCGGTTATAAAACGCTTAAATCCTTTTTTTTTTAATTTCCTGAAAAAATCACGAGGTTTTATATAGAGTAAAGTTAGAATGACGAGCCAGGTGTTTAATATGCTTATTCGTGTGAAATCTTTGAAGGGTCTAAAGTGAGATACACGTTCATCTTCATCATATAACACTTCAATTGGAATGTTTTTTACAACAGTACCAGACCAAGCTGCTTTTACAATGACTTCTATTTCAAATTCAAATTTTGAAGTATAGAATTTCAAGTTTTTTAGATGCTGAATAGGGTAGAGTCTAAAACCCGATTGAGTGTCTTGTAGTTTAATGCCGGTTTCTGCCCAATACCAAAAATTAGAAAATTTATTACCAAAACTACTTTTCTTTGGAACACTTTTTTGGCTCATATTTCTGGCACCAATAAGTAAGAGGTTTTTGTCCTCAGAGGCTTCAAGTGCCTCAATAAATACAGGGATATCTTCAGGGAAATGTTGCCCATCAGAATCTATAGTTATTGCATATACATAACCTAAACTTTCAGCATGTTTAAATGCAGCACGCAATGCTTTACCTTTACCTTTGTTTTCTTCAAAATGAATTTGTTCTAGTTGAGAATAGTCTTCAAGAATTTTCGATGTTGTATCTGTTGAACCATCATTTACAACTATAATGTTTTCGGTATAATTTAAAACGCCTTCAATAACACGTTTTAAGGTTTTAGGGTTGTTGAAGGTTGGTATAATTACACAACACTGTAAGCTGTTCAGTTTATGATGTGAGGTAATATCCTTCATTTTTGTTATTGAGAATTGTGTCTAAGATTAGGTTAATTCTTAGTTTTTGATAAATGTGCCATTGTATTTTAACGCAATAGTACCATCTGTAAATTTAGTGATATTTTTAAGTTTAACCCTGTTGTTATCTTCTATAATAGAAAGCTCTAAAATGAGTTCGGCATTACTATTTGGGTTAATTAAAGCCGTGAATTTTATGTTAGATATCGTCTGTAAGAATAAAGAGTTATTAACATGATCTTGAGTGATTTCTTTAATGGTTTGAATCATACACACACCAGGTGTTATTGGATTACCTGGAAAGTGACCATTAAAAACATCGTGATCCTTATTCAGTTTAATAGTCACATGAATTGTGACTGTATCAACAACAGTTGTTTTTAATACCGTATAAAAACCCTTAATTAGCATCGATTTATAATTTGAATTGATAACCTACACTTAGTTGAATAACGTTATTTAATATTAAGTCACTAACGTCTGTAGTTTCATAACCGTTACCCGTATCTACATTTCTACCTAATAAATCTGTTATACCTTGTTTGTAACCAATAGACATTACTAGTCCATTGCCAATATCATAACCTATGGCACCAGCTATAGCAATATCAACTTTTTGAGGATTATTTACATTTTTATGACTTAATAAAATATCAATCACAGGTGCAATTTGAAAATTAAGTCCACTATTACTAATATAAAATTTGTTGTTTACAGGTATGGATAAATAATTGAGCTCTATAGATTGTGTTCCATCAAAGCCAAAATTTTTGTACTCACTTCCTTGTTTAGAATATAGTACTTCGGGTTGAAGGGTGTAAAAACGTGCAAATTTAAAAGATAAGGTAGCTCCTATATGAAATGTGGTTATTTTTTCGCTGCGGATACCTCCATTCTCCTCGAGATTGCTTAATCCAGCAATGTTCATACCTGCTTTTATTCCTGGTTTAATTTCTACTTGCGCATTGATAAATGTACACGACAATAATGTGATTAAGATAATAGTTAGGTGTTTCATAGTGATTTAGATTGATTAGGTAAGACACAAAAATGAGGAAATATCTTATGAATAGAAAAGAATATAGTATTTATTCTTTGTGATTTAAATAAGTTAAATCAATTTGAATTGGTGCAGTTATATGCTCAATTTTAATATGTTCTGCGATCGTCTTTTTTACATTAGAAAAGGATATGATAACCTTTTCTTTGGAATGTGTAGTGTTTATAATTTTGGTGAGTTGCTGTGATTGCTGATTGATTAGGTAATGATTAAATCGTTTTTGGGTCTTCGATTGGTAAATTATATTTCCATCATTATTAGTGAAAGCTTTATTGATTGTATTGTGCTCTTGTGTTAAAGTTTGAAAGTCTCTTTTAAGCGTGTTGATTATGATTTTTCGATCTAACTCTTTCATAATGAAATGTGTTTTCATCTCATTATTTATCAATTCAAAGTCGAATATTTTATTACCAAAATTGGTGGTAAATACAATACGGTGATTCTTTTCTTTTATTTTTTTGATAATTAAAATACCGCCAAAATCGTTATTGTAAGCTTTAATTTTTGCTTTATAAACATAGTCTGTATTGGTGTTTGCAAAATAAGGATTTGAAAATGCTGTAGCCTTAGCATCATATTCCGAAAGCCCTTTTACGGTTGGAATTGCACAAGATGTAAAAAGGAAAAGACTACAGAGATTAATTATTAAAAACCGCTTCATCTAAAGTTGTGTTTCGAGTTTTATTCTTAAAAACAATTTTGGTGTAATCTTCAGAGGGTTCTATCATTTTTACTTCAGTGACATCGCTGGTTTTTATATCAAATTTTAATTCGAATTTAGCAATGAATTGAAGCATGTTTTCATCCTTCGGAATAAATTTTATTAAATAATAATCATTCACTTTAAAATAGGAAATATCAAAGGCGTTATCATCAAACATATTGCCCTTCACGCTATTGGTAATAAGGTTATTTAGACCTCTAAACATTTTATTAGATCCAATATCTATTTTGCTTTTATCTCCTTCATCATCAATAAATAACTTGTCGTCTTTAAAAATAACACTGTATTTATATGGTGATGTATATTCCCATTTTATGAGACCAGGAACTTTAAAAGCCAGTTTTCCTTGGGTTTCAACGTCATTGCTTAAAAAACTGAGATGTTTGTATTGTACAAAATCACTAACAATCGTTTTTGTATTACGATCTAATTCTGCTACAGCCGATTTAAACGTGTTTATTTCGTTTGTAGTTAGTGTTTTTTGTGCACTAGAGATTTGAATTCCGATACCTAAAAAAAGAAAAAAGTAAATATTACGCATAAGCTTCTATATTGAATAAAGTATCTATTGTTACAGATTGATAATTGTTCTTTTGCAAAAATAACAACAATTGTTCCAAAACACGTACTGTGATATTTTGTGAGTCGTGCAATAAAATGACAGCTCCTGGTGTGATGTTTTTAGTAATTCTGTTTAAGATGTTTTGTTCGTTATCTTTTACCGTATCTAACGATCGTATGTTCCAGCCTATAACTTTGTGTTTAGTGTGTTTTATGGCTTTTGTAATTGCAGGATTTGTAACACCATATGGTGGACGAAATAATATCATTTCTTTATTTATAATAGAAGCCACTAAAGCATTGGTTGTTTCAATTTCATCAATCACTTTTTGTTTCCCATAGAAATCAAAAATTTCAGAATGGGAATAGGTGTGATTCCCAACGGTGTGTCCTTCTGTTATAATTTGTTGTACCAGTTTTGGTTGTTGTTCTATATGTTTACCAATACAGAAAAAAGTAGCTTTGGCATGGTAGGCTTTGAGTAAGTCTAAAACTTGTGGTGTGAATTCAGCATTTGGACCATCGTCAAAAGTAATGGCAACATGTTTTTTATTACAAGTTTTATTGAAATTATAAGCGTCTAGATGGTAGTTCCAAGTGATATTAAAACTGCCTATAATTGTAAAGATTAACCAACCTACAAAAACTAAAATAAATACGAAAACAGGGATAGAAACAAAAGTGCTAATTATTAGCAATCCAATAAAAAGCACAAGCGTAATACGGTTTATGTTTTTAAAGTTTAACATGATGTTAGTAAGGTGAAACTATGTTGATGCCCTTTTAGTTGGTTATAAAGTAGAATGTTTTTATAGTTCGATTTTTTAATAGTATTTAGCTTTAAAACTTCAGGAATATGTTGATGTTTTATAATATTAGCAGCAGTCCAGAAGCCAAATGCAGAAGCCGTAAAAAACTCACCACAAAGATGCTTATAATGCAATTGAGGCGTGGATTTAAAACTTGAATCTTGAAGTGTTTGATATAATTCATCAAAAGCATCACCATTTTTCCCGAGTACTATAGCGTCAATATCTTTGGTTGTTAAAGCATATTCTTTTAAGAAATCTTCAACTTTAGTTTTAATAGTTTTAGGTGTTGCTTTATTAAAAATTTTAAGCCCTTTTATAGCGGCAAAACTATTATTCTGTTTGGATTGGGATAAGCTAAAAAAATGAGCTCCTTCTCCAAAAGGTGTGGTTATGGGATGCTTTTCTGCTGTTTCAGCAAGGATAATATCGTTAATAAGGTATTTTCCTAATTCATCGGTACCGCCAACTAAAACCGTTTTGGCTTCATTTTCATGTAACAAGAGTTGTCCATCTAAAACCGCGGATTCAAATGAGGCAGCACCTTGCACATAGGTTACATTATAGCCTTTACATTTTAAAGTTAATGCAATTTGAGCACCGACCGTATTATGTGTAGATTGAATAAACGAAGTGGGCGTTAAAAACTCTTCATCGTTGTCGAGTATGGCATTTAGGAATTTTTCAGAATCTTCTATACAACCAATACCTGTGCCTGTAATAATAGCGTCGGGTGTTTCTAGTTCTGCTAATGCTAACGCTTTTTTTGCGGCAGCAATTCCCATTTTTACACCAGTTGCCATACGTCTACTCGCAATTGGGCTTATAAATGATTTATAATTAGGGTGAATCGCTTTTGCTAGTTGTCCTTCAAAAGAAATTGTGTTTTCTAAAAAGCTAGAATTGTCTAAGGTGTCTTGTGCCGAAATTGAAACCGCACTATTTATATAACAAGGTTTCATTAGTTTTTAGAAAATATAAGGGTTGAACAATTGCCGCCAAAACCAAATGAATTAGAAAGAACGTAATTTATAGTTTTTTTAGTGACTTCGGTTATGGGAACCATTTGGAGTTCAGGAATCACTGTTTTAAAATTGAGATTCGGGAACATCACGTTATTCTGAAGGGCTAAAATAGAGTAAACAGCTTCTATCGCTCCTGCGGCAGCTAATGTATGCCCCGTAAAGGCTTTAGTAGAACTGAAATCAGGAACCGAATCTCCATAGATACGTTTTATGGCTTTGCCTTCCGATAAATCGTTGTTAGGTGTAGCGGTACCGTGTGCGTTAATATAATTGATGTCTTCCGGATTGATTTCTGCAATCTTTAATGCTTTAGACATCGCTAAAAAAGCACCTTCACCATTTTCTGATGAAGCCGTTTGATGAAAAGCATCATTTGCATTACCATAACCTGCTAAATACCCTAAAACAGTTTTGTTGTCTTGTTTAACAACAGCATCAGATTCTAGTACTAAATACGCTGCTGCTTCCCCTAAATTTAAGCCTTTCCTGTTGGCGTCAAAAGGTGTACAATCGGTGTCCGATAAAATCATTAGCGTTTTAAACCCGTTGATTGTAAATTTTGCTAAACCATCCGTTCCACCAACAATTACGCGGTCTAATTGTCCCGATTTTATAAGTCGAGCACCAAGCATTATAGCATTTGCGGCAGAGGAACATGCGGTACTAATGGTTGATGTAAAATCTGTGATGCCTAAAAGTGCTGCAATTTTTTCGGTACTATCTACAGCGTGATGACTGTTGATTAACGTTCTAGTTTCCGCGTTGTAATTTTGGAAATGTTTTTCCGTTAAGTCCATACCACCAACACTTGTTGCGGATATTAAACCTGTTCTAAATGCGTCAATAGTATCGATTTTAGCGTGTTTTACGGCTTGTTGTGCAGCAATGCAGCCTAATAATGCGGTTCTTGAATAGTTGTGATTTTCATTTAGATGAAGGCTTTTGGCAAGTTCTGCATTGGTTTGTAAAACTTCCCCAACCTTAATTTTATTTTTATGTCGTGTGTCTATATTTACAATAGGTGCAATGCCTTTTTTAGAATTCAAAAGCGCATGCAAATTCGCTTCTACAGTAGTTCCTATAGAAGATATAATTCCCATTCCTGTTATGGCAACACGATTTTTAAGCATTTTATTTAGTGCGGTGTTTTGCAATATAAGTCGCTAAGACTTCCACAGAAACAAACACAGCTTTACCTTCGTTTGGATCCGTTAATTTAATACCGTAATCTTTATCTAACATTACAATAAGTTCTAAAGCATCAATAGAATCTAATCCTAAACCATCTCCAAATAATGTATCATCATCCGCAATATCTTCAACCGTAAAATCTTCTAAGTTTAATTGCTCAATAATACTTTCTTTAAGTTCTTTTTTTAATGCGTCCATTAATTTTGAGTATATATGTTTTTAATAATTTCTTTTGAATAGTTATAAGATCCTTCTTCTGCCACAAGATACATAAATGCATCATAATTATTGTTGTCCACATCGACCCAACCACAAAGAATATGACTACTTTTTCTATTTATAATTAGGCTTGAGGCATAGTGCTCTATAAGTGTTTCATTGAATTTTTCGGAAACAAAAAAAGCATTTTCTCCTTTTATTTGATGCCGAATACTGATTTCGCCAATCATAATATTGGCTAAGGTATAAACAAATACAGCAGGACTAGGGAAGTAATTGTCTTTGTCATTAATGGTATCCTGATGATTTCTGTCTGTGTCTAAACTAGAAGCTTTATTGGAAAGTACAATACCTGTGTTTTTTATAATTTCAGAATCAAGTTTTGCTGCTTCAAAAAGAAATTCTGAAGTCAAAAAAGCCAGTTTACATAGGTTATCCATTTTAAAAAACTTAGGATAAGCCAATTGCTTTTCTTTATAGATTTGTTTTGCAAAATCAGAAAACGAGAGGTCTTTATCTTTCGTTATAATCGATTTTCCGTTTAAAGAAATCGCATTATTCTTTATATGGCAATAAGCTATGGTCTTTAACTGCTTTTTCATTGTTCCACTTTTTTAAAGATTACAGCAGTATTGCAGCCTCCAAATCCAGAAGCGGTTTTTATAAAAGTCTTTAGTTCTTTTTTAGTGTTGTTTTCAATAATATTTAGAGGCATAGTAACTCCTAATTCGTCCATGCCTAAAGATTTGTATAGCATGTTGTTTTTTAAGGAATGAATTCCCACAATGGCTTCTAACAAACCAGAAGCCCCTAAAGTATGACCATAATACCCTTTTAAACTATTTAAAGGTGTTTTTTCTAATTTTGCTCTGTTAAAAGCAATCGCTTCCATCTCGTCATTAAATGCCGTAGCAGTTCCATGTGCCGAAATATAATCTATGGATTCTGGTTTTATATTAGCCTCTTTTAAAGCGGAAATGATACTCAAATATAAACCTTCGCCAGTTCTGCTAGGTCCTGAAATATGGTTAGCATCATTACAAGAGCCATCTCCTATAATTTGAATGGCTTCACTTTCTGATGTATCCGTAGTAATAGCAACGGAAGCTGCGGCATCGCCTATGGAAATGCCAGTTCTGTGTTTTGAAAAGGGTTGACAAGGTTTTTTGCTAATGGCTTGAAAAGATTGGAAACCGGATAAGGTAAATTCTGAAACTATATCGCCACCCACAACAAAAGCATTATCATAATAGTCATTTTGAAGGAATCGTTTTGCTACTGCTATGGCTAAAATTCCCGAAACACAAGCATTGGATATGATGATAGGTTCGGTTTTAAATCCGAAAAATTCTTTAATTTTATTTCCTAATACAGGTAAGTAAGCGCGTTCTGGTTCAAAATTATTGTTTAAAGCGTCAATATTGCCTTTTGTTGTAGCAATGATTAAAGCTGTTTTATCTGAAATTGAAAATGCAGCCTGAGAAATGGTGTCTTGTAAGGACAAAATCATCATTTTCTCTAATTTTGTATAAATCTTAGAATCTCCTATTTTACTAAATGCGTCGTCTAATTTTTTATGGTCAATAATAGAAGCATAACATGGTGACGTACTAATGTTGTTATGTAAAGTAATCCCTGATTGTTCTTTAGCGATTGCAGAAACATTAGTTTCAGAATCAAACCCAAGAGGAGAAATTATTGTATTTGCAGTGATAAAGACGTCTTTCATATTAATTTATAAAAGCTTATTTTTTGCTTTCCAGGCTTCAAAAAAGGGGGGAAGCGTTAGTGATAAATCATTGTTATCATTTACAAAAACTTGAATAGTTTCACCTGTGCAAACCGTTTTTCCATCTTCGTTTAAAATTTTATATCTAAAGATAAGTTTTGCCGCAGGTGTATTTATATAAGTGGTTTCTACAGTTGCAATATCTCCATACTGCAAAGGTAATTTGTGCTCACAACTCGATTTTATAATTGGAGATACATAGCCTTCAGCTTTAGTATCTAAATAAGAAATGCCATGTTTTCTTCCAAAAGCCTCACGTCCATCTTCAAAATAATGAAGATAATAGCCATGCCAAACAATACCTAAAGCATCTGTTTCATTGAAACGTACTCTAATGTCGTGAGAAACCTTTAAAGATGTTTCAGAAGTATTATCATTTTTTCTAGAGGCCATTATAGACTTAATTTTTTAAAACTGTTTTCATTTGAGCTGTTACAATCACTTCGCCATTTAATGTCGTTGTACCTTGTACTAAAGTGACTCCCATAATTTCTTGTAATATTTCAACTTCAGTTTCTATTTGCATGTTTACTTTTGGAAGCTTCTCGATTGTTACACTTTTTATAGCTCCAATATAGCCTTCTGGCGCAGGAATATTATTGATGTAAAAATGATAACCGGTATATAGTGCTACAGTTTGTGCTATGTGTTCTATAAGTCCCGGTTCTGTTAAAAATCCATTCTGAACAAACATATTATCTTCAGTTACTGTTAGCCCTGAAATAACTTTAGATTCTTCAAAATATAGTAGTGAATCTACCATAACAATAGGTGCACGTTGCGGAATTAATTTTAAAATTAAATCTTGATCCGTAATAGGCTCTTTAAGTAAATTCATGATGTGTTAATCTTTTAAATCGTTCCAGAAATCAAAATAATTAAACCATTGCAAAGGATATTTTTTTAACATCCACTCTAAGCTTTCGGTATAGGATTTTAGCAATGCCATTTGGTCACGTTGTTTTACATCTGCTATTCTAGCGTATAAGTGATAACGTGTTGTGGTTTCTTTCATTACATACACAAAAATTACTGGTACTTTTAGTCGTGATCCTAAAAGAAAAGGGCCTGCTGGAAATAGTGCTTCTTGGCCAAATAAATTATGTGATAATGATTTTGATGGCTTTACGTAACGATCTCCAGTAATGCAAATGATTTCATTTCGAGATAAGGCTGCGTTTATTTCAAAGATATGCGATAAATCATCTTTAATGATTATAAATTTAATGTTAGATTTTGTTGTAACACTTTCTAAATAAGCTTTAATGTCTCCGTGTTCGGAATCTGTTGTTAACAAACTGATGGTAACATCTTCTTCCAATTCATTTAAAAAATACTCAGCAATTTCAAAATTACCAACGTGAGCGCTAATTAAAATACCTCCATTTTTAGATTTTAAAACCGTGTCTAAATGATCAATACCATCAAAATTATAAGTGAATTTATTTCTTAATCCTGAAGAAATAGCAATCTTATCTATAATCGTTTGTCCGAAAACAAAATAACTTTTATAGATACTTACAATGCTTTTAAATCTTGAATATTGACGTCTTTTTCGGAAATAATAATAAATAGACTTTGTGCTGTTCTTAGCAAAAAAGCAGAAATAAAAAGCTACAAAAATTAGTACAAAATAAGCGGTTCGCAAACCAAGCTTTTTGATACAAAAAACAAAAATTTTATATCCTAAGACTGAACCTCTAGACTTGCCTTCCCATTCCGTAGCCATTCAATTTTAGTAAAATTTAGCTTAATTTATTTTCGATAAGATCGTAGAAATCTTGAAGTGTAAGAATATTAATGAAATCTTCACCAACTAGTTTTACACCAAAATTAGCCTCAACAGCAACTACCAAATCAACAAAATCTAAACTATCTAGTTCTAGTGCTTCTTTTAAATTAGCTTCAGGTGAAAGATCTTCTGCTTCAACTTCAAATTCGTCTATAAGAAAGTCGTTTATTTTTTCAATAATAACCTCTTTATTCATAATGGGGACTATAATTTTTTTATTATTAGGGCTGAATTTGTTCCTCCAAATCCGAAGGAATTGGACAAAAATACATCAATTTTTTTATCTAGAGTTTTGCTAACTAAATTTAATTTAATGGCGTCTTCATCAGGGTTTTCTAAATTGATATTTGGTGCAATAAATGAATGTTGCATCATTAGCATTGAGTAGATAACTTCACTCGCTCCTGCCATCCAACACTCATGGCCAGTCATGGATTTTGTAGAACTTACATAGGGTCCGTTTTCTCCAAAAACATCAAATATGGCTTTTGCCTCATTGGCATCTCCAACGGGAGTAGAGGTAGCATGTGCGTTTACGTAATCTATACTGCTAATAGGAATATTAGCTTGCTCTATTGCTTTTTTCATTGCTCTAGACGGACCATCTACATTAGGTGTAGAAATATGTTCTCCATTAGATGAAAAACCATAACCGATGACTTCACCTAAAATTGGTGCACCGCGTTTTACAGCAGATTCATAGCTCTCTAAAACAAGTGTGGCTCCTCCGCCACTTGGAATTAGACCATCACGATTTTTGTCAAAAGGTTTAGAGGCTTTTCTGGGTTGCGCTTCATTTGCAGAAAACACACCTAAACCATCGAAACTTCCCATAGCTAATTCGTTAATTTCTTGTGCTCCACCACAGATTATACAATCTTGAAGGCCGCTTTTTATAAGCTGATAGGCCATTCCAATAGCATGAGACCCACTTGCGCAAGCAGCGCTAATAGTAAAATTAATACCTTTAAGTTTAAATATGGTTGAGAGATTCATGGTGATTGAAGAGTTCATACCTTTAAAAATAGATCCTGAACCTACTAACGTGGTATCTTTTTTCTCTCTGATAATATCAACAGCTTCAATTACAGATTTTGCAGTACTGTCATTTCCGTAAATAATACCAACTTCATTAGCGTCTAAAAATTCTTGGGTAATGTTAGCGTTTTTTAAGGCTTCTATCGTTGCCATGTAGGCGTAAGTGCCTTCTTCTCCTAAGCTAATACGCTGCCTTCTCGTTAAAAGCTTTTTTAGTTGCGGCTCTTTTACCATGCCTGTTAGGCAAGAGCGATAACCAAAAGGTTTGCGTTTTTCATCGAAAACAATTCCAGACGTTCCATTATATAGCGATGTTTTGACTTCTTCTAAATTTTCGCCTATGCAGGAATATATACCCATACCTGTTATTACAACTCTTCCCATTTGGTAATTTATTTAAGAGTAAATACCTCCATTAATATTAATAACTTCTCCTGTAATATAAGATGCTTTTTTCGATGCTAAAAAAGAGACTAGATGTGCGACTTCTTCGGGATCACCAAAACGATTTGCAGGCACTAATTTTTTAAGTTCTTTTTCGTTTAAATCGCTTGTCATGTCTGTTTTAATAAATCCAGGAGCAACTGCATTGACCGTTATATTACGTTTTGCAATTTCTTGAGCCAAAGCTTTAGTCGCAGCAATTACGGCACCTTTTGCTGCAGAATAATTGGTCTGTCCAGGTGTGCCTTTTAAACCCGATAATGATACGATGTTTATAATTCGACCATATTTTTGGACTAGCATTTTCTGAATTAAATGGTTGGTGACATTAAAAAAGCCATTAAGACTTGTATTGATAACGTTGTTCCAATCCTCAGGTTTCATCCACATAAATAAGCCATCTTTTGTGATGCCAGCATTGTTGACAATGACTTCAATAATAGCATCTTTATTTTTGTCTTGCCATGTGTCTAATGTAGATTGTACATCTTCTATGTCTACAACATTGAATGGTAATAACTCACCAGTTCCACCAGCTTCCTCAACTGCGTGTAAAGTTTCTAAGGCTGCTGCTTTATTGCTTTGGTAATTAATTAAAATATGATAATCCGAATCCGTTGCAAGTTGTATGCAAATTGATTTTCCGATGCCTCTAGAGCCACCTGTTATTAGTGCGCACTTCATGTATATCGATTTTTTAGTTGAGGTTTATTTTAAAAGGTTGTTTTCATGATTCATAATGAAATCTTTTACCTGATTCACATAAGGATACATTACGACATCGTCTTTGAAAGCAGGAACTATATTTCTAATAGCATCATACATTTTTTTAGTTTTTGAAGATACCTTGTCTTGTATTTCGAGATATTCAATAGCTTGTATAATAGTAATCATTTCTATGGCAACAACCTCGTATGTATTTTCAATTACTTTTTTTGTGATTAAAGCCGCGTTTGTTCCCATACTTACAATATCTTGATTGTCATTGTTATTGGGAATGCTATGCACATACATTGGGTTAGATAGCATTTGGTTTTCGGCGGTAGTTGAGGTCGCTGTAAACTGAACACCTTGCATACCAAAATTTAACCCTAATGTACCAAGGTTAACAAATGCAGGAAGGATATTATTAAGACTAGGGTTGAGTAAATAATTTAATTGACGTTCTGCCAACATACTCATTTTTGTAACGACTAATTTTAGTTTATCCATTTCTAAGGATATATAGTCTCCATGAAAATTCCCACCATGATATACATGCTGCTTTTCTACATTAACAATAGGGTTGTCGTTTGCAGAGTTTACTTCTTCAATTAAAATGTTTTCAACGCTATCTAAAGTATCTAAAACAGGTCCTAAGATTTGAGGTACGCATCGTAAAGAGTAATATTCTTGTACTTTTTCTTCAAAAACAGTAGCATCTTGCGCTTTGTTGTATAAGTGATCTTCACGTTTTTTGGTGAGTTTGCTATCACTTAAGTTTGCTCGCATTTGCTTAGCGATTTCACGTTGACCTTTATGTCTTTTTGCGTTGTTTAATTCTGATGATAAGTGATCGTCGTAAGCTTCTACAATTTCATTAATGGCAGATGAACATAAAATAGTCCAATTCAGTAACTGTCTAGCTTTAATTGTGTTTACAATGCCAATACCTGTCATTACAGAAGTGCCATTCATTAAAGCTAATCCTTCTCTTAAAACTACAGTTATTGGTTTTAAGTTTTCAATTTCAAAAACCTCTTTTGTTGATCTTAATTCATTTTTATAAAAGACTTCTCCTTCACCAATTAATACTAATGCTAAATGTGCTAGTTGTACTAAATCACCACTTGCACCAACACCACCATGTTCGTAAATTAAAGGAATGATATCACGGTTTATTAATTGAGTCATAAGTTCTATAACCGATTTATGTACACCAGAATTTCCTAAAGACAGCGTGTTGAGTCTTGCAAGCATCGCGGATTTTACATATAAAGGATGAATTGGGTTTCCTGTACCAGAAGCATGACTTCGTATTAAATTGTATTGTAGTTTTATACGATCTGTGTCAGCAATTTTGTACTGAGCCATTGGTCCAAAACCAGTATTAACACCATAGATGATTTTATTTTTAGAAAAATCTCTCAAAAAATTAAAGCTATTTTCAATGGTTTGAAAAACAGTTTCTTCTATTTCTATAGGATTATTTTCGAAAATGATTTTGTAAAAATCTTCAATACCTAAATTCCCGGTTAATTTTAGCATCTATATAGGTTGGTAATATTTAATAAAAATAATAGTTAAATAACGAAAAATGAAGTTATTTTGGGATGCAAATTTAGAATAATAAATGATTTTTATACTATTACTAATATGAGTGTTGAAAATGTAGATGTACTAATTATTGGAGCAGGACCATCTGGCAGCGTTGCGGCGTCTTATTTGCATAAAAAAGGTTTAAAAGTTAAAGTGGTTGAAAAAAATCTGTTTCCAAGATTTGTAATTGGAGAAAGTTTGTTGCCACGCTGTATGGATCATTTTGAAGAAGTAGAATTGCTAGATTGTTTGAAAAAACGCGATTATGAAGTGAAAGATGGAGCTCGATTTTTAAGAGGTGATGAAGTTTGTAATTTTGATTTTAGTAAAAAGCATACCAAAGGGTGGGATTGGACTTGGCAAGTACCAAGAGCTGATTTTGATAAAACACTTACTGATGAGCTTATAACAAGAGGTGTTGATATTTCTTTTGAAGAAGAAGTTATTGCCGTTGATTTTAATGAGGATGGTTTTTCAGAAACTACGATTAAAAATAAGTTAGGTGAACGAAACACGGTTTCTGCGAAGTACATTATTGACTCTAGCGGTTATGGTCGTGTTTTGCCACGTCTTTTAGATTTAGAAAAAAGCTCAGAACTTCTTAATCAGTCTTCCATATTTACGCATGTTAAAGATATAAACCGTCCTGAGGGCTGGGAAGGCACTCGGATTACTTTTGATGTTATAGATTTGAGAACTTGGTTGTGGGTTATTCCATTTTCTAGTGGAGTAACGAGTATAGGTTATGTTGGTTCTACTGAATTTTTAGAATCATTTAAAGGCACGTCTTCGGAGAAATTAAAAGCCATGTTGAAACTCTCTAACTATTACAGCGAACGATTTGAAGGTGTTGAATTTCAATTTAAGCCTATTGAGATTTCTAACTATTCTAAGTCTGTTAAACAGTTATATGGAAAAGGTTATGTGTTAACAGGGAATAGTGCGGAGTTTTTAGATCCTGTGTTTTCTTCAGGGGTGACGTTTGCTACGGAATCTGCATTGCTGGCAGCAAAACTGATTACTAAATCACTTCAAAAGAAAACAGTGGATTGGGAAGTAGAGTACTCTGATTATATGAAAAAAGGAGTTGATGTTTTTGCGACTTATGTAAAAGAATGGTACACCGGAAACTTGCAAAAATTATTCTTTCATAAACCAGAAAATCCAGAAATTAAGAAACAAATTTGTTCTGTTTTGGCTGGCTATGTTTGGGATGAGACAAACCCTTTTGTAAAAAATCACCACAGACTTGTTAAAGCTGTAGCGCATGTTATAGATATGGAAAAAGAAAAAAGCGAATAATGATGTATTCGCTTTTATCTAAATTTATTTTAATCCTTTTTTCTTTAAATTTTTAGCAAACTCTTTAGCGAGTTTAGCGTAAGCTTCCGAAATACGATACCCTGAATTAAAGTCATAACCCATGGCGCCATTTCCTTCAACTTTAGTATAATCTCCTGAGAATAGTATTTTATCTGCATTATCAGTTTCAAATATGGTAATAGTGGCTTCGATTTTTGCATTTTGCCTCCATACACCTACGTTGTAGCCTGCATACATTAAAGTGGTCTTTACGACCATTGTATATCTAGAGTTTTCTCTTTTATTTACGTTAACAGTGTTGTCTTCGAATCTTTTATTGAAGGATTCAATAAACTTTGGTTCATATCTGTTTTCTCTGTCTTCAAACCATGACTTCTTAAATTCTTCTCCGGATCCAGCTTCTTTTTCTTCTCGCTTATCCATTTTGTCTTTTAGAAAATCTTCTTCAGAATCAAATTTTGGTATTTCTAAATTTGAATAATCAAATATTAGAGAATATTCTTTGATATCTTTTAGGTTTTTAAAAGACCCTTCTTTTATTTTTAATTTTTGAGCATAAATAAGTGTTGAAGACAAAAAGATAAACACTAAGATTAGTTTGTTTTTCATAAAGAAATGTAATTAGTTAATAGTTCAAATGTATAATTTAATATTAATTGTAAGTGATTTTTATTAGGAAAAGTATATGCAAGTGATTTCTATTTAATGTTTTCTTTTATGAGAGATTAAACTGTTTTAATTCAAAAACAACCCGTTATTAATTTACCTCAATGCAGCTTTACAGACTTATTTTCTTTTATTTGTTTATGTAATTAACCCAATTATATACAGAATTAACTTAATTACTTTTTGTTATCTGAAAAATTATACTATTTTTGGTTAACCAGATTGGTTAACCAATTATTAATTAGGCTAATATGAAATTGAAATTTGTGTTTGTATCTTTTATTTGCACACTACTTCTATTTGGGTGTTCTGAAACGGATGCTGATGTTATTGATGACACCGTTTTTACCGATGATAATCCCGGCTCTGAAGGTGATGATCCAATAACATACGCTGATGTTGATTTTTCTAATTGGAAAGTAACTTTACCAGTAGATGAAAATAATAATGGTAGTCCAGACGAGTACCAACCCTCTGATTTAATAAATGGAGCTTACAGAACAAATGCTGCAATTGCACCTTATATGTACGATGATATTTCGGATGCTTCCATTGAGTTTTACACGTTCCCAGAGATAGCAACGACAAATAGTTCATATTCTAGAACGGAATTGAGAGAGTTAATTAATCCTTCAAATTCAAGAGAGAATTGGTCGTTAGCAGAAGGTGGTACAATGACAGGGCGATTAAAATTAGTTGCTATTTCTGAAGACTCACAAAGTAGTAGTCAGTATCACAAAACGATTGTGATGCAAATTCATGGAATTATTTCTATCGAAGACATGGAAATTCATGGCTTTTCTTCTAATAATGGTCCACCTTTAATTAAAATCTATTGGAAAGATGGCTATATATGGTCTCATAAAAAATCACTTATAGATGAAAGTACGTCTGGCGATGATTTGTTAGAAACATCGAGTGCTACTTGGGAAGATATTAAAGACAATATGGGTTATGTTGGTTTTGAAGAATTCGAATTTAGAATCACCGCATCAGATGCCAAATTAGAATTACAGCTTAATGATAATGAGCCTTTAGTGTATCAAGATATAAGTCTAGATAAATGGCCTTATGAAAATTATTTTAAAGCAGGTAATTATTTGGGCTCAACAGCAGAAGGAGCTTTTTCAAAAGTAAAATATTACGAACTCGAGGTTACGCATTAAATTATAAAAGAATATATAATGAAGAAATATCTATTTGCAATCAGTTTATTCGTCTTGGTTTTGTCTTGTAATGAGACTACTAAAACAGACAAGGTATCGGGACAATTAATTTCTAATGCGACAGAATTAAATGAGGCGATAGAAAATGCACAACCAGGTGATAATATTGTTTTGAAGAATGGAATTTGGAAAGATGTAGAAATTAAATTCACAGGAAAAGGAACTAAAGACAACCCTATAACTATTAAAGCCGAAACTGAAGGTGAAGTTTTTATTGAAGGCGTGTCAAATCTCGCTTTTGGCGGTGAATATTTAGAAGTTAGCGGTTTACATTTTAGAAACGGGTATTCACCATCCGAAAATGTAATAGCCTTCAGATTAGACAAAAATACGATAGCAAATAACTGCAAAGTAACCAACTGTGTTATTGTAGATTTTAATAAACTACAACGCGATGATGATGATCTTTGGGTTCAGTTTTACGGAAGACATAACGAGTTAAGCAATAGTTATCTGGCTGGAAAAACAAACGGTGGCCCAACAGTTAGAGTGGATTTAAAAGGGGTTGAAAGCATTAAAAATTACCACAAAATTATAAATAACCATTTTGGACCGCGACCTAGAAAAGGTGGAGCAAGAGGCGAAACGATTCAGTTAGGAAGTAGTTTTACGTCTATGAGTCCGAGTAATACAACCATTGCAAATAACTTGTTTGAAGAATGTAATGGCGAAGTTGAAATTATTTCAAGTAAAACGAATAACAACATAATTAAGAACAACGTTTTTTATAAAAGTGAAGGTTCTGTTGTAACGCGACATGGAAACTATGTGACTATTGACGGTAACTACTTTATTGGTGATGGCGAAAATGAAAACTATGGAGGTATTCGTATTATAAACACAGGACATTGGGTAACCAATAATTATTTTTTCAACTTAAAAGGGAAAAGTTTCAGGAGTCCGTTGGCTGTTATGAATGGGATTCCAAAATCCCCATTAAATCGTTACAATCAAGTGACAGATTTGGTTGTTGCTTATAACACATTTGTAAATTGTAGTTCTCCATGGCAATTTGGTGTTGGTACCAACATTGCACAAGTAGATGTGTTACCAGAGTCCGAAATTCGTTCTGCAAGAGCAATCAGAACCACTGTTGCTAATAATGTTGTGTATAATGATAAAGGTTTGGAAAGTATTGTTGTTGAAAATGACAAAGCAGATGGTGTCACTTTCAAAAACAACATCGTAGATAATCAAGGTGTAAAATTTAAGGACTTTGATGGTGGCATTATCCCTGCTTCTTTAGAGTTGAAAAAAGTATCTGATAATATTTTACTTCCAACCGGACTTCCTAGTGACGTGGAACCTTTTAACGGTTTTGATTTTAACACTATTGAAAACGACTTATTTGGCAACTCTAGAAAAGATAGCAAAAGTATTGGTGCCGTTGTAGGTGTCGATTTTACGAATCCGAATATTTTAGATAAATCAAAATATGGAGCGTCTTGGTATTCTAACGAAATTGAAACTGCAGATGCAGTAACGCATACGGTAACGAAAGCCGAAGATTTACAAACTACAATTGATGCTGCTAATAATGGAGATATTATCGCTATAGCGGAAGGGGATTATGCTATTTTAAAATCTTTAGTTATTACTAAAAGACTTACTATTCAGTCGGAAGGGAAAACACAACTTGTTTTTTCTGGTGAAGCAAATACACCATTATTTTCATTACAACCTAAAGGAAAACTAATCGTAAACAATTTGACTTTAAAAGGGAATGGTTCTAATTATGTTTTTGCAAGTTTAAAAGAGAATATGTCTAATCATTTCGGATTAACGGTTTCTAACACAGAAATAAGTGATTTCAATTATGTTTTAAGAGCGTATAAGCAATCTTTTTCTGAACGTGTAGCTTTTGAAAATACGTCTATTTCAAATTGTGAAAATGGCATAGAATTATCAGAAGAAATCAACGATAGAGGGGATTACAATACCGAATATTTAACCATTAACAACTGTGATTTTAATAACGTAAAACAAAATGTTGTCGATTATTATAGAGGTGGTTATGACGAGTCTACTATTGGAGGAAATCTTTTAATCGCTAATAGCACATTTACTAATTGTGGTGCAAAAGAGAAAAACAAAAGATTATTAAATCATAATGGTATTGTGAATGTAACGATTACGAATAACACATTTAAAAATAATCCTGTTCAATTTGTATCGATTCTTTGGGGAGCAAAAAATAATTCGGCATCAGAAAACACAGTAATAAACTCAGGACAAATTAAGACCGAAGAAAATTTGGTGATGACACTAATGTATTAATGTATTCCTGCGCAGGTAATAATCTCATAAAACGCTTAAAATGAAAAAATCAATATTTACAATATTTACACTTTTACTAATCGTTGGATGTAAAAATAATACCGAAACGAAATCTGAAGTAACGGTTGAAAACGAAACAGAACAAGAGGCAAAACACCCAAGTGATGTCATTCCGTTTATGGACAAATGGAAAATTCTTTTAGGAGATGGAACCTACGTGGATGATTTAGTAGACTACCAAAAAGACGATTTCTTTTATGTTGAAAATGATGGCAAAACGGATTGGGTTGTCTATAAAACACCAAATTCTGGTATTACTTCAAGAACATCGAGTAACACAAGAACAGAACTTGGTGAAAAAGCACATTGGATTCCAGAAACTGGGGGAAAACTAACAGGAACATTAAAAGTGCAACATGTGTCAACTACCGGAAATGCCGATGTGGCATCCTCGTATTCTGTGGTGGTTGGACAAATTCATAGTGATGAAGGCCATGAAAACGAACCCTTAAAAATCTACTATAAAAAATTTCCAGGCCATACGAAAGGTTCTGTGTTTTGGAATTATGAAATCAATACTGAAGGTGATAACTCTGGCAGATTTGATTTTTCAACAGCAGTTTGGGGCTATGATTTTTTTGTGGTTGGAGACAATGCCACAACGAGTCCTGCAGAACCAGAAGATGGTATTGCATTAGGAGAAGAATTTAGCTATGAAGTCAATGTTTATAAGGGTATTATGTATTTAACCTTTACAAGCGAAGGACACGAGACTATAACGTTTACTAAAAGTTTAATAGAATCAGAGTTTGCTACAAAAGCAGATATTCCGCAACAGATTATTGATAATTATGCGTCAAGACGAACTGTAGGCGTAGAAAGAGAAATTGCTTATGCTGGTGAAATAAATTATTTCAAACAAGGGGCTTACAATCAGGCTAACGGTAAATCTACCAAGTCTGAAACGTATGATGGTGATATAAAAAAACAATATGCCAACGGAAGTTATGCTGAGGTTTGGTTTAAATCGGCAACTGTAGGTTCAGCAACACCACCTAATTAATAAAACAAACTTAAATTGAAGCAAGTCATATTTGTAATAGGAGTTTCGGGATGTGGAAAAAGCACTATTGGAAAATTACTTGCGCAAGAATTAGATCTTCCCTTTTTTGATGGAGACGATTTTCATCCAAAAGCTAACATTAAAAAGATGTCTAGTGGACTGCCTTTAAATGATGATGACAGACAAGGTTGGTTAGAAACAATGAATGACTTAGCTAAAAAGCAATTGACTAAAAACAGTTGCATCATAGTCTGTTCTGCATTAAAGGAAAAGTATAGAGACATTTTAAGTTTGGATATTGAAGTCGAAACAAAATGGGTATATCTAAGAGGAGATTTTAATCAAATTTATAATAGAGTGAATCGAAGGCGTAATCACTTTATGCCTTCAGAATTATTGAAATCGCAGTTTGATACTTTGGAAGAACCAAAAGAAGCCATTCAAATCGATATTAGCTTAACGCCAGAAAACATTATAAAAACTTTAAAACACAAATTAATGGACAAGTCAGAATTTGGATTATTTGGTTTAGGAGTTATGGGAAAAAGCCTATGCAGAAACTTGGCTAATAACGGATTCAAGATTGCAATGTTTAATAGGCATGTGGATGGTGTTGAGGTTGATATTGCTAAAGATTTTAAAGCTAAATTTCCTGAATTATCTCAATCTGAAGCTTTTGATGATATTGAAGATTTTGTAAACGCATTGCAACAACCAAGATGCATTATGCTTATGGTGAATGCCGGAAAAACAATAGACTATGTTATTGAAGATTTACTACCACATTTATCTGAAAACGATATTTTAATTGACGGCGGAAATTCTAACTATGTAAAAACAAAAGAGCGTGTTGACTATTTAAAAACCAAAGGCATTCATTTTATAGGAACCGGAGTTTCCGGAGGTGAGGAAGGGGCTTTAAAAGGACCATCTATAATGCCAAGTGGTGATCTTAAGGCCTATAAAAGTGTACAACCTTTTCTAGAAAAAATAGCGGCTAAAGATAAAAACGGCTTACCCTGTTGCACCTATGTTGGACCAGAAGGCAGTGGTCATTTTATAAAAATGGTACATAATGGAGTGGAGTATGTAGAAATGCAATTGTTAGCTGAGGTTGCTACTATTTTAGAAGCTCTTGGTCAAAATCCAGATGACATCGCCAAAACTCTTGAGACTTGGAAGCCAACAGCAAATAGCTACTTGTTAGAAATAACAGCTGATATTTTTAGAAAAAAGGAAGGTGACGATTGGTTGGTCAATAGAATTTTAGACAAGGCCGGAAATAAAGGGACAGGAAATTGGACCACTATTGCTTCAGCAGAACTCGGTGTACCAAGTACATTAATCGCTTCCGCTTTATTTTCAAGATATATCTCTTTTTACAAAGAAGAACGACTTCAGTTAAGTCAGAATTTTAAAAACTCAAGTACTTCAGAATTAAATCTAACTACAAATGACATTTTAGAGGCGTATCAGTTTGCTAGAGTTATAAATCATTATCAGGGTTTTAAACTGATTTCAGAAGCTTCAAATACATTTTCATGGGATTTAAATCTTAGTGAAATTGCTAGAATCTGGACTAACGGTTGCATCATTAGATCGGCTTTAATGGAAGATTTGGTTGAGGTTTTTAAAGACACAACCAACATCTTAACAAATTCAAAGCTAATCGACCTTGTGAATCAATACAGACCTTCAGTGAAAAAGGTGGTTTCTCAATGTGTACTTAATGATATAACAACTCCTGCTTTGGGAGAAGCTATTCAGTTTTTAAACGGCATTACAACACCATATGCGTCTGCCAATATTATTCAGGCACAACGCGATTATTTTGGTGCCCATACGTATCAAAGATTAGATGATGATTCTGGAAAAAGTCATCACACCAATTGGAATTAGACACTAGCAACTAACAATCAAAAACCAATACACTATTAATATGGAAGCAACCACACCAAAAAAATCAGTTCTCAAAAAAATCATTGCTGTCATATTAGGGTTTGGTCCAGGGATATTTGCGATTGGTTATACTATTGGTACAGGTAGTGTCACCTCTATGATTGTTGCAGGTAGTAAATTCAATATGCAATTATTGTGGGTGCTTTTAATAAGTTGCATTTTTTCGGGAATTTTAATGTTTGCTTACGGGAATTATGCTTTGCTTACTGGTGAAACCGCGCTTTTTGGATTTAAAAAGCATTTTAAATTAGGTAAAGTTTTAGCGATTGCCATTATTATTGGTATTACGTTCGGACAATGGAATTCACTAATGGGAATTTTAGGAATTTCATCCAATATAATTTTTGAAATATTAGCGGTGAATTTTGAAGGGTTATCTGCCTTTAAATATGAAACCGTACTCATCACAGCAATTGTTATTATTGTGATTTTCTACTTGTTAATGTTGGTTGGTAAGTACACGTTTTTTGAAAAAATACTAGTCATATTCGTAACTTTAATGGGAATGTCTTTTGTGCTTTCCTTATGCTTTGTACAGCCTCTTACAGTAGATGTTGTAAAAGGATTACTACCAACAATTCCAGATGTACCAGGAGGTCAAATGCTAGTGGCAGCCTTTGTGGGAACGACGATGGCTTCTGCGACATTCTTATCACGACCACTATTTGTAAAAGGAAAAGGTTGGACAATCAAAAACTTAGGGCAACAAAAAAGAGATTCAATTACAGCAGCTGTTTTAATATTTATTATTAGTGGAGTTATTATGGCTGTAGCAGCAGGTGCTTTGTATTATCAAGGTAAAGAAGTTACGCAGGTTTTAGATATGGCAAATACTCTAGAACCCGTTGCAGGAAAATGGGCTGTTACTATTTTCTTTTTTGGAGCATTAAGTGCAGGCTTATCATCTATTTTTCCTTGTTTATTAATTGCACCTTTATTGATTGCAGATTACCAATCGGGAGAATTAGATACCAATTCCAAGCAATTTAGAATTATAACTTTTATAGCTTGTTTAGTGGCTTTAATTGGTCCTGCGTTTGGAGCAAATCCTATTGAAATTCAAATTCTATCCCAAGTCTTTAATGTGTTCGTATTGCCAATTGTAATACTCGGCATTATCCTTATGTTAAGTAATAAAAAGGTGATGAAAGATTATAAAACGAGCCTAGGAGTTTACATCGGATTGTATGCCGCCTTGTTCTTTTCTCTAGTGATTTCATATAATGGCGTCGTAGCACTTTTAGACTATTTCTAATAATTTAAGATTAAAAACTAATGACTTTAAATAATTTAAACATGAATAAAAAACATATCCCATCAGCAGCAACATTGATACTTTTTAGTTGCTTTTTAATTCTAAATAGCTGTAAAAATGAAGTGAAAGAACCTGTTGAAAAAGAAGTTGAAAAAGAAGTTGAAAAAACCGTTTACGCAAGCGACGTTATTCCATTTTTTGATGACTGGAAATTGATTTTAGGTGATGGCTCAAATGCAGGTATTGCTAATAATTTTGAAAACAAAGATTTCTTTTACACGGTAAATGAGGGTAATAGTGATTGGGTTGTTTTTAAAACTCCAAATGGTGGAGATACTCATGGTACTTCTAATAACACGAGAACGGAATTAGCGCAAACAAAAAAATGGTATCCAAAAACGGCTAATGATGAATTAACAGCAACACTTAAAGTAATGAATGTGTCGGCTACTGGTGATGCTCGTGTAGCAGCGTCTCACTCAGTTGTTGTAGGACAGATTCATAGTGCAGACGCGTTTGAAAACGAACCTCTTAAAATATTTTATAAAAAATTCCCAGGTCATACTAAAGGTTCGGTGTTTTGGCATTATGAAATTAATACCGCAGGTGACGATAATTCTAAACGATGGGATTATTCTTCAGCTGTTTGGGGTAATGACTTTGCTGTTGTTGGTGATTCAGTAAATACATATCCAGAAGAACCTAAAGATGGTATTGCCTTAGGTGAAGAGTTTAGCTATGAAGTGAAAGTAAAAAATGGAATTATGACTTTGAATTTTTATAGTGAAGGTCATGAAACCAAAACGTTTACAAAAAACTTACTTGAATCAGAATACACAACTACAGACGATATTCCCGAGCAAACACAAAAGTTATTTGTTCCAATTGGTCAAGATGGAGTAGAGCGTAAAAGTGCCTACGCTGGTGAAGGTTGTTTCTTTAAACTTGGTGCTTACAATCAAACGAATGGGAAATCGCCAGAAGTTAATAAAAATTGGTGCTCTGGTGCTGAAACACATAATGGAGATATCCAAAAACAATATGCAGATGGAAACTATGCTGAAGTATGGTTTAAAAAAGGAAGTATTTCAATAAGTGAAGATGCCGTTTCTAACGAAGGCTATTTTACTAAAAACGATTAAATCAATTAATACAAGACGACTATGAACAATAATAAATTAGCTGGTAAAAACATTCTTATTACAGCTGGCGCACAAGGTATTGGAGAATCGATTACAAAACATTTTATAGATAGTGGTTCTAATGTTGCTATCCATTATTTTTCTAGTGCTGATACGGCTAATGAATTAGTAGCATACGCGCATAGTAAAGGACAAAAAGGAATTGCGATTTCAGGTGACTTAACAAAGGAAGCCGACGCAAATGCTCTGGTTGAAAAAACCGTGGAAACTTTAGGAAGTTTAGATATACTAATTAACAATGCAGGTTCACTTGTAGCTCGTAAAATGCTGAATGAAATGGAGACTGAATTTTGGCATAAGGTTATGGATATAAACCTTACTTCTATGATGTTTGTAACGCGAGCAGCAGCTCCATATTTAGCAAAACAGGATAACAGTAGTATTGTTAATTTAGCTTCACTTGCAGGACGTAAAGGTGGTCATCCAGGATCATTGGTGTATTCGACCAGTAAAGGTGCCATCTTAACATTTACACGTGCGTTGTCTACAGAATTGGGAGCACAAGGAACACGAGTTAACGCTGTTTCTCCAGGTCTTATTCTTGGGACATCATTTCACAACACGCATACAACGAAAGAATCAGCGGCAGCAACAACGGCTGGTATTCCAATCCAACGTGCTGGCAACGCAGATGATGTCGCTCGTGCTGTTTTATTTTTAGCGTCCGAATACGATGGGTTTATTACTGGTGCCACTTTAGATATCAACGGTGGTGTCTACAATATGTAGTGCTTACTATGAGTCAAGATTTATCTTTAAGTAAAAGTTAAATTATTTTAAATTAACAAATATCAGTATATTGGTAAACCAATTTGGTAGGCCAATTCAAAAAACGCCTTTCTTATGAATTTTTCATGGTCTAAATTATTTCAATTTGTTTTAGTAGGTATGGTTGTTATGTCTTGCAAAAAAGAAAATACATCTGTTGTAGAACATACGACTGAAACATCGACAATACAAGAACATCCTAAGCTTATACTTACGGCGCAAGGAGTCAAAGATATTAGAGCCCAATTGGGTAATATTCCGATTTTTGATAATACTTTAAAAGCAGTTCAAGAGGAAATAGATGCAGAAATTGCTTTAGGTATTGATACACCAATTCCTGTAGATTACTCTGGTGGTTATACACATGTACGTCATAAAAGTAACATGATAATGATGCAAAAAGCAGGAGTGTTGTATCAAATCCTAGATGACGAAAAATATGCCAAATATGTAAAAGACATGTTGATGCAATATGAAGCGATGTATAAAACATTGCCATTGCATCCAAAAACGAGATCCTATGCAAGAGGTAAATTATTCTGGCAATGTTTAAACGATTCTAATTGGTTGGTGTATGTGAGTCAGGCTTATGATTGTATCTATAACTATTTATCTGAAGACGAGCGCAACACGTTAGAAAACAATTTGTTTAAACCCTTTGCAGATCATATTTCCATAGATAGTCCGCAGTTTTACCAAAGAGTACACAATCATAGTACATGGGGAAATGCGGCAGTTGGTATGATTGGTTTAGTTATGAATGACGAAGAGTTAATCGATCGTGCACTTTATGGCATTAAAGATTTAAAATTAGATGCAAATGAAAAAGATGATGATGGTGGCTTTTTAAATAAAGACGGGAAAGCTGGTTTTCTAGCCAATATAGAAGAGCCGTTTTCACCAGATGGTTATTATAACGAAGGCCCATATTACCAACGTTACGCCATGTACCCGTTTTTAATTTTTGCAGAAGGATTACATAATGTAAAGCCAGAATTAAAAATATTTGAATACAAAGAAGGTGTATTGCTGAAATCTATAAATGCCTTATTAAATTTATCGGATGCAGATGGTGATTTCTTTCCGCTTAACGATGGTCAAAAAGGCATGTCTTATTACAATGATGCTTTAGTTACAGCAGTAGATATTTCTTACCACTTCGGAACACAAGATCCAGGCTTATTAAGCATCGCCAAAGAACAGGGTAAAGTCTTATTGGATGATTCAGGTTTGGCTGTTGCACTTGGAATAAAAAATGGAAACGAAAAACCATTCAACAAAAAATCAATTAATTTATCGGATGGACCAGAAGGAACACAAGGTGGTGTTGCTATTTTGAGAAATGAAGATATAGAGCTTGTATTTAAATATGCAGCACAAGGTTCTAGTCATGGTCATTATGATAAGTTGTCGTATTCATTATATGAAAAAGGAGAAGAAATCCTTCAGGATTACGGTTTAGCACGATTTGTAAATATCGAACAAAAAGGGGGTGGCAATTATCTAAAGGAAAACAAAACCTGGGCTAAACAAACTATTGCACATAATACGGTGACACAAAATGAAACCTCTCATTTTAATGGGAAGTATGATATAGGAAGTCAACATCATTCGGTTTTAAACTATTTTTCTTCAGAAAATGAAAAGGTAAAAGTCGCAAGTGCAAAAGAGGTAAACGCATATCCTGGAACCGAAATGCTTCGCACCATGGCAATACTAAAAGATGAAGATTTTGAAAAGCCGTATATGTTAGATATCATGAAGGTGACATCAGATAAAGCAAATCAATATGATTTTCCATATTATTTCTTAGGGCAAGTTGTAGAAACAAACTTCGAATATCAAACACCTAAATCATTAAACCCTTTAGGAACCAAAAATGGATATCAACATCTCTATGTTGAAGGAACAGCAAAAGCGTCTAGTGATAATAGTAAACTGTCTTGGTTAAATAAAGGGAAGTTTTACACTTTAACTTCGATTACTAATGCTAATGATGACTTGTTATTTACGAGAATTGGAGCTAACGATCCAGAATTTAATTTAAGACGCGAAGCGGCATTTATGTTGAGACGAAGAAATACTACAAACACCCTATTTGTTTCAGTTATAGAATCGCATGGAGGTTACAGTCCGGTTTCGGAATCTGCAGTAAATTCCAATAGTAATATTAAAACGTTGAAAGTAGAATTAGACTCAGAAGATTACACGGCAATTTCAATTACCAATGTAAATGGTAATACAAAACTATTTATAACAGCAAATACAGATACTTCAAAAGAAGCAAACCATAATATAAAAATTAACGATAAGAATTATGAGTGGTCAGGTTCTTATTATTTTAAATAAACCAATAAATAAAAACATATGAAACGATTTAGTGAAAAATACATCATCACAAAAGACATGCAATGGGAAGTACTTGGAGGAGGAGTCTCAAGAAAATTCTTAGGTTACGATAATCAAATTATGATGGTAAGAGTGAAATTTGAAAAAGGAGCATTAGGATCGCCGCATCAACATTTTCACACACAAGCAACGTTTTGTGTTTCAGGTAAATTTGAATTTGAAATTGATGGTGTAAAACAAATTGTCGAAGCAGGAGACGGAGTCTATATTGAACCTAATTTATTGCATAGTGCTGTTTGTTTAGAAGAAGGAGAGCTAATTGATACATTTAGCCCTGTAAGAGAAGATTTCTTAAGTGGAGGTGCTGTCTCTTATTTTGGAGACAAGTCCTAAGTCAAAAATCTACTAGGCTTATCTAGAGGTTAAAAACAGTTTTACTCCATTATGGAGATTTTGTTTTACATTCACCTCACGTATTACCTAATTCAAACTGTACCTTCCGTAGGTACTGTGATAAATGTCTTTAGTCCTATACGTGAGGGTTTTATATAATTGTAATTAAATTCCTACAATCAAAGTTAATATTTGCTATTTTAACTTAAACCTTTGCTATTTTAACATATAAAATTTACGAAAACGTTGTAATTAACAAATATTTATATATATTTGGTAAACCAATCTGGTCAACCAATTTGGTCAACCAAACAAAAACACATAAAACATTTCTCAATTTAATTGTGTTTGTATACCGATTTTAATAGGGATAATAAGGTAACGATAAAGGACTAACAAATTTAATCTAAACAATGAATTATGAATTTAAAAGTTAAACTTACTACAATTATCGCACTACTCTTTAGTGTGATGATTTTTGCTCAAGATAGCTATACCTTAACAGGTACGGTGACTTCCGCAGTTGATAATATGCCCATACCTGGAGCAAACATTATTATTATAAAAACAACTAGAGGTGCAACTACTGATTTTGATGGTAATTATCAATTAGAGGTAAGTAAAGGTGATGTTGTTCAGTTTTCATATGTTGGTTATGTAACGCAAACGGTAATCATTGATGCTCAAACAACATATAGTGTTCAATTAGTTGAAGATGCTAATACATTAGAAGAGGTTGTTGTTGTGGGTTATGGTACACAAAAGAAAAGTCATTTAACTGGTGCGATATCTAAAGTTAAAAACGAAAACTTAGACCAAATTGCAGTAGCTCGTGTAGATGATGCTTTAATTGGTCAGGTTTCAGGTGTTAATATTCAAGCAACTTCAGCCGAAGCTGGTGCTGCACCGACTATTACCATTAGAGGTTTTGGATCTATAGCTGCTGACTCTGGGCCAGCTGTAGTGGTAGACGGAATTGTAGTAAGTTCTGATTTTCTTGGTTCTTTAAATATGAATGATGTAGAATCTTTTGAAGTATTAAAAGATGCGGCATCTGCAGCTATTTATGGTAGTGAAGGTGCAAATGGTGTTATTTTGATTACTACTAAAAGTGGTAAGGAAGGAAAAACAAGATTTAGCTATGATACTTATACTGGGTTTAAAGAGGCTCATGAAAGTGAAGATTATAAGAAGAGTGTGTCTGGTTGGGCTGCTCAAGAAATGGCTGCTACAGGAGAACTTTCTAATACAACCAAATACGCACAATTATTAGTAGAAACGCTTGGTGTTGATAGAGATTGGCAAGAAGTATTTTTTGATGGAGGAACCATTACGAGTCATTCTTTTTCTGCAAGAGGTGGTACTAAAGACACAAAATTCAGTTCGTCACTTAGTTTTCTTGAAGATGAAGGTGTTGTAATCACTGACAACTATAAGTTATTAACAGGAAGGTTAAAATTAGATACTAAATTAACTAAAAATCTTAGATTCGGAATTAATGCCACTCCTTCATATTCAAAACGAAGAGCATTACCTACTTCTATCCACAACCCATTAAGACAATCACCTTGGTTGCCTATATATCATACTGCAGAGTCGCTTCAGTTTACTGATCCAGCTGCAAACATTCAAGTAGGTGATTATTTTGCAGAGGATGATTTAATTAATATAGATGTGGATCCTACGGATAGTTTTGGTGCAAGTAGACCACGTACTACCGGAGATTCAAATCCTTATGCTCAGTATGTAGAAAGAGAACACTATGAGTATAATACAAAATTGTTAGGTTCTACCTATTTAGAATATGAAATTATCGATGGTCTTAAAGCAAAAACATCTCTTGGTGTAACATTAGATTTTCGTAAGAGAACAAGATGGGATGGAACACTGCATCACTCAGGTGGAGCAGGTAGAGCAGCTTACAGTTTAGAGAATAGGTTTAGATCTAGAATAATCTCAGATAACACATTAAATTATAGCAAAACAATTGGTGATCACGATTTTGATGTGTTAGCAGGTTTTTCTGTACAGTCTAGAAATTCTGAATTAAGTTCTATTGAAGGTAGTGGGTACTCTAATGATCTACTTAAAAACTTAGAAGGTGCAACTTTGTTTACTGAGCCTGTAGAAATTAACCTAGTACAACGAAAGATCGGTTATTTTGCTAGAGTTAACTATGCGTATGCTAATAAGTATTTATTATCGGCTTCGTTTAGACGTGATGGTAGTTCTGTTTTCGGAATAGACTCTAAATGGGGTAATTTCCCAGCGGTCTCTGTTGGTTGGAATGTGTCGAAAGAAGACTTCTTAATAGATAGTGGTTTCTTAAATAATTTAAAATTCAGATTTAGTTATGGTCTTACAGGAAGTGAGAATTTTGATACAGGAAACGATATTACTGATGTTTGGCCTTACTTAGCATTATTGGATAATAATAATGCCATTACTGAAGGTGGAGTTACCGCAGGTGTTTCTGCTCTTAATATTGCAAATGCATTATTACAATGGGAAGCTTCAGAAGAATACAATCCTGGAGTAGATTTCGCAATACTAAATAATAGAATATCCGGATCGGTTGATTATTACAAGAGAACAAGTGATAAATTATTATTAGAAAACCCTGTATCGTATGTTTCTGGATTTAATTCTGGTATCGTAAATTTAGGTAAAGTAGAGAATAGTGGATGGGAATTTGAGTTAAGAACAAAGAACATCGCTAAAGAGAACTTTAGTTGGAGCACTACAGTTATAGCATCAACAAACAAAAATAAATTGTTAGATATGGGGGATTCAGACGGAGCACTATTAGAAGATACTTTTGGTAGAAACTCTCAGTGGATTAACTCTGTTGGAAATCCGTTATCATCATTTTATGGTTATGTTGTAGATGAAGAATTAGGGATTGAGTATTATGATTCTCCTTGGATTCCAATTAATGGTAGATCAGAAGATGTTATCGTTAAGGATTTAAACGGTGATGGTATAATTACGGATGAGGATAAGACAATACTTGGTGATCCATATCCAGACATCGTATGGAGTTTGACAAATGAATTTAAAATTGGTGATTTTGATTTTTCTTTCATGCTTCAAGGAAGTCAAGGCGCACAAGTTAAAAATATTGGAGATCAGTATTTTGGTACGGATTGGACAGGTGCTACTACAAGTCCACAGGCAGTTGTTGATGCGGGGGTTATATCTCATACATCTTTCCTTCAACAAAGAGTTCATACCAATGATGTCGTTCAAAGTGCAGGTTATTTTTCTTTGAGAAATATAAACCTTGGATATACAATACCAGATAGTGTAGTATCTAAAATAGGTGTTGAAAAACTAAGAATTTACGCAACAGCTCAAAACCTAGTTTACATTACATCTGATGAGTATCATGGTTTCAACCCAGAGTTTGTAGATGATTCCAACCCTAGACAATACGGCGCTCAAAGAGGTGGTACACCAATATTTAAAACCTTATCACTTGGTTTAAACGTTAATTTTTAATTGAAATAAAACACACCAAATTATGAAACATATAAAATATTTAATTTTTGCTGTAACAGGATTTGTTTTCACCGCCTGTGATACAGATGAATTTTTAAATCCATTGCCAGATACGGCTATTGTTGTCGAAAATTTTTATCAAACTGATGCAGATGTATTGGCTGGGATTATTGGAATTTATGATGCCATACAAGGAGTTAATGAAAATACAGACTCTAGTTACGAGAGATCAAATAGAGGTGTTCAAGTAGAATATCTTTTAACAGAACACCGTACAGATAATACTAGAGGTAAAACGTCTGAAGGTTCTAAGGCTGATTTTCATAGATACTTAATTGATGCTACTAATGCACAATCAGAAGATTACTACCAGTCTATGTATCAGATTATTTTTAGAGCAAATGATATTATGAATTACGTCAATGCTGCTAACGAATCTAATAGAGTAAAATATGTGGCTGAAGCTAAATTTTTAAGAGCTTATGCATACTTTAATTTAGTGAGGTTATTTGGAGATGTGCCTTTAGTAACTTCGGTCGTAGGGCCAACAGAAAATGGTGCGCTGTTTACTAGAATTGCAAAAGAACAGATTTATGAACAAATTGTTTCAGATTTAGAAGAAGCGAAAGATGCTTTAGATAATACTTATAAATCTAGAGCGTCAAAAGCAGCTGCACAAGGATTGTTAGCAAAAGTATATTTAACGCAAGGTGTTAATTATGGTGTTGCTGCACAATTATGTGCTGATATTAAGAATAGTGGTTTTGCTTTACAAGATGATTTTTCTGATGTATTTTATAATGAATTAAACGATGAAATTATTTTTGCTATTCAGTATGAGTTTGGAAATGCTAATGAAAGTCAAGCTTTTTCTGCTGAATTTACATCTTTTAACCGTCAAGGTAGAGAAGATGGTCTAAACTTAGTTGAAGATAATTTAATTGCAGATTTTGCTATGTACGGAGGAAACAGAACAGCAGCTTCTTATACTTCTTTTGGTGTTGGTACTAACATAACTAATGAAGTCATTAAGTTTTTACCAGACGGAACAGATCTTAATGCAATCCCTGAACCAACTTATGGTCCTAGTGCTCAACAAGCAGGTAATGATTGGATTATTTTACGTTATTCTGATGTATTGTTAATGCATGCTGAAGCAATTTTAGCTGGTGGAGCTCAAACAAATAGTAGTGCAGCAATAGATTCTTACATGGAAGTAAGAGTAAGAGCTGGTTTTGATGCCGTAACAGACCGTCCTTCAATACTGACTAAAGAGGCATTACTTGTAGAAAGACGTGTGGAATTAGCTTTTGAAAATCAACGTTTCTTTGATTTAGTGAGATTTGGTGTTGCTAATGAAGTTATTGGGAATTATGCTACGTCTCAAGGATTTAATGACTATGATGCTAGGCAATTGTTATTGCCAATACCATCAAGAGAAATCAATTTAAGCGGTACACCTCCTCTTTTAGGACAAAACCCAGGATATTAACAACTAAATTTTTAAAGACATGAAAAATAAAATAAATATTTTTAGTAAAGTAACAGTGTTGTTCCTCTGCTTTATTACAGCTGTAGCTTTTAATAGTTGTGAAAGCGCTTATGAGTTCGATTTACCGGAGTCAGGTTCACAAGCGGATACAGTGTTGCCAACAGCAGACTTTTCGTATATTCCAGATCCGGTTAATTTTAATACAATTCAATTCACAGATCTTTCGTTTCAATCTATAAATTATTTATGGGATTTTGGAGGCGGAGATACCACAACCGAAAGAGATCCTGTATATACATTTCCAGCTGTAGAAGGTACTTACCCTGTAACATTAACGGCTAGTGATGCCAATGGTGCTTCAGATACTGTGACTATAGATGTTGTTGTGGTAGATGTATTTGTAGCTGTTACACCTGAAATTTTAAATGGAGATTTTCAAGATGGAACAAGTGATTGGAAATTCGATAGCTTCACTGGTGGTAATACAAACCCTTTTAACTCTAGTAGTGATGGGTCTTGGTTAAATTATGATGGTTCAGATAACGGATCCAAAACAAAAGGTGCAAAATGGACAAGTAGTACTTCTGCAGGAGCTTATCTTAGTTCTAACACAAGATACGCTTACCAAGCAATAACAGTATCTAATGTGGATGGTTCAGGGTTGCCAGTTAACTATATTTTAGAATTTGAATATGCTATAAAAGATGACGGTACTCAAGCTCCAGGAGATAATAGAATTATTGGCGGAATCATAGACGGTCATTTCAGTGATGGTGCAGATGCAATTGCGAGTTTCGATGCGGCTCCATTAGCGATGTTTGTAGGAGATGAAGATCTTGGAAAAACAGTGTTTACAACAGTACAAATTCCATTTACTGCCAATGCTACTGGTGAGGTTTCTATACTAATTTATGGAGTAACAGATGTTGATGCTTATGTTGACAATGTGAAGGTTTATCCAGCCGATTAATTTTAATATCACGATGAAAAATTTCCGAAAAAATTTATTAGTTTTTTTACTGATGGCATTTGTATCTGTTAACGTTACTTCTCAAAACACGGAAAGTAACGTTACAGAGTCGGATAAAAAAATTGAAAATAAAAAGAGCAAGAAGAGTAAAAAGAAGAAAGGGAAAAAGAAAAAAGTAAAACTCCCAAAAATAGATCTTAGTCATTGGAAAGTAACATTACCAGTGGCAAATGAAAAGGGGAGGCCTTATGAAATAGACCCACCAGAGATTTTAGATTTTGCTAATAACGAGATTGCAAAACCTTATATGTATATAGATTCCACTAAAGGAGCCATTGTGTTTCATGCCATGCCAACGGATTCTAAGACCAAGAATACAAAATATACAAGGTCAGAGTTAAGAGAGCAAATGGTACCAGGTGAAAATAATGTCAATTGGACGTTTAAGCAAGGTGGTAACATGAAAGGGAAGTTGCAAATGGAGGATGTTACTAGAGATTCAGATGGCAAATACCATCGTGTCATTATCATGCAAATCCATGGAAGATTAACCAATGAACAACGCGATTTAATTGGAGAAGATGATAACAACGCTCCTCCAATACTTAAAATCTATTGGGATAAAGGTAAAATAAGAGTAAAATCTAAAGTTCTAAAAAACCTTAGTGCCTCAGATACTGAGATATTACATGATGATGCTTGGGATGATGATGATGGTTTTAATTTTGAACAAGAAGTTGGTTTTAAAAAATTCACCTTAGAAGTTCAAGTTACAGATGGCAAAATGTTAATTATTTTAAATAACACTGAGTTTAAATCTTATGAAAGTATTCACATTAAGAAATGGGGAGTATTTGAAAACTATTTTAAAGCAGGAAATTATTTCCAATCTAGAGATGAAGGAGCCTTTGCTAAAGTAAATTTTTATGAGTTAGAAGTGAGCCATTAAAAGATGTGTTTTGAGTTAGTCGCTTATTGAATTCTACGGTTGTTTAGTTGTATAAGTAGGATTCTTTGAGCGCTAATAAATAGTCCTATTTATGTTCCTCTTTTATTATTATTTACATAACTTTAGCCCTTGTAATCTGGTTAACCAATTTATAAGTTTTTAAAATATGAAATTAAAAATATTAGCAAAAGTAGATAGTCTCGATACACAAAAGTCCATAATTTCTAAAATAGGTGAGCTTATAAATTTTAAAAATCTTGAACCAGGGGATAAGCTACCTTCTGAACGAATGTTATCTGAAAAATTCGAAGTGTCCCGCAGTAATGTTAGAGAAGCAATTCAAAAACTTGAATTATATGGGCTACTCGATTCAATTCCGCAAAGTGGAACATTTGTAGCTAATATTGGAGTTATTGCGATGAACGGCATGATTGAGGATATTCTTAGATTAGAGGATCCAGATTTTAAATCTTTAGTCGAGACCAGAATTTTATTAGAACTCAAAACAGTTCGCTTAGCGTCACTTAGGAGAACAGAAGAAGATTTAGAGAAGATAAAAGAAGCTTTAGATGCGTATTCGGAAAAGGTATTAAGAGGTGAAGACGCTGTACAAGAAGATTTGTTATTTCACTTAGCTATAGCTAGAGCTAGTGGAAATAGTATAATGAATAATTTTATGTTAATAATTACGCCTGAAATCATAACTAATTTTGAAAAGTACCATGTGTGCGATAAGAAATTAGCTAACCTAAGTATTTCAGAGCACCAGGATATTTTTGAAGCTATTAAAAAGCAAGATCCTAAGCTAGCAAAACAAAAAATGAAAGATCACTTTACTGTGTTATATCAGTATTGTTATAATATTAAAAAGTCAACTTAATTCAAAATAAATGAAAAAAGCAGGGAAAAAATTAAAAGGATTGAGATGGTGGATAGTTGCATTAATTGCTATTGCGACTATCATCAATTATATTGATCGTACGTCTTTAAGTGTGCTTTGGCCAGAAATTGCAAAAGATTTATATCCAGGACACACAGCAGATGAGACAAAAGAAATATATGCCTTAATTTCAATCATCTTTGTTTTTTCTTACGCTTTTGGACAAGCCATATTTGGAAAGATTTTCGATTGGGTTGGTACAAGAATGGGATTTGTACTCTCAATTGGTGTTTGGTCTATTGCTACGGCATTACATGCTTTTGCGAGTGGTATTTTAAGTTTTGGGATATTCCGTGCCATACTAGGTGTTTCTGAAGCCGGAAACTGGCCTGGTGCAACGAAAGGAAATGCAGAATGGTTTCCTACCAAAGAACGTGCCCTTGCACAAGGAATTTTTAATTCTGGTGCCGCTATTGGCGGTATAGTTTCTATTCCATTAATCGCTACGTTATCAATATATTTTAACTGGAAAGCTATATTTATTTTTATCGGTTTAGCAGGTTTGCTTTGGTTGATACCATGGTGGATTTTAGTAAAATCAGGTCCTAGCGATCACCCATGGATTACAGATGAGGAACGTGAATATATTTTAACAGGCCAAAAAAATGAAGATTTTGATGGTGATGGAGTAGAAGATCAAGAATACAACCCTAATACAGGAGAGTTATTGGGCCATAAACAAAGTTGGGGTGTCATATTAGCTTCAGCAGCAATCGATCCAATTTGGTGGCTATTTGTTTTTTGGATACCAATTTATCTGAATGAAGTTTTTGCTATGGATGTAAAGTCAATGGCATTATACGGATGGGTGCCTTATGCAGGTGCAATGGTAGGAGCTTATTATGGTGGTATTTTAGCTCGAAATAAGCTTAAAAAAGGCTGGAATGTTGATAAAACACGTAAAATGGTAATTACACTAGGTTGTTTCGTAATGCTACCAGCATTATTAGCAATGGCTAATCCACTTGGTATTGAAACAGCTGTAATTAGCTTCTTAAATAATATTGGAGCTGTGGACATGAGTATAACAGATATGCAAAATCCAGGTGCTACAACAGCTGTGATATTAATGGCCATTATTTTATTTGGTTTTCAAACAGCAATTGGGAATGTTCAGACATTACCTAGTGATCTTTTTAGTGGAAAAACAGTAGGTTCTTTAGCAGGTTTTTCTGGTATGGCGGCTAAACTTACGGCAGCTGGTTTAACTTATTTAGTACCATGGTTAACCAGTGGTGGGAATTACACACCCGCTTTTATAATTGGTGCAACGTTATCACTATTAACGGTAGCTAGCGTGTGGTTATTTATTCCGAAAGTAAAACCAGTAATGAGAAAAGTATAACATAATTATATATATTAAATTAATAAAGATGAGTGAGAATAAAGGAAAAGTTGCTATAGTTACAGGAGCAACAGGAGGTATTGGTTTTGAAGTAGCAAAACGATTAGGTAAAGATGGATATACTGTATTTTTAAATGGTATTGATGATAATGCTGGTGCAGAAAGAATTAAAGAACTTGCTGCAGAAGGCATCAATGCAGAGTATTACGGGTTTGATGTTACTAAAGAAGATGAGGTAGCGGCAAACATCAAAAAAATTGGTGATAAATACGGAAGAATAGATGTACTCGTAAATAATGCTGGTGGATTAGGTGGTAGATCTCGTTTTGAAGAAATGACAACTGAGTTTTACAGAAACGTAATGGCACTTAACCTTGATTCAGTATTCTTTGCTTCAAGAGCAGCGATACCATACTTGAAAAAAGGGGATCATCCGTCTATAATTAACTATACATCTAATGCAGGATGGACTGCAGGTGGACCAGGAGCTGGAATTTACGGAACATCTAAAGCTGGTGTTCATGCAATAACTAGAGCCTTAGCAAAAGATTTAGCAGAATACGGAATTAGAGTAAATGCTGTATCTCCAGGTACAATTGATACGCCATTCCACGCGCAAATTAAAGCGACGAAGCCAGAAGTTTTTGCATCATGGGCTAATAATATTATGTTAGGAAGATTAGGTCAACCAGAAGATGTTTCTGGTGTTATTTCTTTCTTAGCTAGTAAAGATGCGTCATTTATCACAGCTGAAACTATTCAAATTGGTGGTGGACAAGCTTTAGGTATCTAATACTGAAGATAAAAATTATATTAAAAAAGCGTTATTGTAGAGATACAATAACGCTTTGTTTATTTGGAAGAATCCCTAACAATTAATTCAGCTTTCAAGATTATTTTATTTAAGCTTTGCTTTAGTTCTGGTTCATTAACGCGTTTAAGAAATGTTTCAGCAGCAAGACGCCCAATATCTTTACTATGTTGTTCTATGCTAGATATAGATGGTGTAACTAATGATGTAAACAGTTCGTTTCCAAAACCAATTAATCGAATTGTCTCTGGCACATTAATCTCATTTTCATTCAGAATTTGCAAAGCTCCTAGAGCGGCATAATCACTTGCGACATATATAGCATCAGGTCTGTTCTCTAGTTGAAGTAATCGTTCCATTTCTCGTCTACCATCTTCAAGTGTTAAAGAACTTTCAATGATTAAACTATCGTCTATTGGGAGATCATTTTTCTTTAAAGCATCAACATAACCTTTAATTCGGTTATTAAAAATACGGGTCCTTCGATAACCACCGATATGTGCAATCCGTTTACACCCCTTTTCAACTAAATGTTCAACAATCATATGACTACTGTCATAATCATTGATTCCGACATAATCGACATTCAAGTCATTTTCACCGCGATCAAATAATATTAATGGAATGCCTTTTGATTTTATTTTTTCGTAATGAGATAAATCAACGGTTTCATTTGCCATAGACGCAATAATACCATCAACCTGCGTAAATAGTAAGGTATCTATATTTTTACATTCTTTATCAAAAGACTCATTAGATTGTGTGATAATAATATTGTATCCTGCTTTATTAAGCACAGCTTCCATATGTTCTAAAACAGATGAAAAGAAATTACTATTGGTTCTCGGTACAATAACGCCTACTAAATTACTTTTTCCTTTTCGTAAGGCGCTCGCCAAATGATTAGGTTGGTAATCTAATTCTTTAGCAATACGTTTAACTGCTTTTTTTGTTTTATCACTAATCCGCGAATCATCATGCATAGCTTTAGAAACAGCGGCAGGTGAAATGTTTAAGACGTTTGCAATGTCTTTTAAGGTAGTTCTTTTTTTATTCGCCAAGTTTTTATATATTTGCTTAATCGATTAAGCAAATATAATAGTTTAACTCTAAGAATCAAAACTTGTACGTTTTGATTTATTTTTAAATCTATTGGTTAATCGATTAAGCAAAATAATTTTATAACTAAATAAACAAATATTCAGAATGAAAAAAGTAGTCACTTTTGGAGAAATTATGCTAAGATTAGCACCTCAAGGTTTTTTAAGATTTTCACAAGCAAATAATTTTGATGCCATCTACGGTGGTGGAGAATCTAACGTTGCTGTTTCTTTAGCAAATTATGGTGTACCTGTTGATTTTGTAACACGTTTACCAAAGAATGATATTGGAGAATGTGCAATGATGGAAATGCGTAAAAGAGGAGTTGGTGTAGATAAAATTATTTATGGTGGAGACCGTTTGGGTATTTATTTCTTAGAAACGGGAGCTGTAAGTAGAGGATCTAAAGTTGTATATGATAGAGCACATTCTGCAATTTCTGAAATTACACCAGGCATGGTAGATTGGAAATCTGTTTTTAAAGATGTGGCTTGGTTTCATTGGACAGGTATTACACCTGCAATCTCTCAGGGTGCAGCAGATGCCTGCTTAGAAGCTGTAAAAGTAGCTAGTGAAATGGGAGTGACGATCTCTACAGATTTAAACTACAGAGCTAAGCTTTGGACGTTCTGTGATGAAGCACATAGAGAAAAAATAATGACTGAATTAACGTCATATTGTGATGTTGTTTTAGGAAACGAAGAAGATGCAGAAAAGCACTTTAATATTAAGCCAGAAGGTTTAGATATCACAACGCAAGGACACGATGTAAAAGCAGAAGCGTTCTTGTCTGTTTGTAAGCAAATGATGGAGAAATTCCCAAGAGCTAAAAAGGTAATTACAACCTTAAGAGGGTCTATTTCCGCGTCTCATAATACATGGGCTGGTGTGTTATACGATGGTAAAAAAATGTACGAGACACGTCAATACCAAATCACAGATATCGTTGATCGTGTTGGTGGTGGTGATTCATTTATGGGTGGCTTAATCTACGGATTATTAAAATATCCTGAAGACGATCAAAACGCATTAGACTTTGCTGTTGCAGCGTCTTGCTTAAAACATACAATCAAAGGTGATGCGAATTTAGTAACCGTTTCTGAAGTTGAAAAACTAATGGGTGGTGATGCATCTGGGCGTGTAGCTAGATAGTAGGTTTATAGTAGTGTTGGTAAATTGTTTATTTAATTTACCAACACTACATTTTTAAAATAATTATTCAGATTAACTGATAAAATTCGTAATAATAAGATGGCAAATTATACAAGAATAGAAGTTGTAAATGTTATGAAACAAACTGGTATGGTGCCATTGTTTTATAATGCAGATTTAGAGATTAGTAAAAAAGTAATTAAAGCAACGTATGATGGTGGTGCACGTTTACTTGAATTTACTGCAAGAGGAGATTTTGCTCACGAAGTTTTTGGTGAGCTTAATAAGTATGTTTTAAAAGAAATGCCAGGCATGATAATGGGGGTTGGTTCAGTAACCGACGCAGCTTCGGCTTCTCGTTTTATGGCTTTAGGAGCAAATTTTATTGTAACTCCTGTTTTTAGAGAAGATATTGCTATTGTATGTAACCGTCGTAAAGTATTATGGTCTCCTGGTTGTGGTACATTAACAGAGATCTGTAGAGCTGAAGAGCTAGGCTGTGAGGTTGTGAAGTTATTTCCAGGTGATATCTATGGCCCTGCGTTTGTTAAAGCAATTAAAGGCCCTCAGCCATGGACGAGTATTATGCCAACAGGTGGAGTGTCTCCAACAAAAGAGAATTTAGAAGGTTGGTTTAATGCAGGTGTAACTTGTGTAGGAATGGGCTCTAAATTAATTGCAAAAGGTGCAGATGGTAAGTATGATTTAGCTAAAATTGAATCTGATACTAAAAATGCATTAAGTATAATTAGTGCTTTAAAATCATAACTATTGAAATCATCAGCTGTAACTATTAAAGAACTTTCATTTTTATCAGGATATTCAATATCTACAGTTTCTAAAGCTTTAAATAATAAGCTTGAGATTAGTAAAGGCACAAGAGAAACTATTAAAACTATTGCAAAACAGTATAATTATGTTCCAAATAATTATGCTGTTTCGCTTAGAATGCAGAAAACAGGTTCCATTGCTGTAATAGTACCAGATATAACTAAAGCTTGTTATAGTCATTCTCTTAGTCATTTACAAACGTCGGCTGAAAGCTTTGGCTATAGAATTCTATTTTACCAATCCTTTTACTCTAATACAAAAGAGTTAAATTGTGTAACAAGTCTTAGTGATGGCTCTATAGATGGAATCATCGTGGTGTCTTCAGAAAGCAAGGAAAACTCAAATTACGTAAATAATGCATTTCCTATTGAATTACTTCATGTAGATAGTAATCAATCTGTAGAGGAAATTAATGACCTGTCATACACTAGTTTATTAAATGTATTAAAAGGGTAATTCAAATTTTAAAGAATTATTCAATAATACATTTTAAGGTTTGGACTGATTTCTGAGATTTTATAAAGTTGATGTAATATAAACCTTTTGCTAAATCAGAAACATCTAATGTGTTATTGTTGAGTCGATTAAATATCGGTACGTCTTTACCAGAACTATCATAGAATCGTATATGATCATAATCCTCTAATTCAATATTTTTAAAAGTAACTAAATTTTTCGTAGGGTTAGGAAACAATAGCACTTCTTCATTTTGTAATTCAATATCTAAAAGAGATAAAGGCTCTATTTCCTCAATACTAAAATTGTTAAATAGGACGACTTCATCTTGTAAATCGTCACTATTAATCAGACTTCTATAAATTCCCCATTTTGGTCTTGCAAAATCAGCACCATCTTGCCACATGTCTATAGCGTCATTAATATAATTTAAAATTGACAAATTATCTGAAATACGATCAATACTTATAGAGTAATGGCCTTCATTCCCATAAGTAATGCGTTCAGTAACTTCTACCCAATGCCCTCTAAATAGATCCAAATTAGCGGTTTCAATAGTAGTTTGGTTCGTGGTTGGTGTATATCTCAATTCTATACGATCAGGATTTGCTTTTCTGGCCGTAAGTGTTATCATAGGAATAGATGCATAAGGACCACCAACAGATTTTATTTGATGTAAATGTGTAAAGTTCGGTGATACCTTAAAGTCACTAGATAATTTAAACTTCCATCTGTATTCTACTATTTCGCCCGCTATCGCTTTTAAATAATCTGGTGATTGATCATAGGTTTTTATTTCTGTTCGTTGTCTATCAAAATTTTGACATCGATCATTATCTGGTGTTTTGTGCGCTATAAATCGAAACACATTAGCATTTAATTCGGTGTCAAAGAGTTCATCAATATGTCTTCCAAATTCCGCATGATTACAATCTGGGACTTCAATAACATTATACCCCGGAGCTAAAGCAGCGTTTATATCTTCATAAGTATTTCCAGATTCATTAGCATTTAGTGTAACCTGAGCAATGGAGATTTGTATAAAAAGACAAGAGGCTAGTCCTGCAAATAATCTTCTTTTCATAATTCGGTTTTAGATTGATAAATTAAATTGGTTAACCAATATAAGATTAATTTTCCAGCAGCCTAAATCGCTTTAGGGTAAATGATAAATTTGTTAAAATATTGTTCATTTTATTATATTAATGTCAGTTATTTCTTAAAAAATTAAAAAAAGGTTTGGTTTTTTATTAAATTAATTACGAAAACGTTATCTCTTTTGATTTTTTTGTTATATTTGGTAAACCAGATTGGTAAACCAGTTTAATAATCTAATAATTAATCTATTAAAACAATAATTATGAATAAAACATTACTCTTATTATGTCTAATGACATCTTTCTCGATTTTGGCACAGGATCCTGTGGTACAAAATGATGCATTTGCTGAAATCCCAAAGGAACCTGGTACAAGTGATTGTTCTTGTTCTCACTGGATAAATAAAGATTTAGGTGATCAGGGGGAAACTTCAGCCTCAGGACTAACCTCTCCTAATAGTGCTGTTAAATTTGATGATTTTGAATCTGATTTAATTTATCAAGAAGTAGAGGTATTAGCCAATACCAATTATAAATTAACTTATGCAGTTAGATTTAATGATGGTGCAGACCCTGACGTTACACCAAGTTCTATTGAAATGCGTATTTTAAAAGGTTCTGGTTATGAATCTGGTTATACACCTGTTTATTATACAGATGCTACTATTAAGCCAACTTCAGGTTTTGGGTACATAGATATTACAGTTGCAGAACTTGCAGCGAACAATATTGCAATTGATACACAAGTACATCCAGGTAACTCTGATTACCTTGTTTATGAATTTGATTTTAATAGCGGTTCAGAAACAAGTATTGCTATAATGGGTAGAGGTATTGGAAGGCCTAATACACCACCTGCTGATGCTAGTGATTCTAGACCCTGGTTATGGTCTTCAGGTGAGGATGAGATTAGAGTTGATTACTTAACAGTAATAAATCAAGATGCTTTATCTATACAAGAGTTCTCTGCTGCTAATTTAAAAGTTTATCCTAATCCAGCTAAGTCAAATATTACTATTATATCATCAAATCAATCTCAAGTAGATTCTGTTGAGTTATATAATATTTTAGGTTCTAAATTAAAAACGTATTCTAGCTTAGTTGATAACACTATCAATATTTCAGAGATGTCTTCAGGTATTTATTTACTCAAAGTAAACTCTGGCAATAATACAGTAACAAAACGTATTGTAATTGAGTAATTTATAGTCTAATTAATCTTAAAAGGGCAACTTAAAACCATATAAGTTGCTCTTTTCTTTTACCATAAATTCTGATGTAGTAATTAAGCAATCATTAGATATAGACTTGTTCATTAGAACGTAAATTTATATGTAAATTGCTGTTTCTAAACCATTATATATTCTACACTTTTTAAAATAACGTTGATTTTGAAAGAGGCCATAAAATACATGATAATTAGTGCGCTGGCATTTACATTTATGAATGCTTTTGTGAAATCTTTAGACCATTTTAGTGTTTATCAAATTGTCTTTTTTAGATCTATAGGGTCGTTATTTTTTACACTTCCATTTTTATTGAAAAATAAAATTTCCCTACTAGGAAATAAAAAAGGATTATTGATAATGCGAAGTATCTTCGGACTCATTTCAATGACATTATTCTTTTTGTCTATAAAATATATTGCCATGGGAACAGCGGTTTCAATACGATATATAGGTCCAATCTTTGCCGCATTCTTTGCCTTGTTATTCTTAAAAGAAAAAATAAAGCCGATACAATGGTTGTTTTTTCTGATTGCATTTATAGGCGTACTTGTGTTGAAGGGATTTGATACCGAAATGGAAATTAAAGGAATTGTGTTTGCCTTAATATCGGCAGTGTTTGTCGGTTTGGTTTACATTACCATCCGAAAAATTGGAGGTGAAGACCACCCCGTAGTTGTGGTCAATTACTTTATGATTATTTCAGCCGTTATTGGTGGTGTGTTAGCTATTAACGATTGGGTGAATCCTGTGGGTAAAGAATGGCTAGTTTTATTAAGCTTAGGTGTCTTTGGCTATTTTGCTCAATTGTATATGACCAAAGCCATGCAAGCCGGAGAAACCAATCAAGTAGCTCCTCTTAAATATCTTGAAGTTATTTTTACCATGATAATTGGCTTGTTTTGGTTTGGAGAAATTTATACCATTTGGAGTGTTTTAGGAATTTTACTTATTGTCTTGGGTTTAACATTGAATGTTGTGACTAAGAAAAAATAAATGACATCATGTTTAGAATAACTCAGAAGCAATAGCTTTTACATTATCACTCTTTCCCATCGAATAATAGTGAAGCACTGGGACACCGGCTTGTTGTAACTCTTTAGATTGCGTAATTGCCCATTCAACACCAACTTGTCTAACCTGTTCATTAGTTTTACAACGGTCTACAGCTTCTATTAAATCTTCGGGTAAATCAATTTTAAACACTTGAGGTAATAATTGTAAATGACGCTTTACGGCAATAGGTTTAATACCAGGAATTATGGGTACATTAATCCCTTCTGCTTTGGCTGCTTTAACAAAATCAAAATACTTTTTATTGTCAAAAAACATTTGAGTCACAACGTAATCGGCACCAGCATCTACTTTTTCTTTTAGTCGTTTTAAGTCCGTCCTTAAGGAAGGTGATTCAATATGTTTTTCAGGATAACCAGCAACACCAATACAAAAATCAGATTTATCATCTGCTTCAAGCACATCGTGTAAATAATGTCCTTTATTTAAATTTTGAATTTGACTCACTAAGCCTTTAGCAAATTGGTGACCGCCATCACAGGCTTCAAAATATTGCTGATGCTTCATGGCATCTCCTCGCAAAGCCATCACGTTATTTATCCCTAAATAATGACAATCTACTAATAAGTATTCAGTCTCTTCTTTTGTAAATCCACCGCACAATACATGTGGCACAGTATCAACATCATATTTATGCTTTATAGCGGCACAAATACCAACAGTTCCAGGTCGCATACGCGTGATTTTCCGATCCAAGAGGCCATCTTTTTCAATGTAGAGATACTCTTCTCTAGAGGTGGTAACATCTATAAAAGGAGGTTTAAATTCCATTAAAGGCTCAATATTATTATAGAGTTGCTGAATGCTATTTCCTTTTTTTGGTGGAATAATTTCAAAAGAAAATAGTGTTTTTCCGTTGGCGTTTTTTATGTGGTCTGTTACTTTCATATCAATTGCCCACGAAAGTGGGTATCTCTTTAATGTTACATTTTATTGATCCCTATAGGGTTTTTGAAACCTTGTAGGATTGCTCTGTTGTGAAAGACCTGCTAGGTTTTTGAAACCTGCTAGGTCTAAGATTTTAGTCTAATTAATCTGCAATATTCGGACTCAACCATTTCGTTGCTTCTTCATTTGAAATTTCTCTTCGTTTACTATAATCTTCAACCTGATCTTCTTTTATTTTTCCTAATCCAAAATAGCGCGCTTCAGGATTGGCAAAATAATAACCACTGACACTGGCTGCTGGCCACATCGCTAAACTCTCGGTTAGTTTTACACCAATGTTTTCTTCAACATTTAAAAGTTTCCAAATGGTTTGCTTTTCTAAATGATCTGGACACGCAGGATAACCTGGAGCAGGCCGGATTCCTTTGTAACTTTCTTTAATTAAATCATCGTTAGTTAAGTTGTCATCATCAGTATAATTCCAATGGTTAATTCGTACCTCTTTGTGTAAATATTCTGCAAAAGCTTCAGCTAAACGATCGGCTAAAGCTTTAATCATAATGGAATTATAATCGTCGTGGTCAGCTTCAAATTTTGCGGCTAACTCATGAGTTCCGAATCCTGTAGACACACAGAAACATCCCATATAATCTTGTTTTCCTGTGGCTTTTGGAGCAATAAAATCTGATAACGCAATGTTGGGTTTTCCTGCTGCTTTTTTAGATTGCTGACGAAGGGTTAAAAACTCATATGTATTTCGACTGCGCTCAGCATGACCTTCTGGTAGTGTAATTTCAATATCATCATCATTCACTGTATTAGCTTCAAACAACCCGAAGATGCCTTTTGCCTTCAGTAATTTTTCATCAAAAATACGTTTCAGTAATTCTTGTGCATCAGCAAATAATATAGTGGCTTGTTCACCAACGATTTCATCCGTTAAAATCTCTGGATATTTTCCATGCAAATCCCAACTTCTAAAAAATGGAGACCAATCGATAAAATCTTCAAGTTTGGTAATGTCAAAATCGTCTACTATTTGAATACCTAATTGTTTTGGTTTTACAATTTCAGAGGTGTTCCAATTAATTTTGAATTTGTTTTTCCTGGCCTCAGCAATCGTTAAATATTCTTTTTTCTTGGTGCGTTTTAAGAATTGTTCTCGGAATTTATCATACTCTTCGCGAATCTGATCTTTATAAATTTTACTGTCCTTTTTTAATAAATCACCAACTACTGTTACCGCTCGTGATGCATCGTTAATATATACAACAGTATTGCTATAATGTGGTGCTATTTTTACGGCAGAATGTGCTCTAGAGGTTGTAGCTCCCCCAATTATAATTGGAATTGTTACGTTTTGTTTTTCGAGTGCTTTAGAGACATAAACCATTTCGTCTAGCGATGGTGTAATTAAGCCGCTCAGCCCAATAATATCAACCTTTTCTCTTATGGCGGTTTCCACAATTTTTTCAGGGGGAACCATAACTCCAAGGTCAATGATTTCATAATTATTACAACCTAAAACGACACTCACAATATTCTTTCCAATATCATGCACATCTCCTTTGACGGTTGCCATTAAAATTCGTCCTGCAAATTCTTGTTTTCCGTCTTTTTCTGCTTCAATAAAGGGTTGAAGATAGGCCACTGCCTTTTTCATGACGCGAGCCGATTTTACCACTTGAGGCAGAAACATTTTACCACTTCCAAATAAATCACCAACCACATTCATACCAATCATTAAATGACCTTCTATAACATGAATCGGTTTCTCTGAAGCTTTTCGTGCTTCTTCAACATCTTCTATAATAAAGGCATCAATACCTTTAACTAAAGCGTGTGTAATTCGTTCTTGTAAAGGATCGCTTCGCCACTCTAAGACTTTATCTTCCTGTTCTTTTTTCTGCCCTTTTACCGATTCGGCATAATCCAATAAGCGTTCTGTAGCATCATCGCGTCTATCGAATAAAACATCTTCGACACGCTCTAATAAATCTTTATCTATTTCATCATAGATCTCAAGCATTGTTGGGTTAACAATACCCATATTCATACCATTTTTAATCGCATGATATAAAAAAGAGGAGTGCATCGCTTCACGAACAACGTTATTACCTCTAAAAGAAAATGACACATTACTGACACCTCCAGAAACATTAGCATAAGGTAGATTTTCGCGAATCCATTTGGTGGCTTCAAAAAAGTCGAGTGCATTTCTACGATGCTCATCCATGCCTGTGGCTACAGGAAATATATTAGGATCAAAGATGATATCTTGAGGCGGGAATTTAAGTTCGTTGACCAAAATATGATACGAACGTCGGCAAATTTCTATACGTCTGTTGTAAGTATCGGCTTGGCCATCTTCATCAAAAGCCATCACCACAACAGCGGCTCCATATCGCTTAATAAGTTTCGCTTGGTGCTTAAATTGCGCTTCTCCTTCTTTTAAACTGATGGAATTAACCACACATTTACCTTGAGCAACTTGCAAGCCAGCTTCGATAATTTCCCATTTAGAACTATCAATCATTAATGGAATTCTAGAAATATCGGGCTCTGAAGCAATGAGGTTTAAGAAGGTCGTCATGGCATAAACACCATCTAACATGCCTTCGTCCATATTAACATCCAGAATTTGTGCGCCACCATCAACTTGATCTCTGGCAACTTCTAAAGCTTCATCGTATTTTTCTTCTTTTATTAAACGAAGAAATTTTCGAGAACCAGTAACGTTTGTTCGTTCACCTATATTTATGAAATTACTTTCAGGAGTTACTACGAGTGGTTCTAAACCAGAGAGCGTTAAATACTTAGGGTTGTTAGTTGTTGGTTGTTGGTTGTTGGGTGCACTCATGTTATTCTTTGGATTTGAAATAATTAATGAATCCGTTTAGTAATTTTTTACAAGATGTTACTTGTATTAAAATAGTCTCTAATTGCGCTTTAGAGATATCATTTAAATCAAAAGCTAAATAAAGTTGCGTTTCTAATTCAAACAAAGAACCTCTTGATATATATAAAAAATGAATAGTTTCTTTGTTAGATTGTCGTCCTAATCCTTCTGCAATATTTGATGGAATTGATATAGAACATCTTTTTAGCTGATTCGTTAAAGCGTATAATTCTTCTTTAGGGAATAAATCGCTCAGTAAATAAACGTTTTTCACAAGTTCCCTAGAGGATTTCCAAACATCTAATTCTGTATAATTCATTTCTTCTTTTTTAAAACTGACAACCATCAACTAAACACCAGCAACTAATTGCCTCGGTTGATACTTTTCAGCCACTTCCGCAATTGCTTTTATATGCGCAGGACTCGTGCCGCAGCAACCACCAATTATATTTATTAAGTCATCTTTAAGGTAGTCTTCAATAAATTGCTGCATTTGCTTTGGTGATTCTTCATATTCCCCAAAGGCATTTGGTAAACCTGCATTTGGATGTGCTGAGGTGAAAAATTCAGTTTCGTTAGATAAACGTTGCAAGTAGGGTTTTAACTGTTCTGCTCCCAGGGCACAATTAAAACCAACACTTAATAGTGGAATGTGTGATATGGAAGCTAAAAAAGCTTCTACTGTTTGTCCCGATAAGGTTCTGCCAGAAGCATCTGTAATGGTTCCAGAAACCATAATTGGGATATCGATATGGCGTTCTTCCTTTACTTCTTCAATTGCAAATAATGCCGCTTTAGCATTTAAAGTATCAAAAATAGTTTCCACTAAAAGTAGATCAACACCTCCATCAATAAGTGCTTCAACTTGTTGTTTGTAGGCGATGCGTAACTCATTAAATGTAATCGCTCTGTATTCTGGTCGGTTCACATCTGGTGATAAACTCGCTGTTTTGTTGGTTGGGCCAATGCTTCCCGCTACAAAACGTGGTTTTTCAGGGTTTTCTTTTGTGAATTTATCAGCGACTTGTTTGGCGATTTTTGCAGATTCAAAATTCAATTCGTACACTAGATCTTCCATGTCGTAATCTGCCATGGCAATTGTAGTTCCCGAAAAGGTGTTGGTTTCTACAATATCTGCTCCAGCTTCAAAATATTTTGCATGTATTTCTGCAATGGCAACCGGTTGTGTTAGTGATAGTAAATCATTATTGCCTTGTAATGGAGACGGGTAATCTTTAAAACGTTCTCCCCTAAAATCTTCTTCGTTGAATTTGTATTGCTGAAGCATCGTTCCCATGGCTCCATCGAGAACTAAGATGCGTTTTTCTAATTCTTTTCTAATATCTGCCATTAGTTTAAGGCTTGTTTTAAATCGTTAATAATGTCTTCAGGATGTTCTAAACCAACAGAAACTCTGATGAGTCCACCTGTTATTCCAGTTTGTAATCGAATATCTTCTGGTATTTTAGCGTGTGTTGTAGATGCAGGATGCGTTACAATGCTTCGTGTATCTCCTAAATTTGCAGATAGCGATAATAGTTGAATCGCATTAAGAAACTTACGGCCCGCTTCAATGCCACCTTTGATTTCAAAAGCTACAATGGTGCCACCTTGTGACATTTGTTTTTTTGCTAATTCGTATTGTGGATGCGATTTTAAAAAAGGATACTTTACAAAGTTCACGTTGCCATGCGATTCTAAAAAAGTAGCAACTTTTAAGGCATTGTCGCAATGTCTGTCAACCCTAACAGGTAATGTCTCTAAGCTTTTTGATAAAATCCAGGCATTAAAAGGTGATAAAGCTGGGCCCGTATTTCGAGAAAATAAATAGATTTTTTGAATTAATTCTGAACTTCCAACCGTTACACCACCTAAGACTCTGCCTTGTCCATCAATTAATTTTGTTGCAGAATGAATAACTAAATCCGCACCAAATTTAATAGGTTGTTGCAAGTAAGGTGTGGCAAAGCAATTATCGATTATGAAGATTAAACCATGTTTTTTCGCAATATCTCCTAAGCGCTGTAAGTCTAAAATATCGACAGCTGGGTTGGTTGGACTCTCAGCGTAAATTACTTTTGTATTGGGTTGAATTAGACTTTCAATGGTATCCAATTCATCGATTTTAAAATAGCTATTTGAAATATTCCACTTTGGTAAAATGTTATTAAATAGGGTTTGAGTTGATCCAAAAATACTACGACAAGACACAATATGATCGTCTGCATTTAATAAGGCGGCAAAGGTTGAAAACACAGCAGACATCCCAGATGCAAAAGCATACCCACGTTCCGCACCTTCCATTAAACAGATTTTCTCTACAAATTCTGAGGTATTAGGATTAGAATAACGACTGTAAATATTACGTTGTTTTTCGTCTGCAAATGAGGCGCGCATATCTTCGGCATCTTCAAAAACATAACTCGATGTAAGGTATAAAGGGCTAGAATGCTCTAAAAACTGCGAACGCTCTATTTGAGTACGTATCGCTTGTGTTTCAGTATGTTTTAAATTCATTTTCTAATAATTTAAGTAAATCAATAAACTTAAATACGCCACAGACGTATGTATAGAAAATGTTATAAAGAATTGTAATTACAGGTGAGTAATTATAGTTTGGTTATCTATCCAATTGCGCGATAAATGAATCGACAATAACGTAGAAGTTAGCACCTTCTTAATAAGTTTAAGGGTTGCTAAGGTTTCAAAGGGTCTAATCCCTCCACCTTTCTTGATAACATTTCAATAAGTTGCTTGAACTTTGTAAGTTACAATATTCCGAAAGAAAATAGGATTATACAAATTTTATTCACTTTATTTTAGCGAAGGCATATTGCATTTTAATTGTAACTTTGATTTTCCCTAAAAAAAAAAATTATGTTAGAAAATTTCTGGTTTAATGTACAATATGGCATGAACCATGTATTAGATATTAACGGTTATGACCATATTCTTTTTTTAATGGTATTGGCTGTGCCTTATGTTTTTAATGATTGGAAACGTGTCCTTGTTTTAGTAACGACATTTACGTTAGGACATACACTATCATTGGTTTTGGCAGCTTATGGTATTGTAAGTATAAATGGTGAATTGGTAGAGTTTTTAATACCAGTCACTATTTTAATTATGGCTATTTATAACGTGTTTACTGCGGGTAAAAAATCGAAAACAGGTAAAATTGGCTTATTGTTTTTTACAACCTTGTTTTTCGGAATCATACACGGCTTAGGTTTTGCAAGAGAGTTTAAAATGTTTTCTGGTCAATCGGAAAATAAACTAGAACTTCTTATAGAATTCGCTCTAGGAATAGAACTTGCCCAAGTTATCATTGTTTTTATTGTCTTGTTTTTAGGATTTTTATGTCAAACAGTCTTTAGGTTTTCGCGTCGCGATTGGGTTATGGTAATTTCTGCGGTTGTAATAGGCTTGGTTATTCCAATGATACTGGAGAGCAATTTTCTAAAATAAGCCAAAAAGTTTGGTAAAACTTTAACGAGAAGGTAATGGCATATAAAATACTATCCGTTTATCTTCGTTACGTACATAGTACGTTTGTATAACACTAATTATTAATGTCAAAGGCAAAACAATTACGCTACGATAAAGCTTATTTAAGAATTGCGAAAGAATGGGGGAAATTGTCTCATTGTAAACGTAAACAAGTAGGTGCACTTATTGTTAAAGATAGAATGATCATTTCTGATGGTTATAATGGTACACCAACAGGCTTTGAGAATTATTGCGAAGATGATGAAGGTTATACCAAGTGGTACGTTTTACATGCTGAGGCAAACGCCATTTTAAAGGTTGCCTCATCAACACAGTCATGTAGAGGTGCAACGTTATACATTACGCTTTCACCTTGTAAAGAATGCAGTAAGTTAATCCATCAAGCAGGTATTGTCCGAGTCGTTTACCAACAAGATTATAAGGACTGCTCAGGAATTGATTTTCTAAAAAAAGCAGGAATTGAATTAGAACTTATAGAAGATTTAAATGCAGATTCCCCTTCAGACGGGAAATAGTATGGCAACAAAAAATAAATACATACCACTTATTATTGGTGTTGCAATAGCAGCAGGCGTTATTATAGGTGGGAAATTGAATTTTTCTGACACCTCAGATAATCTCTTCACCACAAATAGCAAAAAGGATAAACTCAATCGGTTAATAGATTATATCGATTACGAGTATGTAGAAGAGGTTAATACAGATAGCATAGTAGATGTTACTGTCAATGGTATTTTACACAATTTAGATCCGCATTCAACGTACATTCCTAAAGAAGATTTAGAACGAATTACCGAAAACATGAAAGGTGATTTTGTTGGTATTGGTATTAATTTTTATGCTTATAATGATAGCATTGCGGTAATTAGACCTACGGAATATGGTCCGAGTGAGCGTGCTGGTATTATGAGTGGTGACCGCATTCTTTTTGCGGATGGAGACACACTTTATGGCTCTAATATCTCGACTGAATTTATAGGTCAGAAACTAAAAGGAGATGAGAATACGAATGTGAAACTTACGGTTTATAGAAAGGGTGAAGATGAATTATTAGAGTTTGATATTAAGCGAAAAGCCATACCTATAAAAAGTATTGATGCAGCCTATATGCTTACCGATGATTTGGGATATATAAAAATGAACCGCTTTGCCGAGTCTACCTTCAAAGAATTTAAATTGGCGTTAATTGAATTAAAAGAACTTGGTGCTACTAAATTAGCCTTGGATCTTCGCGATAACCCAGGTGGTTTTTTAGGTATTGCGGAGCAAATTGCAGATGAATTTTTAGAGGACGATAAGCTTATATTATTCACAAAAGATAAGCGAGGAAAGGAAGAACGTATATACGCCACCAAACGCGGAGACTTCGAAGAAGGAGAACTCTATATTCTTATCAATGAAAATTCGGCATCAGCGAGTGAAGTTATTGCAGGTGCGCTTCAAGATAATGATAAGGGTATTATAGTGGGTAGACGTTCTTACGGAAAGGGTTTAGTACAACGCGAAATGGCTTTAGGCGATGGCAGTGCTGTACGATTAACAGTGTCTAGATATTACACGCCAACGGGTCGCTCTATACAAAAGCCATATACTAATGGCGAAAGTGAAAGTTATCATAATGATTATTACAAGCGCTTAAGAACCGGGGAATTAGCAGATGAAGAAAGTATCGTTGTTGATGACTCTTTAAAATTTACCACGCCAAAAGGGAAAGTGGTTTATGGAGGGGGAGGTATCATTCCAGATGTGTTTGTGCCTGTAGATCGTTTGTTTGACAATGAAACCATCAATTACTTAAGACGTCGGGGACATTTTGGTTATTTTGTTTTTGAAGAATTAGATAAAGATCGCACCATCTATCGAGATATATCTAAGTACGATTTTATTAATAATTTTGAAGTGAGTGATGATATTGTAGTCAGTTTTCAAGATTACATTAATAAAAGAGAGCGTACTAATATCACTTTCACTGTTTATAATGCGGAAATAAAACGCTTAATAAAAGCAACATTAGCACAACAGTTATATGATGATAATGCGTTTGAAGAAATCTTAAATAAAGAAGATATTATGGTCCAAGAAGTGATTCTTTTAAGTACAGAGCATCCTGATTTTAAGCAATAACTTTATCGTGAATTTTGGTTTGCTTCCCATCATTCCAAAGTGTTAAAATATCGGTTGCCACGTGGGCGCCACTTCCACTAGCCATAGCAAATTGACTACGCCAACCGGCTAAAGTCCCAGCAACATATAGATTGTCTTCAATAAGATGGTCTGTGTTTTTTAACCAAATTCTATCTTTCTCAATAGCGGCTCTTGGATGTGGTTCTATATAGTTTTCGAGACCTTCTATGGTCATTAAGTTAGTATAGCCAACGGCAATGACAACGATCTTAGAATAATAGTTATTTTTATTTGTAGTCACTATAAAACCATCCTTATTTTTCTGTATCTCACTTACTTTTTCATTTTCAATTTGAGAAACATGCGGATAAATGGTAGCTAATTGTGATTTACCTTCCGTTAAAATATCTGAACCTAAAGTACCCGGTTGTAACCCTAAAACATTATTAAATAAAGCGGTTTGAAGGTGCGATGTTTTTTGGTGCATTATAATGCCAATCTGTTTGCCTTCTGCGAAAGGTTTGTTTTTTGCAGACCCCAAGACTAAAGCACAAGATAACCCTGCTGCTCCACCACCGATAATTAATGCATCAAAATCCATTAGCGACGTTTACTTAGTTTTTCAATCTTCTTAGAAATTCTTAAAATTTGTACTAATATAAGTGCACAAAGTGCAGCTACAATTGTAATTAAGGCTGTTTGACTTTCTCCTTGTAAGAGTGCATCAAAATTTAACTTTGTGGTATTAAAAATAATAAGTGCTAATGCTATAACTGATAGAATAAGTGTAAGTACTTTCATGTTTAAAAATTTAAGCCAGTAAAGCTTTAATGTTATGCGCAAATAATTTTACTGCGATGGCTAACAAAATTACACCAAATATTTTTCTTATAATGTTAATTCCGTTTGCACCTATAATACGTTCAATTTTTGAAGACGTTTTTAGTACAATATAAATGACAACAACATTACTAATTACAGCAACGATAATATTTTCAATAGCAAATTCTGCACGTAACGATAATAACGTAGTTAAAGTCCCTGGGCCTGCCATTAACGGGAATGCTAATGGAAAAACAGAAGCAGTAACCGAACTGTGTTCGTCGTCTTTATAAAGTGTAATACCTAAAACCATTTCTAGTGCAATAAAGAATATAACAAAGGCACCAGCAACAGCAAATGAGTTGACATCAATACCAATAAGACTTAATAAACTTTTTCCTACAAAAAGGAAAATAATCATTATTACACCTGCAATAATAGAGGCTTTTCCACTTTGAATATGCCCCACTTTTTTACGAAGATCTATGATAATTGGAATGTTTCCAATGATATCAATAACCGCAAAAAGAATCATGAAAGCTGTAAATATTTCTTTAAAATTAAGTTGCATTTTTCGAGTATTTTAAATCATTTATAACGTCTAAAACAGGGCTATAAGTTATTGGTTTTTAATTGCTTAATAGCTATATTTTAGTATGGTTTTTGAAATTTTTTGCAAAGGTGCGATATTATTAAAGATTTTCAATGGAAAATTGCGGTTAAGTTTAAGTATTTTTGCGGCATGTTTCAACTCGGAAAAACCATAGTTTCAGAAGATATTATAGAAAAGGATTTTGTTTGCAATCTTTCGGCTTGTAAAGGTGCATGTTGTATCGATGGTGATGCAGGTGCTCCTTTAGAAAAAGATGAGGTTAAAATCTTAGAAGATATCTATCCCAAAGTAAAACCATTTCTTCGTAAAGAAGGTATCGATGCTATTGAGGCCCAAGGGACTTCAATAACGACTGATTTTGGAGATTTTGAAACGCCATTAATTAATGGTGCAGATTGTGCTTACGTCATTTTTGACGAGAAGAAAACGGCACTTTGTGCTATAGAAGAGGCTTACAATCAAGGAGAAATTAAATGGAAGAAACCAGTGTCTTGCCATTTATATCCCATACGAATAAGAGAGTATACGGAGTTCTCTGGTGTAAATTATGATAAGTGGGAAATTTGTGATGATGCCTGTTCTTTAGGTAAAGAATTACAAGTGCCTGTTTACAAATTTGTAAAGGAAGCGCTTATTAGAAAGTTTGGAGAGGATTGGTATGCTGAATTAGAAAAAGTAGCCGAAACTTATAAGCGATAAGCTTTATAAATTTTAGCTTCATTTATCTAATTTCTTTTTTAACGTCTCTAGTTTATAAACTGAGTCTTTAATTTTGTAGGTATTTGTAAGATTATTTTAGTGCCAGACGGTTTTTCGTTTTCATATAAATCTTCAATTTTCAAAGTGTATGAATTTTGAAATGCTTCCGAAAAATTAGCCAATCGAGCTTTAGTAATATCTATACCTACTGAGTTTCGTTCTAGTCGTTTTCTATCATTTATTTTTTTTGATGCATTTCTGCCAATACCATTATCTGTAATTTCAACAGTGATAAAATTGGGTGAGTCTTTACTAACGTTTAAGATTATTTTTTTGTTATTAGATTTCGAAGATAAACCATGCCATAACGAGTTTTCTAAAAAAGGTTGAAGCACTAAAGAAGGTAATTTTGTGATTTCTGTATTTATAGTAGGGTCTACCGTAATCGTAAAATCGATTTCATTTGAAAACCGAATGTTTTCAATATTCATATACAATTTCATGGTCTCAAGCTCATCATTAAGAGAGGTTTCTTTTTCTTTTGATGCCATTAAAATCTTTCGGATGAGCTTCGAAAATTTATTGAGATAATAAACGGCATTGGTTTTATCATTATTAATGATATAGAGCTTTATAGAATTTAGGGAGTTAAATATAAAATGAGGATTCATTTGACTCCGCAACATGTCTTGTTCTAAGGTTAAGATATGTTTGTCGCGCTTTAAGGCTTTTGTTCTTTGAATAATAAAAAGGGCGACACCTATAATTCCTAAGAGTAGGGACGTGTAGAGCAAGATTTGTTTATTCCGCTCTAAGCGTAAGCGAACAGATTCATTTTCTAGCGCTAACGCTTTTATCTGATTGTTTTTATTTTCGTTTTCATATTGTACAGCAATGTCATTAACATATTGTAAGTTTTGTTCCGTTAATATGGTGTTTTCTATTTCAACGGCTTCTTGATAGTACTTTAAGGCTGTTTTAAAATCATTGTTCTTTTGGTTGAGTTTAGATAGTAATTTGCTAGATTCTGCAACCGTAGATTTTAAATTATAAGAGTTGGCTATGTTGAGTGCTTTTTTTAAATGAGTTTCTGCAGAAATAAGTTGATCAGTTTCTATTTCTAACTGCCCCAGGTTGAGGTACGACGCCGAAATGTAATATTGATCGTCAATATCTAATGCTTTGTTTAGAGCTTCTTTAATGATCGGTTCGGCTTTCTTGTAATTGTGTTGTTTTAGGTAGATACCTCCAATACTATTGTAGCAGATAACACGTCCGATTTCAGAATTAATCATATTGTTGTAATCTAGTGATTGTTGAAAGTTAGATAAGGCCAAGCTTAAATTCCCTTTAGCCTCATGTGCGTAACCTATGTTATGGTAGTTAATAGCTAATCCTAATTTATTATCGATGCTTTTTTCAATTGCAAGAGATTTGTTAAATTGATTGATGGCTAAATCGTATTGTTTTAGTGCCAAATAAATATTGCCAATACTGTTTTGTGAAACAGCAATGTTCTCTGTTACGGTTTGTGATGGTTCTAATACGGAATATGCAATTTTAAGAGCTTCGGTATGGTAATCTAAAGCAGGTTTAACCACATCCATCCGTCTATAAATAACACCTATCATATTTAAACTAATAATTTTAAATTCGGTGCTTTCTGCCTTAACTGCATAAACTTCTGCCTCTTTATGTAAGGTAATAGCTTCATCGTAATTAGAAATGTTTCTTTGAATGACGCCTAAAGCATTAAGCGCATAACTACAGCTTTCAAATGAAGAGATGTCCTTAGAAACAGTAAGCAAACGTTTCATTTTTAGACTGTCCTGTTCAAATGGTTCAAATAGGGAATCAATTTCAGTGTATAGAGAAGGTGAATTGTTTTTTATGTAGATTAATGAGTTTTCAAAACTTGTCTGTTGCGCAGAACTATAGAAACTATAAAAGAAAAAAATCAAACATAGGTTTAATAGTTGAGGCTTAAGCAAATAATTCATGATTGCGATTTATAGTTTTTCAAGAAAATCTGATTTGCGCTGTCTCGCTACAGGAATTTTATGATCACTGTCCATAATAACATAACCTTCATTTTTAATGAATGCCTTAATCTTATTGAGGTTAATAATGTAGGAGTTGTGAATTCTAAAAAAATAATGCTCTGGTAAGATGGCGTCAACTTCTTTTAATTTTTTTGTAAGCACTATTTTTTTCTGATTCTGTAAGAATAGCGTGCTGTAATTTCCATCAGATTCTATGTATATAATATCATCGACATCTAAAAATAGCAGTTTGCCATCCGTGTTAATGGTAATCTTTTTTTTATCGAATTGCGAATTAAAATTAGTGAGCATACGCTCTAGTTTTTGGGAGTTGATGGTGCGCTCGCTATGTTTTTTGATTTTTGAGATGCAGTTCCTTAAGTCGTCTGAGTCTATAGGTTTTAATAGGTAATCAATAGCATCATGTTTTAGAGCTTTAATAGCATATTCGTCGTATGCTGTAGTTATGACCACAGCAAAGTCGGGGTTGTTGAGTTGCTCTAAAAATTGAAAACCACCAATAGTAGGCATTTGCACGTCTAAGAATAAGCAATCTGGTGTGTGCGAGTTTAAATAGGTGAGCGCTTCATCTGGATTAGTAAAGGAGGCCATAACTTCTATTTCTTCGCTAAAATTGCTGATTTCCCAAATTAAGCTTTGTACAGCTTTTGGTTCATCGTCTACGATTACTGCTTTTAACATGCTTATAAATTATTAAATCTAAATATAGGAATATATTGAGTGTTAGGGATGTAAATATGTATGTAATGCATGGTTTTGTGTATAGCGTGCTAAAAATATCCGAAGAAAAATAGTGCATCCAGATATACACTTTTTTTTACCAATTATACATTACATCGTTGAATTATAGTAAATTATAGTCATATTTGTGTAATGAAATGAACCAAAAATTACAGCAAATTAGGGGTTTGCTTTTTGGTTTATATGCTATTAATTAGTAAAATTTAGAGCTTTAAAATTCTAATCTTTCATTACTGTGTTAATTTGTAATACGTAATTTTTTTAATTACTTATTATTAGTTTTAGTTAGTTATTAGGGAAAAAAGAGCGTTATATCAACGCTCTTTTTTGTGGCTTAATTTCAATGAAATATTTATATCTTAACCGTCAATAAACTCGGTTGTTAACCTTCGTTTTAACACGATTAAACTTACATTTTTATTTGTATTTTATTTGTTTTAATTACCTCGTATACAGCTTTTTAGTTTCGTTTTTGGCAATCTTCGCTTTTCTTCCACTATAAACTGATTTGTTAAGAACTTGTTGACAATGTTTATAAAATTAGCTTTCATTTTTACTGACAATTGTCAATCTTTGTAGCGAGCAAAATAAAATAGATTTTTCTAGTTTTTGGATTTGAAAATCGTGAGGAAAAATCATTTTTTATAAAATTCAGCCCTTTATTTCTATAAAGGAAAAATATAAAACGTTTAACGGATTTACCCAATCAGTTTAGAATGGTTTCATACCACTCTAATGACTAGATAGGCTTTAAAATTAAAAGAAATATGGAGATTACTCAGATTATAAAAAGAGATTATGAAACAAGTCCGTTTGTTTTAAATAAAATCACAAATGCTATTGAGAAAGCAATGCTTTCTGTAGGAAATGGTAGTAAGGAAGATGCCAATACCATTTCTGTAAATGTGTTACAAACATTATTAGATAGAAAGGGAAGAGATCATAATTATTTACCTACGGTAGAAGAGGTTCAAGATCTTGTTGAGGAGAAATTAATGACAAGCTCTTTTCCTAGTGTTGCAAAAGCATACATATTATATAGAGACGAACAAGCGAGAAGTAGAAAAACAAATATTTTTGAAAAGCGTATTAACTTAAAGCCTTATGAGTACCCTGAGCTTAATGAGTATGTAGATGCGATAAGACATTCTTATTGGATTCATTCTGAATTTAACTTCACTAGCGATATTCAAGATTTTAAGACAAGACTTACAGTGGTTGAGCAAAATGCTATTAAAAATACCATGCTTGCTATTTCTCAAATTGAGGTTGCTGTAAAATCATTTTGGGGTGAGATTTACAACAAAATGCCTAAGCCAGAAATTGGGTCTGTAGGAGCAACATTTGCTGAAAGTGAAGTCCGTCATCACGATGCTTACTCACATTTATTAGAAATATTAGGTCTTAATAACGAATTTAAAAACCTGAAGAAAAAGCCGGTAATAATGAGACGTGTTCATTATTTAGAAACCGCTTTAAAGAATGCTAAAAGTGAAGACAATAAAGAATATGCAGAGTCAATTTTATTATTCTCGTTATTTATTGAGCATGTGTCTTTATTTTCTCAGTTTTTAATCATTATGGCGTTTAACAAACACAAGAACATGCTTAAAGGTGTTTCTAATGTGGTTGAAGCAACGTCTAAAGAAGAGCAAATTCACGGTGATTTCGGAATTGATATCATCAAAATTATTAAAAATGAAAATCCAACTTGGTTTGATGCAGAACATAGTACGCTAGTAAGAGACTTATGTATAGAAGCATTTGACTCAGAAAGCAAACTTGTAGATTGGATTTTTGAAGCAGGAGAACTAGAGTTCTTACCTAAAAATGTTATTAATGAGTTTATCAAAAACAGATTTAATAATTCATTAGAAAGCATTGGCATCGAAAAAGTATTTGATGTAGATGAAAAATTATTAGTGCAAACCGAATGGTTTGATGACGAAATTATAGGAACAAAACACGGAGATTTCTTCGTGAAGCGTTCAATAAACTATGCAAAGAGACAAAAAAGTGTAACCGGCGACGACCTATTTTAATACGACCTAATTTAATCCATTAACGACCCTATGAACCAAGACATCAAAGACAAAGTGATTCAAGAATCAACAACAACATCTAGCCACGATGAATTAATTAAAGCTAGAAAAGAAGCTATTAAAGAAGCAAAAGCAGAACCAGAAATTAAATGGTTAACTGAGCATAGTCGTCAATTTTTAGCTTCTGGTTACCTTACAGGTGATACAACACCAGAAGAAAGAATTAGAGAAATTGCTGATAATGCAGAAAAAATATTAGGTATCGATGGTTTTGCAGATAAGTTCTATGGCTATATGGCTGAAGGGTATTATTCATTAGCATCTCCGGTGTGGTCAAACTTTGGAAAAAGACGTGGCTTACCAATTAGTTGTTTTGGGTCGCATATTTCTGATGATATGGGAGATATCCTTTATACACAGTCGGAAGTTGGAATGATGTCTAAATTAGGAGGTGGTACTTCTGGTTATTTTGGAAAATTGCGTCATAGAGGTGCTCCTGTAAAAAATAACGGTGAGTCTTCTGGTGCAGTTCACATTATGCAGTTGTTCGAAAAAATGGTCGATGTTGTAAGTCAAGGGTCAGTGAGAAGAGGTCGTTTTTCTCCATACTTACCAATTGAGCATCAAGATATCCACGAGTTTTTAGAAATAGGAACAGAAGGAAATCCAATTCAAGAGTTAACACATGGTGTTACTGTAGGTGATGAGTGGATGCAAGAAATGATTGATGGCGATTCAGATAAAAGAGCTATTTGGGCAAAAGTATTACAACGTAGAGGAGAGATAGGATATCCTTATATTTTCTTTAGAGACAATGCTAATAACAATGCTCCGGATGCTTATAAAGATCAAAAACATGAGATTTACGCCAGTAACTTATGTTCAGAAATTATGTTACCTACAAACGATCGTTGGTCATTTGTTTGTGTATTATCTTCTATAAACTTATTACATTATGATAAGTGGAAAGATACCGATGCTGTTGAAACAATGGTATATTTCTTAGATGCTGTTTTAGAAGAGTTTATTACAAAATTAGAAGTATATAGAGATTCTGAAAACCGTGACGATAGACATACATTTATGTTTATGGAAAAGGCATACACGTTTGCTAAAGAAAACAGAGCTTTAGGTTTAGGTGCTTTAGGATGGCACTCATTATTACAATCTAAAATGGTAGGTTTTGATAGTAAAGAGGCATTTGACTTAAACAGTGAAATCTTTAAAACAATTAAAGATAAATCGGTTAAAGCTTCAGAGGAATTAGCTGACTTATTTGGTGAGCCAGAAGTATTAAAAGGATACGGAAGACGTAACACCACATTAAATGCTGTAGCACCAACAACATCTTCAGCGTTTATTTTAGGACAAGTATCACAAGGTATTGAGCCAATTTGGTCTAACAGTTATGTAAAGGATATCGCAAAAATCAAAACAACGATTAAGAATCCTTACTTATTAGAGCTTTTAAAGGAAAAAGGAATGAACACTAATGACGTTTGGAAAAGCATCCGTGATTATGATGGTTCTGTACAACATTTAGAAGGGCTTACAGAAGAAGAGAAGAATGTGTTTAAAACCTATTCTGAAATTGATCAAATGACAATTATCTACCAGGCAGCAAACAGACAAAACCATATAGATCAGTCACAATCATTGAACATTATGGTGCATCCAGATATGCCAGTAAAAGATATTAATAAAATCTATGTTACCGCTTGGCAATTAGGAGTGAAGTCATTGTACTACCAACACAGTATGAATGCTGCACAGAAGTTTAAGCAAAAGAAAGATTGTACGAGTTGTGAGGGATAATAAATTGCTGCGTAGGCAGTAATCTCTCAAAATAAAATTTAAAACCACTCTACTGTAGGGTGGTTTTTTAAGGCGAAATTTTAAAGTGTTAAATCGGGTTTAGGTAATTGGTTATTAGTGTTTTAGTCCGTATTCGGATTGTACGAAAATAGAGAGTACTAATTAATTGATTAAACCCGATTTAATTAAATTATATATTATGAGTAAAAACAAACCAATAAAGAGACCGGTTAAAAAAGGAAAAGTACAGTCAAATTCACAACCAACAAACAAAAGGCCAGTAAAACCAATTATAAAACCTTAAAAAGTGAATAAAAAGAAGTATGCCATTGTAAATATTGAGACTATCAACATAATAAAATTTGAAGTGTTAAGTATTCTTATAGCTTTATTGAATACAGAATAATCCTTAATATTATTCTCTTCATCTAATCCATATTTGGTTATTTCATCTTCTTTTTTGGCCCATTTTTTCTCGTTATTATGCGCTTTAACAGCTATATGTTGATTAACATAATTAATAATAATTGTAAGCATAAAAAGAAATATTGAAACCTTTAAAATTATTGGATCAATATCCATATTCTTATCAAAAATATATTTTAAAATACTCAAACCTAATACTATTCCTCCTGTACTTAAAGCTATTGTGATAATATCTATTCTTTGACGGGCATAGGTTTCTGATTTATAAGATTCAGTATAATGCTGTAAAACACTCTCTCTATATAAATCTTTATTCTTTTTGATCTTGTTTTTTTTCTTACTCATTTGTCAAAGTATCAGTCCCCAAATACTTATCCGCTTTATTATAATACCAAGCTCTTACTTTAGGCACTTTAATGCCATTTAAGAGTGTTTCTTCTGAAAGCATTATATATTCACCACTATCTGGTTTCTCTTTACCATTCTCATCTGTTTTAAAGAACTGATAGATCTCCATAGCATAAGTCTTCGGGTTAAAGTAAAAATACCAAACGTCACTACCTACGGCTTCATCATACGTTACTTTTAAAACCAAATATGTTTTGCCTTTAAAGGTTTTCTTTTCAACCTTACCAAGATTAGTGCCTTCATCTTTCAACTTCATTGGTAAACCATACAAATACGAATAGTAGTTTTTGTAAAGTGTCGCTCTATCGCAAGTCATGTTTTTGTCTTTAGCTTTAAGACTGTCTAAAACTTTGCCATTATAAGTCAACGTGCATTTATCCTTGTTTAAAGAATACGTCGTTGTTACCGTATCTTTTGTGGCGGTAACACTAAAATATTCTGCAGGTAAGTTTATAGAAATAATACTAGTGCGCTTTGCTGCTTTAGGCATGGTCATTACCACGGTAAACGTATCATTAAAGTGTTCCCAGTTGCCATTGGGATCGTGATAATTAATGGCGTTGTTTAATAATTCTTGTGAGGATAGGTTTTGGCTAAAACCAGAAAAAGACCATAAGAATAGGGCTAAGGCGAGGAAATATTTCATAGTCGTTATTTTTTTACAAATTACAATAATATCAAACAAAAAAAAGCACCCAATGCCGAATTGTTCGGGAGGGTGCTTTTGTTATAAAATCTAAAAAGATTTATGACTTATTTTTCTTCCATCATGGCGAAGAACTTATCAATGTTTGGCATTAATATAATACGTGTTCTTCTGTTTTTAGCTCTATTAGCGTTATTGTCATTTTCAACTAAAGGTTGGTAGCTACTACGACCAGAAGCGATTAATTGCTCTGGTGCCACTTTAAACTGCTTTTGTAATTTTCTAACAACAGATGTTGCACGTAAGACACTTAAATCCCAGTTATCTGCAATTTTATCCGTGTTTATGCTTCTTGCATCTGTATGCCCTTCAACCATAACATCTAAACTAGGCTCAGAGTTAATAACGTCAGCTAATTTCTGTAAGATTTTGTCAGCTTTGTTTCCAACTCTGTAACTCGCTGTGTTAAATAACATATTATCAGCAATAGAAATCATAACTACAGTTTCATTGATATCAACAACGATATCTTCATCTTCGTCAAGATCACTAGTGTTCATAGCTTTACTTAAGTTGTGCTGTATTGCTACATTCATTGAATCTTTTAACGTTTTAGCACCTGCTAATTTCTCTGGACTAACGTTTTTAAGCGTTTCGCGCATTTTTTCTTTGCTTGCTCCAGAAGCTACAGTACCATCTTCAGATACCTGAAATTTTGCTTTATTCTCAATAGTTAAACCTTCAACATCTTCATTCAAAGATTGTATTTTAGAATTGTATTGATTAACTCTTGCTTCAATAACGGCAAACTTATTTTCTAAATCTTCTTTTTCTACTCTTGTCTTAGTTAACTCACTTAAAGTTTCTCCTTGCTGTTGTTCTAAGGCTAAGTATTTTTTCTTAGATACACATGAACTTAATATTACAGCGGTTACTAATAGGATTGAAATTTTCTTCATTTTATAATTTTTAGTTATTATCGTTTTAAAGTTATATATACGACAAAAGGTCGTATTTGGATGTTGAACGCTTAAAATTTTTAACTTTTAGGACTGTGTACTGACTTCAGTATGGACTCAATTTTACGTCTTTTGTTTTTGAAGTGTAATGTAAAGTGTTGAATTGGTTACTATTGAAATGGATTTAAATCTGTTTCAAAAAAAAAGCTTCAAATCGTAATTAGACTTGAAGCTTTTTTAATAAAGATGAAATAGAGGATCTACTCTTCTTCGATATGGATAGTTGCTGGCTCTACTGAACTATCATGAGAGTTGTAATACTCTTCTAATAGATTCATCGTTGCCGTTAGCAAATCTTTAGTTTCTAGAAGTAAACTGAAATAAAGCGTTGTGTTCTTCGGACTAGATTCTTCAGTTCTAGTTCTAGCCACTTGCTTGTTGATTTTATCGGTTACTAAATCAAACAATTCTTTTTTATGTTTAATGATAGTTCCAATTTGCTCAAAAGAATGTGAGTCGAACGCAACTTTTGTCTTGTTGAATAATTCTTCAAGCGTTATGTCAATTTCTTTCAATTCCTTAATCTGACTAAATTTAAGCTTCTTATGGTTGTTGTGAATATGCTTATGACTTGTTTTAGAGATGTACTCTAAAGATTGCGTCATATCTTGTAAATAGCCTAAAATATTAATGTAGAAACTACTAGCTCGTAAACTCGTTTCATCTAGATTTTTAATAAAATAGAATATATTATCCCTAAGAATATCAACTTCATCAGAGAGTTTGGTAACCTGTTTTTTATTCTTTTTAAGTAAGGTTAAATCTTGTTTTGCCAAACCTTCTATAGCGTTAGTGTAAATTCTATTTCCACGTTTTACAACATTAGAAATATTATCTGCACTTTCTAAAATTACACCTTGTACAGAACTGCTTCCTGCTTTTGTTAAGCTGTCTTCAGCTATTATGCCTTTAGATTTTTTGTTGTGCGCAATTGAGCTTCTTATTAAAAGACCAATAGCAGCCAATAACAAAATTGGAAACATAACCTCTAAATTAAGGCTCAATAAATAAGCCACTAATGCTGCGGCTGCAAAGGCACTAAATGCTGTAAAGAACCATCCACCTATAACGTTGATAACTCCAGCAACTCTATAAACTGCACTTTCTGCACCCCAAGCTCTATCCGCTAAAGAGGTTCCCATTGCAACCATAAAGGTAACATATGTAGTAGATAAAGGTAATTTCCAAGACGTAGCAATAGAGATTAAAACGGCAGCAACCATTAGGTTTACGGCTGCTCTTACCATATCAAACGCTGGTAAATCTGCTGCTTTTACTTTTTTAGAAACGAGTCTTGGTTCAAATTGTTTGTCAATTTTTTGTTGCCATGATTTAGGTAAGACATATTCAGACATTTGAGACATAGCCATAGCACTTCTCACAAAACCTCTTGATAGAAAGTTAGGTTGAAAACGCTCTTCTGTTGCTCCTTGGCTAGAAAGATCTAATGATGTTTTTACAACGTTTTTTGCTTTAGTTGAAAACCATAAGGTTAGAACCATAATCATTCCTGCAGCAAATAATAACCAGTTGTTTGCCGGAACTTTTTCTGCTAAAACTCCCATTGGAAACTGATCAGCAGCCAATCCAGATGCTCCCCAAAGCTCAAAAGCATTATAAGCCGCCATTGGTACTCCAATGAAATTCACTAAGTCGTTACCAGCAAATGCTAATGCTAAGGCGAAGGTTCCAACAATAATAATCAACTTATAAATATTAGTTTTTAAAACTGTAATTACCGCATAAGATAAAAGCGACCAAAAGACAGAACTAACAGCAAGAATGGTAAATACACGATTTTCTAAGAAATATGCCATCGTACGACCACCTAAAATATCGTAACTGTTATTTGCGAAGGACGTTCCTTTTAAACCTTTTATAAATATAAAATAGGTAATAGCTGTTAGGGCAAAACCGCCAAAAACAGCACCAACCCAAGTTGCTTTTTGTTCAAAATTATTAGAGAGTAACAGCCTGGTGAACCATTGTACAACGGCACCAATGGAGAACGCAATGACTACAGAAAGCAATATTCCTATAATTATTTCTGCTGCTTTTTCATTGTTTATGTAGTGCATTACATCTGAAAATTGACCACCATCATGCCCAATTTTAATTAATGCCATAGCTACAGAAGCTCCCAATAATTCAAAAACGATAGATACTGTAGTTGAAGTTGGTAAGCCTATAGTGTTGAAGAAATCTAACAATAGAATATCTGTTATCATTACTGCCATGAAAATAATCATGATTTCATTAAACATAAACATATTAGGATTAAAGATGCCTTTTCGTGCGACTTCCATCATTCCACTAGAGAAAATTGCGCCTATTGCAACTCCGACACTCGCAATAATGACGACTGTTTTAAAAGAAACAGCCTTAGAACCCATTGCAGAATTTAAGAAGTTAACAGCATCATTACTTACTCCAACTACCAAATCGGCAACGGCCAAAATGACTAAAGCAATGATCATTAATAAGTAAATATTATCCATAATTCTTAGTTAAAAATAAACGTGTAAAGATCTTTATATGGTTTTAGGTGTATGTTATCTAAATGTTATTATTAAAAGTGATATCCAACTAATAAATGATTTTGGAAGTCAACCAGTTTTTAGCGTCATCTAATTTGAAAGCATTTGAGTTTTTGTTTTGAATAAGCGCTATTGTGGTTGATTAGTGATATGTCGGTTAAGCTGTATGGCATTGTTTTAACGCTGTATTTCATTAATTGTCTAATGTGTGAATTTTAAGGAAATGTCTACATAGTTATAAATCAGCTAACTACGGTTTCAATGTTAACTTAATGTTATGAGAATATTGTCTAAATGTAAAATAAGTGCTATATTCGTAAGACAAGTATGAATTAAAGCCAAATAGATATGAAAAAGATAGTCATAATATTAGTAATGTTGAGTGTAGGGTTCACATATGCTCAAAATAAAAATAAGCCTCAATTAGAAAAGAAAGGTGATTTGTTAATCGCTACATATTTTCATGATAACGGTGAAATACAGCAAACTGGTGCTTTTGATGCCAATGGTAAACTGCAAGGTAAATGGACGAGTTTTGATGTGGAAGGCAATAAATTAGCCGTTGCAACATATGATGCTGGTAAAAAAGTTGGAAAGTGGTTCTTTTGGAAAGGTGATTCGCTAAAAGAAGTAGATTATAGAGACAACGCTATTGTAAGTGTGGTTGAATGGTCTAATGATAGAACCTTAGTCTCTAGAGATTAAATCAACTAGATAAGTATACGAAATAAAAAGAGCTGTAATATTGAATTACAGCTCTTTTTGTATATAACATTTAATGTGTTCCTATAAATTCATACTATAGCCTAAGCTAAATGTCGTACCAGGATTTCTTGAAGAAAAGTCAGCGCTAATATCACCATAAGATTCATATTGACTTAATCTATCATCGTTAAGAATATTATCTATTTTTAAACTAAGTTTAGAGCGGTTGTCTTTTCCAAAGCTCTTGGATAGATTAAAATTTAAACTGTTGAAAGATTGGGTATACACATCAGGATTTTTACCAAAACCAACAACTTCTAACGTTTTTCCTTGAACATTATAGAAAAGACCAGTTTCAAAACCAGATTCAGAGTTGTTGTAGTTAAGACCGACATTTACTAAAAATGGGGATTGCCCTTGTAACTCACGAGTATCATCTATAGTTTCTCCATTTCTTGCAAATTGCTGCCTAGATTCATACTCTTGTCCTTCCCCTTTCGCCATTTCAATTTCAGATTTAATAATTGAAACATTGACGTTTAAACTTAAATCAGATAAAGATTCAGCAATGAAATTAAAGTTTTTACGACCTTCAAATTCTAATCCGAGTACTTGTGCCTCTGGAGAGTTTCTTGGTGTAAACTGATTAGGTGCTGCAAATGAGAATGCAACTAATTCAATAGGGTCTTTAAACTTTTTGTAAAACCCACTAACTGCGAACATTTGTGCTTTTTCACCGAAGAACTCATATCTTATATCAAAGTTGTTAATATAAGACGGTTGTAAATCAATATTACCTAAAAAGATAATTCCTGTCAATAAATCAGGAATTTGCACTACTGAAGACTCCTTAAAACTTGGTCTAGCTACGGTACGGAAATACGATAAACGGATATTAGACTTTTCATTAGCTTCATAGATAAAGTTTGCAGAAGGGAACAAATCTAATTCTTCAATAGTTTGTTCATTATCGAAAACTTCAGTTCCTGAATTGTTCTGTCCTGTGAATAATGTTGTAAAGTATTCTGCTCGAACACCAACTATAGATCTTAATTTATCTATAATTTTGAATTCGTTAGATACATATACAGCGGCTGTATTTTGTATAGACTCGTAAGAGTTGGCTGGCTCAAAGTTTCCACGGATATAAGAACCAGTATTGGTTTCAGGGGTCCAAATATTGCTAGGGTCTAAAATAGCATTAGGATCTCCGTTAAAGCTTGAAGTATTTACACTTCTAAAAGCAACTTCGTATTTATAAATATCATAATTACGTTTCTTATAACTTGCTAAAGCACCAAATTTAAGTGAGGCTTGGTTACTAAATAAGTCGTATTTTTTTGTGAAATCAACTTTACTTGTAACATTAAATTCTTCTAAGTCTCTCCATAAACGTTGTGGAAATCCAGCGTCAGAGCTAATATTTGTGGTGCCATCATTATTTAAAATAAATGTCGTTAATCTTACGTCTTTATCGTAAACGCGGCTAAAACTTGGTGATACTTTCCAGTCTATAATAAAATCATTTTCTGCAAGACTATGATGTCCTCCAAATAAAAAGTTGGTTAAAGAGCGTTGCGTATATTCTAAGTTATCCTTATCAACAGTAATAGCATTTGAGATTTGGGTTACTTGGTTAAATAATGCAGCTCTACTTTCTCCATTTTGTATATGCAACACATTAAAGTTGTATTTAGAGTTATCTGTTTTAAAAGATAAACCTACCAATCCACTTAATAACACATTGTTTTCGCCTAAGTCACCAGTTTGTCTACGGTCAAATCTAAGCTCATTGATATCACGATCTTCATTTTTTTGGTAAACTCCATTTTCAAAACCTTCATAAAATAAGGTTTCATTTTTGTAATTAATAGAAGCAATTAAACCCAATCTATTGTCACCTATATCAAATTGATTTCCGTAATTAAATCCTAAGCTAAAATTTGGTAAGCTAGTTTTTCGTTCAGTAGCTAAAGTACTATTAAATGAACGTGTAATGCCTTCTAAGCTACTATTATTTGAAGAGGCAGGGTTAGGTGTTGAGGTTGTAGGTGTAATAGGTAAATTTCTATCTCCACTATCAAAACCTAGAAAATCTGTTCCGCTACCTTCATAAGTCACATAGTTAGAATTAAACGACATGTCTGGATTGTAACTCGTAGAAAGCGAAAAGCTCATCGCTTTTTGTGATGGAAAATCTTTAGTGATGATATCTACAACACCTCCTGTGAAATCTGCAGGTAGATCAGCAGATCCAGATTTTATAACTATTATGTTTTCTAAAATATTGGTTGGAAATATATCCATCTGAATCGTATTCTTGTCAGGATCAAGCCCTGGGATGTCCATCCCATTTAAAATAGACTTAGTGTAACGGTCTCCTAAACCTCTAACATATACATATTTACCTCCTTGTACAGAAACACCTGGTACACTTATAATAGCAGAAGCAATATCACTTGCACCTGCTTTTTTGATGCTTTCTATAGAAAGGCCATCGAGTAAAACCGCAGAATTACGTTGAAGATTTAAAACGGACTCTTCCGTGTTTCTACGTGCGGAAGTTGTAATTACAACCTCGCTTAATGCAGACGACGATGGATTTAATGTCACATTGAGTTCTAAAACTTTATTAGCTTCAATTTTTACATCTGTAATAGCTTTTGTTTCATAACCAACAAATGAAAACACTAAGGTATAAGTGCCTTCATCTAATGCTAATTTATATTCACCATCAAAATCTGTAGTGGTTCCTGTAGCGGTATTTTGAATTACGACGTTAGCAAAAGGAAGTACATCGTTAAACTCACCGTCAAAAATTTTACCTGTTACAGTTCCGGTTTGCTGTGCTGCTGAGAAAGAAAAGGATAATAAGATTGCAAAAAAAAGAGATATAGATTTAATCATTTTAATATGATTTTAAAATATACAAAATGTCCGAAAGTAATTTCCGGACATTTTGAGATTTATGTTTGATAATTTAGAATGCGTTTTGAGACGCTGCATAAGTCCAACCAAATACTGTTGTATTTGCTCCAACTGTTGCAGCAGCAGAATTTTCAATAGTTGTAACGTTATCTGAGAATTTAGCTTCGTTTCCATTAGCTCCATCAATGATGTCAGCAAGAGCAACTCCTGTAGGTAAAACAATTTCCCAATTTGAAAACGTTAATCTATCTGCAGCTAATTCAGTTTGAGTATCCTCGTCGTTAAATCTGATGTCAGAAGTTGCACCAAAGTTGTATACTAAGATATTGTTTAAGTTAGCAATTAAACCATCTCTACAATCTGTAAAGTGACTTGTTGCTGCATCACCTATTAACGTAATGTTATTAAAAGTGTAACCCGCTTCAGTTGCCGCAGATCCTTCAGGGCCATCTAATTCTAAAGGAGAACCTGATTCTGAAGTTTGGATAACAACTGCGTTAGTCATTGTACCAGACCAAGATTGGTCAGCATCTAAACCATCATCACCATGTGCCCAAGTGATAAAGTTAGTTCCATTTACAGTACCACCAAACCACTCAAAACCGTCATCTTGGTTCGCTACTACTTCTAAGTTTTCCATAGTAGTTCCATTACCAACACCACCCATTGTGATACCATTAATTTCATTACCGTCTCCAATAGTAATACCACCATGTCTTACAGAGATATATTTGTAAACACCAGAGTTATCATTTGAGATTGTTCCTCCGTACTGTCCATAAGGCTCCGTAGCTGGTATCCCTTCAATTTGTGCAGTTTCAACATCTCCACTAACAGAGATTGGAGCACGACCTAAGATGATTAATCCTCCCCAGTAACCAGTATCAGCTTGGTTTAAGTTTGTTCCTGCTGTTTGTCCAACAGTAATATTATCTAAAATAGAAGTCATTATAATTGGGTTGCTAGCAGTACCTTCTGCCATAACTTTTCCTCCTTGATCAACAACTAAAGCAGAAGCTAATGACTCTTGGCCTTCAGCACCTTTAATAATAGTACCAGCTTCAATTGTTAAAGTAACACCATCGTTTACAACAACTTTTCCATTTAATTGATAAATGTTGTTTGATGTCCATGTTTCATCTTCTGTCAAAATACCTGATTTCTGAATCAAGTCATTAGTGTTTCCTCCATCATCATCAGTAGTGTTATCATCATCACTACTACAGTTAAATGCGATAAGAGAAAATGCAAGTAAGAAAAATAAGTTTTTAGTTGTTTTCATTTTGTTTTTGTTCATTAAATGTTATGCCGCAAAGAAAACATGATTAACTAACTTGTAGGTTAATTGAAAATTAAAGGTTTGTAATGAAAAGGTTAGTGGAGTGTTAGCTTAGTATTAAGACAATTTATATTAAGGAAACAATTAGCTAACATTGAAATTTGTTTTATCTAACTAGGCATAATATAATCAATTGTATACCAATTTATTTATCTTGCATCTTATAAGAATTAAACTATGAACTGGGAACAACTACTCTCTTTAAAGCGCTTTGGCGATACCAATAAAAGATTAAGAAAAGAACAAGATGAAACCCGTTTGGGTTTTGAGGTTGATTATGACCGTATTATATTTTCTTCAGAATTTAGAGGGCTACAAGATAAAACACAAGTGGTGCCTTTATCTAAAACCGATTTTGTCCATACACGCTTAACACATAGTTTAGAAGTTAGTGTGGTAGGACGGTCTTTAGGACGAAAAGTAGGACAGTTATTATTAAAGAAGCACCCGCAATTAGAAAATGTTCATGGTTATAAAATGAATGATTTTGGTGCCATTGTGGCTGCAGCTGCTTTAGCACACGATATCGGAAATCCACCATTTGGACATTCTGGAGAAAAAGCGATTGGCGCTTATTTTAAAGAAGGACAAGGTGCCGAATTTAAAAAGCACTTAACTGAAAAAGAGTATCAAGATTTGTGCGATTTTGAAGGAAATGCTAATGGATTTAAAATTCTTACGGAAAGTAGAGAGGGTAGAGAAGGCGGTTTAAGGTTAAGTTACGCAACTCTTGGTGCTTTTACAAAGTATGCTAAAGAATCGTTACCTAAAAAGCCAACCAACCATATTGTAGATAAAAAATATGGGTTTTTTCAGAGTGAAAAAGCAATGTTCGAAACCATAGCTTCAGAATTAGGTTTAGCAAAACGAAGTAATAAGCATGCCAGCTATCAACGCCATCCTTTAGCCTTTTTAGTAGAAGCTGCTGATGATATCTGTTATACAATAATTGATTTTGAAGATGGTATAAATCTGGGTTTAATTGAAGAAGAATACGCCTTAGAGTACTTAATTAATTTAGTTAGAGGTAGTATAAAAACTGAAAATTATCACGCCTTAAAAACAACCGAAGATCGTGTAAGCTATTTACGAGCATTAGCCATCGGTAGATTAATTGATGAAGCGGCGACACTGTTTATGAAGCATGAAGAAGCTATTTTGGCAGGTGAATTTGAAACGGCTTTATTAGATGTTAGTCAGTATAAAGCACAGATAAAAGACATTATTAATATAAGTATCAAAAATGTGTACCGCTCTAAAGAGGTTATTAATAAAGAAATTGCAGGTTATAAAATCTTGAATCAATTATTAGAATCTTTTGGAAAAATGGCACAGCATTGTTATGAAGAAAATATGTCTAATTATGATGAGTTATTACGCAGTACTTTGCCAGAAACGGTACAACTTAGTACTAAGTCATTGTACGAAAACCTATTAGCGGTATGCCTTTATGTTTCCAAATTATCGGACACTAATGCGATGTTATTGCATAAAAAAATTCAAGGTCAAATACTATAAGTATGCATTTCATCGAATAAATTTGTTTTTGAACGATATATTGTTTTAATTTACTTCATAATCAACCCATTAACCTACCTACTTATGAAAAATAATATACTCGGAGGACTTGTCATTTTTTTAGTTGTAGTAACGTGTTTACTGATGTTAGACGATATTTCAAGCGAAGGTTTAGAGCAAACAACTTATGATTCTATTCATACTGAGCAGATTGACAATACATCGGACTTAGCCATTATTGATACTGAGGATTAAATCTTTAATTTCTTTTCTAATAGATGTTACATCTAGTTTCTGTAACTGCATTAATTGGTCTGTAGTGCCATGTTCAATAAATTGATCTTCAATACCTAAGATTGTGATTTTTTGAGAATAATTATTCTTGTTAGCAAATGCTAGGATTGTACTGCCAAAACCACCGACGATAGTACCGTCTTCAATGGTAATTATCGCTTTATGTTGTTTAAATACTGCATGCAATAAGCGTTCATCCAAAGGTTTTACAAATTGCATATCATAATGACTAATTGCGTCTTTTTCATCTAAAGCATTAATAGCATCTGTAATTGTTTTAGCAATAGTACCAATAGATAGTATCGCAATTTGGGTTCCTGTTTTTAGACATAGACCTTTTCCTATTTCAATAGCTTTAAACGGTTTTTTCCAGTCTAATAAATGGCCTCGACCTCTTGGATAACGAATAGCTATAGGGAAATCAATACCTAATTGTACCGTATACATTATGTTTCTAAGTGCTATGGCATCTCTTGGCGAGAAAATCACCAGATTAGGAATACAATTAAGATAGGCTAAATCGAAAACGCCATGATGCGTTGCTCCATCTTCACCTACCAATCCGGCACGATCCAAACAAAAAATAACGGGTAAATTCTGTAAAGCCACGTCGTGTATGATTTGATCGTAAGCACGTTGTAAAAAGGTGGAATAGATATTACAAAATGGAATGAGACCTTGTGTTGCCATTCCTGCAGCCAATGTTACGGCGTGTTGTTCTGCAATACCCACATCAAAAGCACGATCCGGAATCGTTTCCATCATATATTTTAACGAACTACCCGTTGGCATTGCGGGAGTAATACCTACAATTTTATCGTTTTTTAAAGCCAATTCTACAATCGTCTCACCAAATACATCTTGAAATTTAGGAGGTTGCTTCAACTCAGATTTTATGGGAAGTTCACCTGTTTTGGCATCAAACTTTCCTGGTGCGTGGTATTTTACTTGGTCTAATTCGGCTTGCTTTAAACCTTTACCTTTGGTAGTAATAATATGTAAAAACTTAGGGCCTTTAACGGTTTTTAGTCGTTTTAATTCTGAAAGGAGCAAGGGTAAATCGTGACCATCAATAGGGCCAGAATAATTAAAGTTTAAGGCTTCAAAAATATTGTCTTGCTTCTCAGTTCCTTTTTTTACGTTCGTTAAATATTGTTTTAAGGCACCAACACTAGGATCTATACCAATGGCATTATCGTTTAAGATAACGAGTAAATTAGCATCTGTAACTCCAGCATGGTTTAAGCCTTCAAAAGCCATTCCACTAGCAATAGAGGCATCACCTATAACAGCAATATGGTGTTTGTCTTCTCCTTTTAGCTGTGATGCAATTGCCATTCCTAAAGCTGCCGAAATTGAGGTTGATGAATGTCCGACACCAAAAGTATCATACGCACTTTCACTGCGCTTTGGAAAACCACTTATGCCACCAAGTTGTCTATTGGTGTCAAAAATGTCTTTTCTTCCGGTTAAGATTTTATGTCCGTAAGCTTGATGGCCAACATCCCAAATAAGTTGATCTTCTGGTGTGTTAAAAACATAATGCAAAGCAATAGTTAGTTCTACTACGCCTAAACTAGCTCCTAAATGGCCTTCTTTTGTGGCAACGATATTAATAATAAAGTGGCGCAACTCTTGGGCAAGTTGAGGTAAGGCTTCGGGCGCGAGTTGACGTAAATCTTCAGGAAGATTGATATGTTTTAAAAGCTCATTTTTCACATCGTAAAAATACGAGATTTTATTAGTCTTCGATTAAAAAGACTATTGGTATAGTGTAAATAGCGGCTACATTTTTGTTGCGTTGTTTTGCAGGTTTAAATTTTGGTAGAAGTTTAATCACTCTTTTAACTTCATTTTCTAATTCCGTATGAGGTGATTTTCTTACTTTGATATCTATTACATCTCCATTTACATCTATCTTAAACTGAGTAAAAATGCGTTGTTTGCCTTTTAAACCAAGTTTTTTAGCAATTTCAATATTAAAATTGTCGGTAATGATTTTTGAAATGTGTTTAGATAGGTATTCTTTCTTTTCTGATTTAGATAATGAATCTGGTGTGTTTGTAAATTCGGCATCGTCTTCAATTATATGTCCAAAAACAATGTCTTCATCTGGTTTTGGAGGTTCAATAAGACCAACAACATCAATCACTTCGATAACATCTCCCATGATAGGAGGAATTGGACTTACCTGTACCTTAACAGGATCTGGTGGTTTTGGGATGGTTATATTTTTAGAAGAATCAATAATAATTTTAGAAGCTGTAATCTCTGGGATTTGAATTGATTTAGCTTCTAGAGTAGAAATTACTTCAACAGTGTCAATTTTCTTGGTGTTGCCATTTCCATCAGAACAATTTAATAGTGACGTTCCCATGGTAATCAATAAGGCTAAAAGAAATGATTTATGAAAACTCGTTTGTCGCTGAATGATTTGTTGAGGAATTTCAATTCGAATTCGCTCTAATTGCGATACCTTAAAACGTCCGCAAATTTTTTCACCAGTATTTACGGCCAAATAATCTTGAATCTCTTGTTGTGGCATTTTGGTAAAATCAATAACTGACTTAGTACATGATTGGCAAAATTTACCTTTGTCTTCAGGAATCATGTTATCCCAATTTTCGTGACAAGGTTTTGGTATCGAAATAGAATAGTGTTTTTTCATGACTAAAAGCTTTGTTTTTACACATCAAAATTCTTGCCGCAATGATTTATAATAATTTTGAAATCGTATTTTTACAACCATGATAAACCCATTTGACGATACATACTTTATGAGAAAAGCGCTTCAGGAAGCTGAGGCTGCTTATGAAAAAGGTGAAATACCTGTTGGCGCGGTAATTGTAGTAGAAGATAGAGTCATTGCCAGAACGCATAATCTTACAGAATTATTAAACGATGTTACAGCACATGCCGAAATGCAAGCCATTACATCTGCAGCTAATTTTTTAGGTGGTAAATATTTAAATAAATGTACCTTGTACGTTACCTTAGAACCTTGTCAAATGTGTGCAGGAGCCTTGTATTGGAGTCAGATTTCTAAAATAGTTTATGGAGCTTCAGACGACCAAAGAGGTTTTAAAACTATGGGAACGCAATTGCATCCTAAAACAGAAGTGGTAAGTGGTATTTTAGCAGAAGAAGCTTCTGCATTAATGAAACGCTTTTTTATTGAAAAGCGTAATTTGAATTAAATTGAGTAAATTTTAGAATTTTAAAAAGAACTTATTATGAAAATACAAGCCTTACTACTATTATCCTTAGTATTTGTTTTGAATTGTAAAAGCAATAAAATCGAAAAAAATAATGCTAAAATGAAACATTCAGAACGTACTTTAATTGCCAAAGGGAATCTTTACGGTGCTGGAGAAGAAGGTGTAGCTAAGCAAAACACTATTATTGAAAATCAGAGTGATTGGGAGCAATTAATGGCTCAAATGAATAAAGTGAACAATGTTTCAGAGAGTTTTACAGAAACTAAAATTGATTTTTCAGAATATACCATTATTGCGATATTCAACGATGTAAAAAGTACTGGTGCTAATAGTATTGAGTTAGATATTTCTACAACTTCAGAAAACACGTTAGTTGTTGTGAAGTACATTAGTCCGACCGGAAATGCGACGAGTGTAATGACGCAACCTTATTATATTACTAAGATCCCGAAAACGGACTTACCTGTTGTTTTTCAGTAGGTTGTTAAAACGACTTACGTTAAACATCCAAAAAAATGAGCAAAAAAAAACGCTCAACCATTGGTTGAGCGTTGAAACTTGTAAGATATATACTTATAGTACTTGCACGTTGGCAGCTACTAATCCTTTTCTTCCTTCTTCTTCATCGTACTCTACTGTGTCTCCTTCGCGTAATTCTACGCCATTAAGGTTTGATACATGTACGAAGATGTCTTTTCCTGTTTCTTCGTTGGTAATGAATCCAAATCCTTTTGAATCATTAAAAAATTTAACTGTTCCAGTCATTATAATATAAATAAAAATTAAAGTACAAAGATAAAATAAAAATCGAATGTTAAAAAAATGTTTTTGTTTAATAGCCTTTTTCTTGCCTTAAAATTTATTATATTACTTTTTTAAATCGCGTTGATTTTCACGCATTTTATCAAGATTCTCTTTAGTAAGCATATATTCTTTTATGTCTTTATCTTTCCATCTGTAATAAGAAAACAATGGGAAAACGATAAAAAATAAACCTAGAACTCCGAAGCCTATGAGTTTTTCAGAATATTCTAAGTCTAATGTTAAGCCACAAACGATGCTGATAAATGAGGCTAAAAAGAGAATAAATGTTATAATTTTTATGGGTTTCATTTGAGTGAATTTATCTAAAATACCAATTAATATTTAGGATGTAAAGTTAATTAATTCGGTGCGATAAGCCGTTAATAGTTTAGATTTTGAAACAAAGCCGTAATATTTATTGTCTTTAATTACAGGTAGATTCCATGCTTTTGAATCTTGAAATTTTTTCATTACGGTATGCATGGCATCTTTTTCATATATAATATAATCGGGTGCTTGATGCATAAACGTTTCAACTGTGGTAGATTCATATAAACTTTGATCAAACATCACAGACCTGATATCATCTAACAGAATAATACCAACAAACATATCATTAGAATCCGTAACAGGAAATAAATTTCTACTCGATTTTGAAACTCCCTCTCTTAGCATTTCACCTAAACTCATTTCGGGATGTAAAGCAATAAAATCTTTTTCTATCACCGAATCTAAGGTCATTACGGTTAGAACACTTTGATCTTTATCATGCGTTAATAGATCTCCACGTTCGGCTAATTCTTTGGTGTAGATGGTGTGCTCCATATAATTCTTAGTAATCATATATGAAATGGCAACCGTTATCATTAATGGTAAAAACAAAATATAACCTCCTGTAATTTCAGCAATTAAAAATATAGCAGTTAAAGGTGCATGGATCACGCCAGCAATCAATCCGGCCATACCAATTAGCGTAAAGTTGGCTTCAGACACTTGGTGCCCAAATCCGATGTTGTTAATTATTTTAGCCACAACATTACCCAAGGCACTTCCCATTACCATAGTCGGTACAATAACTCCACCAACACCTCCAGCAGCAAAAGTGGTCGTCATTGCAATAGCTTTAAATATGGTAAAACCGATGAGTAACACAATAACTACCCAAATATTATCCGTGTATTTGTCAAACGGATTAGAGCCAAGTGCGTGTAGATAGTTGCCTTCAAATAAATCTTTGGTAAAACTTAAACCTTCACCATGAAGTGGCGGAATAAAATATAACATAATACCAATGGCGATACCACCCACCAGAAGCTTTGTAAACTTTGTTTTAAATCGATCGAAAAAGGCATAGATAGCAAAATACATTTTGGTAAAATATATAGATGCTATACCTGTTCCTAATCCTAAAAGCATATAAAAAGCCGTATCTCTTGGGTTGAATTTTTCTGTGACATTAAAGTTGAAAAGCAATTCATCTCCCAAGAAAAAATAAGACGTTAAAACGGAAGATATAGACGCAATTAATAAGGGTAATAAGGATGCAAACGTAAGATCTAAACTGAAAATTTCTACAGCCAATACAATCGCTGCAATAGGAGATTTAAACATGGATGCCACAGCAGCGGCAGTCGCACAGGCAATAAGAAGTGTCCTTGTTTTTTTATCGACATGTAAAATTCGACTTAAATTAGAACTCAATGCAGAACCAGAGGTTATTGCAGGTCCTAATAATCCAACAGACCCACCAAATCCAACGGTTAACGGTGCCATTATTAACGGATGATAAATAAGTTTATACGATAAAAGTCCTTTCTGTCTTAGCAACGAATAGAGTAGTGAAGGTATGGCACGTTTTATATATGGAGGAATAGACGGTGTCATTCCCTGGTTAAACATATATTTTGTTAATAGAAATACCAAAAACAAACCAATAACAGGTAGGATAAAATAGAGTTGGTTTTGAGAAAATATAATGCCTTCTTCTAAGCCAGATTGAATGGCGTATGTAATGTTTTTTAGAGTTACGGCAGCAATACCAGTTAATAAGCCAACGGCAATACTTAAAATATAAATGAAGTTTTTTTGCGATATATATTTGTATCGCAATAGCAGTAATCGTCTTATGAAGTTTTTTGTTGGCATAAATTAAAAAACCTGTTAGTACTATTGTTTTGTAATTCAAAACCTTAACTATAAGGTTTCTTAACTCAGGTTAAGATGTAAAATTAATTAATTCTCTCCGGTATGCCGTCAATAATTTTGATTTTGAAATAAATCCGATATAAGTACCATTTTTCACTACTGGCAAATTCCAAGCACTACTATCTTGAAATTTTTTCATAATTACAGTCATTTTATCTTTTTCAATGTCGATGATTGCTGGTGGTTTTTGCATTACTTCTATAGCAAATACGTTATCGTATAACGTTTGGTCAAACATTATAGGTCTAATATCATCTAATAAAATTATACCTTTTAAAGTATTGTCTTCTTCATCTATTACCGGAAAAATATTTCGATTCGATTTAATAACCGCTTCTTTTATGATCTCACCTAATGTCATATTGGTGGTCACATGAATAAAGTTAGTTTCTATAACTTTGTTTATGTCCATTAAAGTTAAAACAGCAAGATCTTTATCGTGTGTGATTAATTCGCCTTTGCGAGCTAATTCCATCGTGTAAACAGAGTACGAAACAAAGTATTTTGTTATCCCAAATGAAATTGCAGCAGTAATCATTAAAGGTATAAATAAGTCATATCCGCCTGTAAGTTCTGCAATTAAAAAGATAGCAGTTAAAGGAGCATGAAGAACTCCAGCTAATAAGCCTGCCATCCCAACAAGCGTAAAATTGCTTTCAGAAACAGGGGTGCTAAACAACCCACAATTATTAATGACTTTAGCAACGCAATTCCCCATAATACTTCCCATAAAAAGCGTTGGTCCAAAAATTCCACCAACACCACCTGCTCCAAAAGTTAAAGCACTAGCAATAATTTTGAAGAATACGAGTCCAGCTAAAAGGGCAATAACGATCCATATATTAGTCAAATCTAAATTCAGAAAATTATTGACTAAGGCCTTTTCAGGATTTCCAACAATAAGATTATTAATCACATCAAAACCTTCACCATAAAGTGGTGGAATAAAATAAACAAGGACACCAATCGCAATACCACCAACAAGAAGCTTTTTAATTGGTGAGTTTAGTTTGTCAAAAAGCTTTTGAATCCGCTCGTAAACTTCGGCAAAATAAATAGAGGTAAATGCAGCGCAGACTCCTAAAAAAGCATAAAACGGTACATCAGAAATCCTGAAGGTATCTTCAATTCTAAAAGGCAATATCACATCGTTTCCAGAGAAAAAATAGGACGTAATAATAGCCGAAAGAGAAGCTAACAATAAAGGTAGCATAGAGGCTATGGTTAAATCTAAACTGAAGACTTCAATTGCAAAAATAATAGCGGCAATAGGTGCTTTAAATATAGAAGATAAAGCTCCGGCTGCGGCGCAACAAATTAGCAAGGTTTTGGTTTTTTGATTCATTCTAAAAAGCCGAGCAATGTTGGAGCCAATTGCGGCTCCTGTTGCAACTGCAGGGCCTTCTAATCCTACCGAACCTCCAAAACCAACAGTTAATGGAGCTGTAAGAATAGACCCAAACATTTGATAGCCTTTTATGATGCCTTTACGTTTAGAAATGGCATGTAATGTTGAAGGAATACCATGACTTACCTTTTCTCTAATCACATATTTGATAATTAAATAAACAAGAGTCAATCCAATTAAAGGAAACAAAAAGTAAAACGCTTGATGGTAATATTGAACCAATTTACCTTCTAATAAAAGTTGAATATAATGCGTTAAATTTTTTAGAACGACAGCACCAATTCCAGACGTAAACCCAATTAAAATACTTAATAGATATACAAATTGCTTATGCGAGATATGCTTAGCTCGCCATATCAATAGTCTTTTAAATATAGGATGTTTTGTTTGCATAAAATTAATCTATAAAAAAATCCTGCCAAAAGCAGGATTAATATTTTTTATGATTTTAAATTCAGTTTTAAACTCAACTCTTTTAGTTGATCATCATCAATTGGTGCAGGCGCATCAATCATCACATCCCGACCAGAATTGTTTTTAGGGAACGCAATAAAATCTCTTATCGTTTCTTGGCCTCCTAAAATGGCAACCAGTCTATCTAACCCAAAAGCTAAACCTCCATGTGGTGGTGCTCCATATTCAAAAGCATCCATTAGGAATCCGAATTGTGCTTTAGCCTCTTCATCAGAAAAACCTAGATGTTTTAGCATAATAGCTTGAGTGGCTTTATCGTGAATTCTAATAGAGCCTCCTCCAATTTCGTTACCGTTTAATACTAAATCGTAAGCATTAGCTTTTACATCGCCTGGGTTAGTATCTAACAATTCTATTTGTCCAGGTTTAGGAGACGTGAACGGGTGGTGCATCGCGTGGTAATGCCCTGTTTCTTCATCTAATTCTAATAATGGGAAATCAATTACCCATAACGGTGCAAATACTTTAGGATCTCTTAATCCTAAACGTGTTGCTAATTCCATACGTAGAGCACTTAATTGCGCTCTTACTTTATTGGTATCGCCAGATAAAACACAAACTAAGTCTCCTGGTTTTGCACCAGTGACTTCTGCCCATTTTGCTAAATCGTCTTGGTCGTAAAATTTATCTACTGAAGATTTAAAACTTCCATCGTCATTGCAACGCGAATAAATCATACCTAAAGCACCAACTTGTGGACGCTTTACCCAATCAATTAATTTATCAATTTCTTTTCTTGTATAAGCGTTTCCTCCAGGAACTGCGATACCAACGACCAATTCAGCATTATTAAAAACACCAAATTCTTTATGTTGGGTAACAGCATTTAATTCGCCAAACTCCATTCCAAATCTAATATCTGGTTTATCGTTTCCGTACAAACGCATAGCGTCGTCGTATAACATTCTTGGGAATTTTTCAACTTCAACACCATTCACTTCTTTTAGTAAATGACGTGTTAAACCTTCAAAAACATTTAAAATATCTTCTTGCTCAACAAAGGCCATTTCACAATCAATTTGAGTGAATTCTGGTTGTCTGTCGGCACGTAAATCTTCATCTCTAAAACACTTTACAATCTGATAGTATTTATCCATGCCACCAACCATCAATAGTTGTTTAAAGGTTTGAGGCGATTGTGGAAGTGCGTAAAATTGACCTTCATTCATACGAGAAGGCACTACGAAATCTCTTGCTCCTTCTGGAGTTGATTTGATTAAGTATGGAGTTTCAACTTCAATAAAACCATCATTGGACAAATAGTTTCTCACTTCTTGAGCCACTTTAGCTCTAAAAATTAAGCTGTTTTTCACCGGATTACGACGAATATCTAAATAGCGATATTTCATTCTTATGTCGTCTCCTCCATCCGTTTTATCTTCGATAGTAAACGGAGGCACTAAAGCTTTATTTAAGATGGTTAATTCTGAAACTACAACTTCAATATCCCCAGTTGGAATATTTGGGTTTTTAGAAGCACGTTCAATAACGTTTCCTTTTACTTGAATTACAAATTCGCGTCCAAGCTTTTGCGCTTTTTCTATAATAGCTTTCGGTGTGCGTTCTTCATCAAAATAGAGTTGTGTGATACCATAACGATCTCTAAGATCGATATAAATCATAAATCCTTTATCGCGAACACCTTGAACCCAACCGGAAAGTGTAACTTCTGTATTACTGTGTGATGCTCTTAATTCACCACAATTGTGACTTCTGTACATAATAAAATCCTATAGTTTACACCATATTTAAAGGTTATGGTGTTTTGAAGGTGCAAATTTAATAAGTTAAAAGATTTAAAATCTGTTATTGCCAATTATTTAATAGAAGTTTAATTATTAAGGTGGTTTTAATAAAATTAAGATAACGGAAGGTTTAGTATTACGGGTAATTAGGATAGTTGTATTTATTTGTGTCTAAAAGTAGGAAATTAATAATATTAATACTAAATTTTTGTTAAATCGTTAATTATGACGATATTTAACAAGACTAATCTTTTAAATATTAAAAATTATGAACTACACTTTATCTTTAAAGGTGCTTTTGTTTTCAATTATTTTTATCCCGTTGCTGAGCTTTGGCCAACAAGTTACCGGAAAAGTCGTTGAAGGCACAACTAATATGCCTTTACTTGGTGTTAATGTTATTATTAAAGGAACAGCTACAGGAGCTGTAACGGACTTTGATGGGAATTTCAGTATTAACGTAGAAAATTTTCCTGTGATTTTAGTATTCTCTTCTTTAGGGTTTGAAACTGTTGAAGTTAGTGTAAATGAAGCTAAGGTGGTTAACGTTAGCATGCGAGAGTCTGCCACAGGCCTAGATGAAGTTGTTATATCTGGTTTGGCATCTACCGTAAAAAGAACGAATGCCGCCAATAGTGTTGCTAGCTTGTCTTCAGAAGATTTGGCTGGTACTACGCCTGCACAAACTTTAGATGGTGCTTTAGCTGGTAAATTTACAGGAGCATTGGTTACTTCAAATTCTGGTGCGCCAGGTGGTGGGTTATCTGTAAAGCTTAGAGGTATTACATCTATTAATGGTAATTCGCAACCACTATATATTATTGATGGTGTTTATATTGATAACAGTAGTATTGCGTCGGGTGGTATAAATACGGTCTCAGGTGCAGCAACAGGTGGAAATCCGTCGTCTCAAGATAATGCAACAAATAGGATTGCTGACATAAATCCAGATGATATTGAAAATATAGAAATCTTAAAAGGAGCATCTGCGTCTGCAATATATGGGTCTCGTGGTGCTGCCGGCGTTATTATTATTACTACCAAAAAAGGAAAATCAGGTAAAACGAGATTAAATTTTTCTCAATCTATAGGGTTTAATGAAGTTATAAATTTACAAGGACAAAGAAATTGGACTGCAGAGTTAGCAGAAAGTGCTTTCGGAGAAGGTGCTTTATATACAGCCGCTTTAAATAATGGAACTTTGCGAGATTATGAAGAGGAGATGTACGGCGAAAAAGGATTTATTAGTAACACTAGCTTAAGTATGTCTGGTGGCTCTGAAAAAACAAAATTCTATGTTGGATTATCACGAAATCAAGAAGATGGTATTGTTAAAAGAACGGGCTATGATAAAACCTCTTTGAGGTTAAACGCAGACCACAATTTTACGGACCATATTAAATTATCAGTGACTACAAACTATATTAATTCCAGTGCTGATAGAGGCTTTTTTAATAATGATAATACGGGTGCAACGATAGGAGTTGCTTTAACAAATACACGTCCTTGGGATTATTTGTTGCCAGATGCTAACGGTAACTACCCAGAACATCCTAACAATTCATCAAATCCGATTCAAACTAGAGATTTAATGACTAATAATGAATCTACACAAAGATTTATAACGGGTGGAACCTTAGATGTCAATTTATATAGGGGAGAGAATTCTGATTTAAAATTTGTAGCTAAAGCTGGTGCAGATCACTACACGTTAACAGGAACAGTGATTTTTCCAAAATCGTTACAGTTTATGTTACCAGAAAATGGTGGTTTAAACGGTGTATCTGGACTTTCAACAACAACAAACACCAATGCAAATTACTCTGCTTTTTTAGTTCACAATTATACAACTGAAAGCGACCTGAGTTTTACAACGCAAGCAGGTATTACAAACGAACAGTTTTCGCAGAATGTTGTGAGAGTTGTTGCTACGGATTTAATTGCTTCAGAAACCAATCTAGATCAGGCATCAAACCAAACTGTAAATCAGTTTAGATTAGAACAAGAAGATTTCGGTTTTTATGTTCAAGAATCAATAAACTATCAAGATAAACTCATAGGAACATTGGGAATTAGAGGCGATAAATCCACTAATAATGGGGATATTAATGAATTGTTTTACTATCCAAAAGCGTCTTTAGCGGTTAACTTACACAACTTCGATTTTTGGGGTGATACTAATGTTATTAATAGGTTTAAGCCACGTATCGCCTATGGTGAAGCGGGTACTTTTGCCGCATTTGGGTCACTATATACGACTTATGTTAGTTCTGCTATTGATGGTAATATTGGTATATCAGTACCAATTACGAGAGGAAACCCTAATATTTCACCTGAAAGACAAGGAGAACTAGAGGTTGGGTTTGACGCCGGTTTATTAAATAATAGAGTGTCTTTAGAATTTACATATTATAAAAAAACAGTAGACGATTTATTATTACAGGCTAATATAGCTCCTTCAACCGGTTTTAGTACAGAATGGGTAAATGCAGGTACCTTAGAAAACAGAGGTGTTGAAATAGGTATTAATGTCACAGCTTTTGATTCTGATGATTTTAGATGGGATTCGGGAATTAGCTGGTTTAAGAACGAGTCTGAAATGACAGAGCTAAATGTGCCAACCTTTAATTTAGGTGGTTTTGGAAACAGTTTAGGTCAGTTTCAAATTGAAGAAGGCGCGAGTGTAACACAAATCGTTGGTACCACCGGACCAGGAACAGCAGTATCTGTTTTAGGTGATGCAGAACCAGATTTTCAAATGACGTTTAACAATAAGTTTGAATATAAAAACTTTACGTTATCATTCTTGTGGCATTGGAAAAAAGGCGGTGATAATATTAATTTATCTACGTTATTATCAGATTTTGGAGGAACAAGTGCCGATTATGATGATATTACTCTTGACCCTGACGGCGTAATTCCTAATGGGGTATACAGGGTAAACAATGGTATTTTCGCTGCTAATGCTAGGCCTTTTGTTGAGGATGCGACTTATTTAAGATTACGTGAAATTGGATTGTATTACAGTCTTCCAACCAAAACTATAGATCAAGTATTTAAGGGAGTCGTCTCAAATTTAAAAATTGGCGTATCTGGTAATAATCTAATTAACATTTTTGACTATAATGGGTATGATCCTGAGGTGTCTAACTTCGGAGGTACTGGTTTATCTACAGGTGTAGATGTGATGCCATTCCCGTCTTCTAAGAGATATATGTTCCATTTATCAGCTCAATTTTAAAATTAAAAATCTATAAAAATGAAAATATCAAAAAAATATTATATTATTCTTTTAGCTATAAGTGTCACAGTATTTACGTCTTGTGAGCTTGACGGTGGCGAAAGTTTAAACGGAGCAAATACAAATTCTATATCAGATGATTTGTCAAGAGGAGAATTACCATCGGCTGTAACTGGTGTATTGTCGGCAATGCGGACAAGATTAGATAATCAAGTTGATGTGCAGAGTATTTTTGGTAGAGAGTATTATTATTTCACAAGTTCAGACCCTAGATTTGAAGGGGATGTTGTTGCTGGAAATTTAGATAATAATACGTTTTATACGACCAGTCCATACCTCTCTAGGTATGCTGTGATTAAAGATGTTAATCTAACGCTTCAAGGTCTTGAAAACACTACCGACATTTTTTCAGATGAAGAGATTGCTGGTATTAAAGGTGTTTTAAATACACTTAAAGCACATGAATTATTAATGGTGTCTAATAATCAGTATACAAACGGAATGAGAATAGATACATCAGATCCTGATAATCTAGGGCCATTTGTTACCTATGAAGACGCTTTACTAGCAATTAGTGACCTGTTGAGTGCTGCAGCCATTGATTTGGCCAATGCAGGAGGAAGTTTTGCTTTTGATTTAACTACAGGGTACTCAGGTTTTAATACGCCTAGTGATTTCTTAAAATTTAATAAAGGATTAAATGCAAGAGTTGAAGCGTATAGAGGAAATTATACGAGCGTATTAAGTTTATTGGAGGATTCTTTTATGGAGATGAATGGTGATTTCTATAATGGGGTTTATCATACATTTTCACTTTCAGGTGCTGATACGCCAAACCCACTTTATTTAGCTTTAAATCAAACATCTAATGTTAGGGTGTCGCATTCAAGTTTTGTTGACGATGCACTTCCTTTAGATTCGCGAGTTGATAAGGTGGTATTGAGAAATGATCCTGTTGAAGCCACTGGATTAATAGGGGAGTATGATGTTTTCATCTATCAATCTAATGTTGATATGGTACCCATTATGAGAAATGAAGAATTAGTACTTCTTTATGCTGAAGCAAATATGCTAAGTAACCCCTCTGAAGCTGTAATGGCAATTAACGCTATTAGAAATGAGGCCGGTTTAGGAAGCTATAGTGGTGCTTTAACTCCACAGGCATTAGAAGATGAAATTTTATTTCAAAGACGCTATTCTTTGTTTGGTGAAGGACATCGTTGGGTTGACATGAGACGATTTGATAGATTAAATGAATTGCCAAACGATAGAACAACGGATTCAGTGCCAATAGCGGTTCCAATTCCTGCAAACGAAAATCAATAATAATTAAGTTTTTAGATAGTAAAAAGCCTCAACAATTGTTGAGGCTTTTATTTTGTTAATCACTATTTATACTAGATCTTAAGTCGTGATTATTATCTGGGTTTAAGCTTCAATTTGCTCAATAGTCTCAACTTCTAAAGCTCTTAAAGGCTGAGAAGTGAATTTTCGTCGTCCCCACATTTTAAGTTTTATACTCAAAAAGAATAAGATTGGTACCACAATCAAGGTTAAAAATGTAGCAACAAATAAACCATATATAACAGTCCATGCTAAAGGTCCCCAAAATACAACGTTGTCTCCACCCATATATATGTTTGGATTAAAGTCTGCAAACAACGTAAAGAAGTTAATGTTTAGTCCAATAGCCAAAGGTATTAAGCCTAAAATAGTTGTAATTGCAGTTAATAACACAGGTCTTAGACGGGCTTTACCGGCTTTAACGATACTTTCAAAAAGATCTTCTGTGGTTAAATAATCAGATTCCACTAAATCTAGTTCATTTTTCTTTCTATCAATCAGTAATTGCGCGTAGTCTAAAAGGACCACACCGTTGTTTACTACAATTCCGGCTAGCGATATAATACCAACCATAGTCATCATAATAACAAAAGCACTTCCTGAGATTACAATACCACCAAAGACACCAATAAAACTCAAGAAAATAGCAATCATAATAATGGTTGGTTTAGAGATGGAGTTAAATTGAAATATTAAGATGAAGAAAATTAAACCGAGTCCAGTGAAAAAGGCACCAACTAAAAAGGCCATTTGTTTATTTTGCTCTTCAATCTGACCTGTATAATCAATATGAATATCATCAGCTAAGCCTTCATAGCTTCTCATTTCATTTTGAATCTGAGTTACAATGGCGCCAGCATCTGTATATCCTGGTGATAAAGCCGAATAAACGGTAACAACACGCTTGGTATCCTTATGTTTAATGGCACTAAAACCAGAATTGTTTTTCTGTTTCGCAACTGTAGATAATGGAATTTCCTTTATCTGACCAGTATTATCTCTAAATGTAATATTTTGGTTGAAAAGAGCACTCTTATCATAACGATTGGCTTCGTTAAAACGGACATAGATATCAAAATCGTCTCCATCTTCTTTATATATTCCGGCTTTAGATCCAAAGATAGAATTACGTAATTGATCTCCAATCTGTTTTGCGGTAACCCCTAATTCTCCTGCTTTTTTTCTGTCAATTTCAACCAACATGGTAGGTTTGTCTTTATTAACATCTATTTTAAGCTCATCAATTCCTGCTATATTTTTAGAGTTAATAAAAGTTCGCATTTGCTCTGCAGTCGCAATTAATTCGTTGTAGTCGTTACCGTCTATTTCAATATTAATTGGGGAACCTGCAGGTGGTCCGTTGGCATCTTTTTCAACAGAAATTAATACACCAGGGAAAATACCAACTAAAGCTTCTTGTACTTTTTGGCGTAAAAGCTCACTGTCTTCACCTTTTCTAAACTTGTATTCGCGCATAGACGCTGTGATCTTAGCTTTGTGTGGCATTTCAGCACCAGATCCCATATCTGTCTGCGGGTTTCCGGCTCCTTCACCAACTTGAGAAACAGCACTTTCTACTAGAAAGTTTCTGCCTCCATCCATGTATTGGTCTGCATTAATAACCGCATCCACACGCTTTTCTATTTGTGCGGTAATGGCATTAGTTTTTTCAATGGCTGTACCTTGTGGATATTCTATATAGACAATAATTTGATTGGGTTTATTATCGGGGAAGAATTCTACTTTTGTACGTTGCGTAGATAATGAAATTCCGAAAGCTATAAACGCAGCTATTAACAGTAGAAACGTTCCAATACTTAAAATGTAAGGTTGCCTTTTGGATAATGCATTTCGTAAACGACGCTCATACCAATTCTCTAATCTTACTAAAGCTTTGTTTTGGAAACTATTTGCCCATCCTCTAATGAAAAATCGATATGCCCAAAGCATAATCGCCGTAAAAATCATGATGGTTCCTAAGCCACGATATGTACCTCCAAAAATTAAAATAAGAATTCCAATCACAGCTACAATAATTGTAGTTCTAATGATTTGATTTAAAGGCATATCCTTGTCTTCGGTAGTCATATAACGCGATACTAACACGGAATTAAAAAATATAGCAACGACTAAAGAGGATCCTAAAACGATGGATAAAGTAATTGGTAAAATCTTCATGAATTCTCCCATGATACCAGGCCAAAGTCCTAAAGGTACAAAGGCTGCTACCGTTGTTGCTGTAGAAATAATTATAGGATATGCAATTTCTCCAATTCCTTTTTTAGCCGCTTCAATACGGCCCATACCTTCGTCTTCCATTAAACGATAGACGTTCTCAACAACTACAATACCATTATCTACCAACATTCCAAGCCCCATAATAAGTCCAAAAAGTACCATAGTATTTAAACTATAGCCGATAAGACCTAAAATCATAAGCGACATAAACATGGACATTGGAATGGCGAAACCAACAAATAAGGCATTTTTAAAGCCTAAAAAGAACATTAAAACAGTAACTACTAAAATGACACCAAAAATGATATTGTTTACCAAATCATCTACCTGCCCAATCGTTACCGGTGATTGATCGTTTGTAATAGTGACCTCTAAATCCTTTGGGAATACATTATCTATAGCATTCTGTACAATAACCTGTGTTTGCTCTGCAGCAGCAACCATGTTTTTACCAGCACGTTTTTTAACGTCTAACATTACTACTGGTTTTTCGGATTTTCTTGCGAATGTGGTTTTATCTTCTTCATGAAATGAAACAGTGGCCACATCTTTTAAGTAGATAGGACTGCCATTGTCTGATTTTACAACGAAATTTTCAAGTTCTGACGGTTTTTCAATTTCTCCAATAATTCGTATGGTACGTCGTTGTCCGCTGGCTTTTAAGTTACCTGCAGATTGCGTAATGTTTCCATTTCCAATAGCACCAAGAATATCATTAAACGTTACTTTGGCCGCCATCATTTTGTAGATGTCTACCGCTACTTCAACTTCTTTCTCTTGTGCGCCACGGATATCTGCCTTCTTAATTTCTTGTAAATCTTCTATTTCATCTTGAAGATATTCAGCATAATCCTTTAATTTTTCAATAGGATAATCCCCGGAAATATTAATGTTAAGAATTGGCATTTCTTCCGAAAGACTTAATTCAAACACATCAGGTTCTACTTTGGCTCCGTTAAATGTTGGCCAATCTTCACCAGCTGTTTCCGAATCGATTTCGTCTTTAACCTTTTGTTTGGCTTGTTCTACAGTAATGTTCTCATCAAACTCTATAACCACCATAGAATAATCTTCTTGTGATGTTGAGGTGATTTCTACAACATTACTTACTGTTTTTAGCTTGTCTTCTACAGGGTCTGTAATTAACTTTTCGATATCCTCAGCAGTGTTTCCTGGATAAATGGTACTAACGTAAATTTTAGTTTCATTAACCTCTGGGAATGCTTCTCTTGGCATGTCGAAAAAAGCTGAAATTCCCAAATAGAAAAATACAGCAATAAGCACATACATTGTGGTTTTGTTGTTAATTGCCCACGATGACCAACCAAATTCCTTTTCGGTATTTTTTTTATTTTCAGTCATTAGTTTTTAGTTTCATAATTAATAACTTCAACAGATTGTCCATCTCTTACACTACGTGCGCCTTCTTTAATGATTTCAGATCCATCTTCAAGACCTTTTAAGACTTCAATAATATCATCTTGAGTTTTTCCGGTTTCAATAATCACACGTTTTGCGGTACCAATTCCTTTTGCATTTTTATCCGTAACAACATATACATATTGTTCTCCTTCTGAATTTTCAGACACCACGCTTTGCGGAATTAATAAGGCATTTTCACTGGTGTAATCATTAATTTTTAAACGCGCAGATAAGTTTGGTTTAATGGATTTGTCTTTGTTTGGAATGCCAACTTCAACCTTAAATGTTCGGTTTGCAGGGTTTATAAAATCACCAGCTTGACGAATATTTGTTTCTATTGTTTTTCCTAAAACAGGAATATTAACACTTACACTTTTTCCTTTTGTAACATCTGAAACGTAACGTTCTGGTACCTCTGTTTCAATATACATATTGTCTAAATTTACAATACGCATTAATGGCGATTGCCCGGCAGCAACAACACTTCCTTGCTCTGTAATGATATCGTCGATAGTACCAGAAAAAGGTGCTGTAACGTTTGTTTTCGCAATTTGTTGGTTTAATTGGTTTACGGCTTCTTGTTGCGATTCGTAAGTAGATTTTGATTGTAAAAATTGAATTTCACTTCCAATGTTCTGTTCCCAAAGTCGCTGTTGACGCTCGTAAGTTGTTCTTGCTAATTCTGCTTGAATTTTTAATTGTGCCAGTTGTTGGCTTAAACCACCATCATCAATCTTTGCTAAAATTTGGCCTTTATTAACTTTCTGACCTTCCTTAACATAGACCTTAGTTAAAATACCGTTGTATTCTGGTGTAATGGTTAAAAGGTCTTTAGTGGTGACGTTTCCTTGTAATTCTAAAACATGATTAAAAACTTCAGATTGTGCTTTAAATGTGGTGATTAAAGGTACATGCTTTGTGGTATCTAACGTTTTTATTCTCTCATCCAAAAGTTTAATTTTATCGTTGATGGCTTCCTGTTCAGCAACTAGTTGACCTCTTTTTGTTCTTACAGTTTCGAGATTGTCGCTTTGAATGACTTGCTCTACAGAATTTTTCTTTTCGCCAGAACATGAAACCGATACTATTGCAACGATTAATAATGGATATATATATTTCATTTTATTGGTGATTTTTAATTATTGATTGGTGTATTTAGAACGGTTTCTAAAGCGGTTTTAGAGTTTATAACATCTAACATGGCTTGAAGTAATTCTTGTTGTGCGGTGTATAATTGTGTTTGTGCTTGTCTCAACTCAAAACTAGAACCAATACCTTCAAAAAACTTGGTTTGGTTTTTAGTTTCTATGCGTTCTGCCAAACCTAAATTTTCTTTTTTGTTTGCATAATCTTCAATAGCAAATTGATAATCACTCTTTGCGGATTCAATCTGAAGTTTAATACGTTGTTCGGTTTCTGTTAATTCTGTTTGTGCTTTTTCAAGATTGATTGCTGCACGTTGTGTTGAAGCACTTCGCATACCTGAGCTAAAAATGGGGATATCTAAACTAAAACCAAATAGTGAAGACCCAAACCAATCTTGACTTTTCTTAGCGAAATTAAACTCGTCTCCATAGCCAGAATAACCTGCGTTAATAAAGGCATTAAGCGTTGGTAAGGCTTTACTTTTTTCTAGTTTAACCATTAACTCTTTTGCTTTAGTATCGTTTTGGGCAATTAAATAATCAATGGTGTTTTCCGGATTATTTTCTGCATCCAAATCAGATAACGAGATGTTTTGATCTGTTAATGTTTCTAGACTATCGGTTAACACCATTGTGTTTTGAACATCTAATCCTAAATTAATATTTAGCATTTGATAGGCCAATTTCTTTAGTCTTTCAACATTATTCAAGTTGCTTTTTACACCAGACAAGGTTATTTGCAATTGTTCAACACTTTCTTCTTCTCCCAATCCATTTTCGTAAATTTTCTGTGTTTCGAAAAGATTTTTTTCCAAGACATCAATATTTCTTTCAAAAATCTTGATGCTTTCTTCTGCTAACAGTACATTTCCGTAAGCTTCAATAACCGCTTTTCTGACTTCTAAATCGGTCTTTATTTTGGCGTTTTTAGATATTTCTAAAAAAACTTTCGCAGATTGTAAACCCACAAGGTAAGACCCATCAAATATTTTTTGATTTAAGGTGGCAAAGGCCGTCATGCTGTGTTTGGTACCAAATGTAATCGGTAAAAAACCTTGAGGCACATCGGGTAGTTGCTGAGTCTGTAAGTCTTCTAAATCGTAGTAATCAGCTAGTTGTCTTATTCCGCTTAAAGGATCAAAAGCAGAGGCAGGTAATAATGATACTTGCTGTTTTAAATTGTTCTGATAATCTATACTTGCACTTACTTGAGGTAAACCACTAGCTGTAGTTTCCCATTTCTGTTGTTTAGCGGCTTCAATATCTCTTGAAGCATTAATGGTAGATCTGTTGTTTTCCAAGGCGTAATCTATAGCTTCTTGAAGCGAAAGACGTGTTGGTTGCTCTTGTGCAAAGCCTGTTTGAAAAATAATAAAGCCTATTATTAGCGTTAATGTTTTTTTCATACGTTATTTTAAATTGGTGTTTAATTCTGTTAGTGTTTCTAACCCTTTGGTTGAGCAAATGCCTCTTAAATGATAGTCTATATAATTATTCATTAGGTTGTGTATCGCATACGTGTCTCGTGGAAAAATATCTTGATCTTTTAAAGAAACCATACCGTTAAAGTAAAGGCGAGCTATAAAATCTATTTCTATAGAATCTCTGTAAAGTTTCTGTGTAACACCGCGCTCTAAATTACGAGTGACGCAGCCAATCATTTTTTCGAATTGCTTTCTTTTTAATGAAGCATAAATCTTAGGATAATATTTTTGAAGCTGATACTGTGGTGATGATTTTTCATCTTTTAGGTTAAGCATTACAAACCGCTTAATTTCATATATTTCTTCAATCGGGTTTGTGTTTAACTCACAAATACAATCAATACCATGTGATATGTTTTCAAAAACGTGCATGGCAGTAGCTTCAACTAATTTAGTTTTATTCTGAAAATGTTGGTAAATCGTTTTTTTAGAAATACCCATTTCATTAGCAATATCGTCCATAGTGACGCTCTTAAAACCTAAGTTTAAGAACAGGTCTGTAGACTTTATTATTATTTTATTTTTCATTTTTGTATTCCTGTTAAGCGGAAGGTCTTTTTTTAATTATGGTGCAAATTTACAACAGGAAACTTTGAAAACCAAAAAAGTTTCCAAAGTTTTAATGATTTTTTAACACAGCTAACATTAGCTTAAAATATGTTTAAAGCATTATTTTTGTCAAATGCAACATATAGAACAGTATCAAAAGCCTTTTCTAAAATATTTAGAAGGTTTTGTAGTAGATAAAGAGCCTGGAAATTTATATAATCCTATAAACTATATTCTTCAGTTAGGAGGAAAACGGCTACGGCCAATTTTAACCTTAATGACAGCTGATATTTTTGGTGGAAACGCCGATACCGCTATGAATGCAGCATTGTCTATTGAGGTTTTTCATAATTTTTCTTTGGTACACGATGATATTATGGACGATGCACCTTTACGACGCGGGGAAGAAACAGTTCATGAAAAGTGGAATTTAAATACAGGAATTCTCTCTGGTGATGCCATGCTTATTATGGCGTATCAATTGTTTGAAAATTATGAGGCACAAATATTTCAGGCATTGGCTAAATTATTTAGTAAAACCGCTTTGGAGGTTTGTGAAGGTCAGCAATATGATATTGATTTTGAAACTCGAGATGATGTTACGATTCCCGAATATCTAAAAATGATTGAATACAAAACAGCTGTTTTGGTTGGTGCTGCCATGAAAATGGGGGCGATTGTAGCTAAAGCTTCGATTGAAGATCAAAATTCTATTTATGAGTTTGGTCGTCTTTTAGGCATTGCATTTCAGTTGCAAGACGATTATTTAGATGCTTTTGGAAATCCTGAAACCTTCGGAAAACAAGTCGGTGGAGATATTATTGAAAACAAAAAAACATATTTATACTTAAAAACAATGGAACTAGGCTCTGACGATGACACCTTGAATTTGAAGACCTTTATTTCAAATTTAGAGCTTCCTAATAGTAATAAAGTTGCAAAGGTAAAGGAGATATTCGTTAGTTCTGGTGCTTCTGCAGCTACTCAAAACGCTGTTAAGGATTATACCAATAAGGCATTTGAAGTCTTAGAAACTTTAAATATTTCTAATGACAAAAAGCAAGAGCTGAGAATATTTGGAGAACAATTAATGAATAGACGTGTTTAATTTCGGATGAATTTACCCTCAAATTTTGAAGATTTAATTGTTGAAGCAGAAGCGTTAGATTTATATAAAAAATTAATTATTCAATTGAATAAGGATTTATTATACGCTAATATTGACTTAGAATTGAATGAAGAAACTTTGCCTACCAGTTTAAAATTAGTGCTTCAAGAAACCGTTTATGATCTTATAAATACTAAATTTTCGGATTATTTAAACCTACTTTATATTATCGATGTTTCTGAGGCTAAAATCAGAAATCTAGATGGTAGCGATGCGTTAAGGTTATCAGAAGACGTGACCTTTATGATTCTACAACGGGAATGGCAAAAGGTTTGGTATAAGGCGAAACATTCTTAAAAATAGTGGTTTTATAAAAGTTAAAGGACCGCTGCGTTGCTAGAATCTGGAACAAAGACTAAAACTCTAACCTAACAGAGAAAGAAAATTGAATGCATTGTTCATTATTTATACTTCATAATTTCCATAAGAAAAAGTTGTATTAACTTTAAAGCTAGGAAACGTTAATTCATCCAAACCTTTAAACGAATGTCTAATATTTTTAATCAGTGATTACAATCTTTAAATAATTTATATCGGATAAATTTATCCTATTTAAAAAATTGTTGTATTTTTGTATTCTAAAATAACATTAAAAGATGTTTTCTAAAGCTTGTGAATACGGAATAAAAGCCGCAATTTTTATTGCTGTTAATTCTTCAGAACATAGACGGGTAAGTCCAAAGGAGATTTCAGAAGAGATTGATTCACCTCAGGCATTTACCGCAAAAATATTGCAAGCCTTAGTTCGGAATGACATTGTGCAATCTGTTAGGGGTGCTCATGGTGGTTTTGAAATTGAAAAAGATAAAATTGCCACAACCAAACTCTCTCAAATTGTTTTTGCTATTGATGGCGATAATATCTATAAAGGCTGTGGATTAGGTTTACATACCTGCGATGAAAATCATCCTTGTCCTGTACATGATAAATTTAAAGTCGTTAGAGAAGAACTAAGAGAAATGCTAGAAAATACAACTTTAGAGCAATTAGCTTTAGATATCAAATCTGGAGTCTCATTTTTAAAAATTTAAAAAAAAATTTGAATATAAATAGGATAAATCTATCCGAAATAAAAAATGCAATATGGAAACACTTCAAGAAAATACCCAAAAAGAAATAGGACAATACGTTGCTGACGATTTTAGAACCGCAGCTATTTTTTCTAAATACAAAATTGATTTTTGTTGCAATGGTAATCGAACAGTAGAAGAAGCTTGCGATAAAAAAGGTATTGATAGCAATCAGCTCATCGATGAACTTAACCAGGTTTTAAATTCTAAAGGAGCTGAAACTATAGATTACAAATCTTGGCCTTTAGATTTATTGGCTGAATATATTGAAAAGAAACATCACCGATATGTCGAAGAAAAAATCCCTGTGCTTCGTCAGTTTTTAGATAAGTTATGTCGTGTGCACGGCGAGCGTCATCCAGAATTGTTTAAAATCAATGAATTATTTACAGCTTCTGCAGGAGAATTGGCATCACACATGAAAAAAGAGGAACTCATCCTTTTTCCATTCATTAAAAAGATGATGAAAGCTAAATTAGAAGATGGAGTAGTGCAACCTCCTCAATTCGGAACTGTTGAAAACCCAATTGCAATGATGATGGAAGAGCATGATAACGAAGGAGCACGATTTAGAGAAATTGATGCACTTACTAATAATTACACTCCACCTGCAGATGCATGTAACACTTATAAAGTCACTTTTGCGATGTTAGATGAATTTGAAAAAGATTTGCATTTACACATTCATTTAGAGAATAATATTTTATTTCCTGAAGCTATAAAATTAGAGCAACAGTTTAATTAATAGCAAGCTCTTAATACATTTCTAAACTTGAAAATCCTAAAATGTTATCTCTTGCATTTTGGGATTTTCTTCTTATTAATCTGTATATTTCTAAATCGTAATCTTAACGATGCAAAAAAAGTTAGTTGTCATATGTCTAATTAATTTTCTAGTTGCAGCCCTAATGGGTTTGGCACTGCGCTTTTCATTTTTAGAATCTATTGGTATAAATTATCGGTTTTTAACACATGCACACTCTCATGTTGCCATGTTAGGTTGGGTGTATTTAATGCTGTTTACGCTGTTTGTTCATTATTTTATTCCTAATGAACCTAAGATTTTTAATCGCTTGTTTTGGCTCACAGAACTTGCGGTTGTTGGTATGATGATTAGTTTCCCCATACAAGGTTATGCGGCACTATCCATAACATTTTCAACATTACATATCTTTTGTAGTTACTACTTTGTGTATCTCATTTGGAAACATCTTAAGACTAGGTCTACTGCAACCGAAAAATTGTTAAAAATATCACTCCTATTTATGATGATTTCTACCATTGGAGTTTGGTGTTTAGGACCTGCGGTTTCCATACTTGGATCAACTTCGGCCTTTTATCACATTGCCATTCAGTTCTTTTTACACTTTCAGTTTAACGGTTGGTTTTTAATTGCTGTTATTACTGTATTTTTCCACCTATTAAAGGTTGAAGACTCTAAGCTATTCAGACAGTTTTACAGGTTGTTAATTGCATCTACAATACTAACATTTGCATTGCCAATTCAATGGTTTGCGCCTCATATTAGCTTGCCTTGGATTAATGGAGTAGGTGTTGTGCTTCAAGTTTTAATGCTTTATAAATTCCTTCAACTTATAAAGCCTAATCCGTATTTAGTATGGCGCAAAGAACCAAAGCTTGTGACTTATATGTACGGTTTTGCATTGGTCTGTTTTATCTTAAAAGTACTGTTTCAAACCGTATCTATTTTACCAGAGTTCTCTGCAGTTGTTTACAATCACCGCAATTTTGTTATCGGATTTATTCACCTACTTATGCTGGGTGTCATTTCAGGTTTTTTATTTGCTTTTATCTTAAAAAGCAACTTCGTAAGCCATTCTAAAACTTTAAAATTTGGTGTGTACAGTTTCCTTTTAGGCTTTGTTTTAACTGAAGTGCTGCTGTTAATTCAAGGAATTATGTTTTACTTCGGAACGGGAATTCTACCTCATTATTACCTGTTATTATTTTTATTTAGCATCCTTTTACCTTTAGGTATCAGTGCTCTATTATTCACTATTATTAAACAAGAAACTTATGCAACCTAAACCACAAAAACGCCATAAAGCACTTCAACCATTAAGCAGAGAACATCATCATGGCTTATTATTGTCTTGGAAAATTAGAGCCGGATTTAGTAAAGACATCGCCCCTAAACGCATTAGAGTTTATGTCGATTGGTTTTTTGAAAATCACTTAATTCCCCATTTTGAAATAGAAGAAACTCACATTTTTACCATTTTAGAGCCTGAAAACGAATTAATAAAACGCGCATTAGCAGAACACAGAAGATTAAAGCGCTTGTTTGAAGATCGTGACGACGACTTAAAAATCTTGAGTAAAATTGAAGAAGAATTAGAACAGCACATCCGATTTGAAGAACGCATCTTATTTCCCGAAATTCAGAAAGCAGCAACTGAAGCACAATTACGTCATATTGAAATTATACATCAACCTGAAAAATTTGAAGACAACGAAAGTGATGTCTTTTGGAAATCGTAAATTCAATACATGATTTATGTCATTGCAGCTATTAATAAGTTTCCGTAACTTTAAGTAAAAGTTTTTTAATCATGAAAAAAGTACTTTTACTTACAGATTTTTCTAAGAATGCTACAAATGCAATTAGGTATGCAATGCAGTTTTTTGAGTCTAAAACATGTACATTTTACATTATGTATGTACATAAAGTAAGTGGTTATGTTACAGACGATTTATTAATGTCTCCAAAAAATTCTATTCACGATTCTATTACTAAAAAACCACAAGAAAAACTCGATGCCTTAATCGAAAAATTAAAAAATGATACCAAAACTCAAGATTATCATTTTGAAACGATAATAGATTTTGATGTGTTTACCGATGCAATTAACCAAGTGGTTCAGAAATTTTCTATCGATTTTGTAGTCATGGGAAGTAACGGAGCGTCTAATGTAAAAGAAGTTATTTTTGGTAGTAACACCATTAATGTTGTAGAGAAAGTAAAATGTAAAACCATAGTTGTACCAAGTAATTATAGTTTTTCGCCTGTTAAAGAATTTTTGGTATCCTTAAATACAGATGATAGTTTTAGTAGTCACTTACTAGAACATATTATAGATTTTATAGAAGATTTTAAACTGAAACTTCACATTCTTAGAATTAGCTCAGAAAATGATGCCTGTAACATTTCATTACAAGATAAGGAAAGCATTGCATTATTAGATTCTAAATACCACCTTGTAGAAGGTGTACCCATAGATTATGCTGTTTCAAGCTACATACAAACCAACCCCATAGATATAACTGCTTTTATTACTCAAGATAAATCCTTTTTAAAACGCTTATTTAGTGCCTCTCCAAGTAAAGAGTTAACATCTAGAATGAAATTACCACTCTTAGTATTGCACTGTCATTAAACCTATGTTAAAATAAATCTAAAGCTTAAAAATTATGATAAAGTCCTTGAATAAAGAAGAGTGCCAATTGATTTTGAGCCAAAATTACATAGGGCATCTAGCATATATTTATCAAAACAAACCTTTTGTTGTACCTATTACTTATTTTTATTCAGATAATAGAATTATTTGTTACTCAGGTGATGGCCATAAAATTAGCGCCATGCGTCAACACGATAAAGTAGCATTAGAAGTTGCTGAAATAACCTCAATTACCAACTGGAGATCTGCTGTAGCTCATGGTCAATTTATAGAACTGGAACGCAGTAGTGCAAAAGCCATGTTACATGAATTTTCTTTAGGAGTAAAAGATGTTATAATGCGAAAAGAGTTACGCGATTTAGATTTTATTAGTGAGTTTTCTGCTAAAATAGATTCTGACGATATTCCTACCATCTTTATTATAAATATTGAAGAATTTACAGGGAAAATAAGACATGACTAAAATAGACTTCCTAAGTCTTAAAGACTACGGCTGTGTCTTTTAAATTCGTTATAAAACTATTGAAACACACTGCTGTTTCTTTTTAAATTTCTCCTAATCTTGGGAATTATGCTAAGCTTTAATTATTCAGTGTTGTTTTAAATAAACTTGGTTTAACCGTAATCATTAACCAAGCCCAATTGTTAGCATTGTCTTTATTGCCCGCTTTTAAAACCTCCATCGTTTCTGTGGCAAACATTTGCGAATAGCCTACGTTAAAACTGATGTCTTTGGTCCACTTATAACCCAATACCAAATCTAATTCGGTGCCCAATGCATTGCTCATTTCTTTTCCTGTCTGGTCTACAACAGTTGCCGCAGATGAAAATATATGAGGCGTTAGTTTTGCTGAAAATTGCTTTTTTTGATACTCTAAGGTCGCATTAAGATCTACTAATCCTACAGAATTAGAATGGTTACCCACATAAAAATAATCCATCAATCCATTAAATTTATGATTTGTACCAAACCATGGATTAAATGATTTTAGCTTGTTTTCAATAGTGTTCATATCAGTACCTGAAAGATATTCTATACCTAATCCCGTTTTAAATTCAGTATTAATTTTATAAAAGGCATTAGCTGCAATATTAAAAGCACTCAAATCTGTGTTTGCTATTGCCCCAGTTTGAAAATAGATAGACGCATCAGTCTGCCATTTGTTTTTTTGGAATGTCATTCTAGAACCTATGGTCTGGTTATAATCTACTTTTTGCTCATCGTTTTCATCCATATAGGTTAAACCGTTGTTTAATAGTAAAACACTTAATCCAACATTTTTCAGATTAGTATGATACCATATATATTGAAATGCCTTATAATTATTAATGGCATAATCTGTGTCAAAAACAGTTTCTTCATTTGCATTTAGAGCCAAACCAAAATCGAAACGATTCGTTGTATTTGGTTGGTAAGTGGTAACTATAGCATCATGGCTTCTAGCTTGTTGTGCCCAGCCTACATTTCCAAAAATTCTGTGGTCATCGTAATTGATTTCTTGTCGACCTAATTTTACGGCTAATTTTGGATTAAAAACTAATTCTGCCCAAGCTTCATGCAATGCAATTCCGTTTTTGTCTTCCAAAGACGTAGTTGGAACATCGCCCCAAACTCTCACATTTTGAAACGATACAAAAGCATTCAATGTTTCACTTCCGTAATTAAAATTTAATCGTGTACGTTGCGATATAAATGTTGCAGCGTCTACATCATCTGGAATCAGCGTTTTATAACCATGTCTGTATTCAAATCGTGGTCTTAATTCTGCCGAAATTTCAAATTCTTGAGCATAGGATGTCATTACAACTCCTAAGCAAAGAATTGTTAGTAGTGTTTTCATCTTTAAATTAGTATTGGGTTAACTGAAGGATGGCTTCAATAGTTTCTTTATTATCTACACCTAAACCTTCTTGTTGGTGTTTTAATTCTCCCGCTGGATTAAACACACTAATAATATTAGAATGCGAAAAGTCTATTGGAGAAATCTCTTTATATTTTACAGATAGTACATTGGCAAATTCTCTAACTCCACTTTCTGTACCTTGTAAAAAGGTCCACTGTTCTCCATCCATCGCGTTTTCTATAGCGAAGGCTTTTAATCGTTCTGGTGTGTCAGTGTTTGGGTCGATAGAGATTAATGCAAATTGAACATTCTTAATATTCTCAACAGGAATTTGAGCTTCAATATGTCGCATATCGGCCACCAATCTTGGACAAGCTGCTTTACACGAGGTGTAAATCATAACCATGACCAAAGTTTTTCCTTTAAGATCTTCAAGTTGAATTTTATTTCCTTCTTCAGTATGCCATTCACTTGTTAGGTTGAAAATAGATTCCTCTGAAATCTCATCGCTTTGTATATCTTTTGAAGCGATTTCTACTTGTTTTAAATCCATGTTACAAACAGGACAGCTACCTGCTTCGTCATAAGTTTTGTCTCCTTCGCATTGCATCGGACATTGGTACATAACTAATGTTGTGTCAGATGTTTTTGATGCATCCGATTTACATGACGTGACAACCATTAACAATACCAACGCTGAGATTATTAATTTTAAATAGTTACTCACGTTATTTATATTGATTACGTGTTCGTGATGTTTCTTTGAAACGTTCATTTGTTTTCTTTTTTAATATCCTGTACACATCTAAAGCCTAAATTTTTCATAGAATATTTGGCTTTTAAACTTCCTCTAATGGCATAGCGCATAAATGCGGCATAATTCATTAAATCTGTTGCATTAACTGCTGCACTTCCACAGAATAGATTACTATCCTTATCTATATCTTTTCTAGATTCTCCAGTGATTAATACCGAATTAAAATCTAAAGTCCATTCCCAAACTAAACCGTGTAAATCGTAAACACCCCAAGCATTTTTTGGTGTTTCGCCAATACGGTTTTCCTTTGTTCTAGGAGCTTCGTACCAGGCTAAAATTTGTGCGTTATAAGATGGTTTTACACGTGCATCTTTTGTGGTTTCGTCTGCCATGGCAACATATTCCCATTCGTCAATTGTTGGTAAACGCTTATTTTGACATTCGCAATAGGCTTTTGCCGCAAACCAAGAGACATAGTTAACCGGACTGTTAAGATGAATAGAGTCTTTGGGTTCTAAGTCTGTTTTCCAATTAGTTAAATAACTTTTATCTGCAAATAACGATACAACTTTAGATTTTCTCCATTTAGGGTTTTCTTTTAGAAATTGCTTATACTCTTCAGTAGATACTGGATAGATATCCATCTTAAAATCTTTGACTTCAACTACTGTAGAATCTCTTCCGTATAAAGGAATATAGCGACTCCCTTCTATAAGAACCATGTCTTTAGTCTGTCCAAACATTAAGGATTGAACCACTAAACACACTATGAACAAACTAAAGACTTTGGTTTTCATAATATTATTTCTTTTTAACGTCGTCAACCATTTTTTTGGTTACTACTTTCTTAGAATTGCCCCAGCTGTTATAAACATAGGTTAATACGTTGGCCACATCATCTGAAGAAATCATCTGTTTGGTCATTACACTGTTGTATTTGTTTCCGTTTACAGTAATTTCTCCGCTTAACCCGTTTACGACAACTCCAATGGCACGATCTACATCTGCATTTAAGTAATCTGATTTTGCCAATGGAGGAAAGGCATTAGGAATACCTTGACCTTCACTTTGGTGACATGCAAAGCAATTTTGCATATAGATTTGTTTTCCAAACTCCATTTGTTCTTCGAAAGATTTTGCAGGAATTTCAGATTCTACAATCTCATTAGTGGTTGGCATGTTTTGGATTCCTGGTCCTTCAGGTAAATAAATACCTTCTCTGATTTCACCAGAGTAGATTTTCTTTTGTTCTTCGCCTTCAACTTTAAGCATACCTAAAGCACCCTTATTAAAAGCTCTAAATATAGAATGATCAACTAGAATAAACGTGCCAGGTACATCGACTTTAAATTCTACAATAGCAGCACCACCAGCAGGGATAAGCGTGGTTTGTACATTTTCATTGATTAAGTCACCGCCCTCAACATGTACTTTGTCAAATATTTCACCAATAACATGAAAAGAAGAGACAAGGTTCGGTCCTCCATTACCAACATAAAGTCTAACCGTTTCGCCTACTTTAGCTGTTATGGCATTGTCACCAGTTAAGGCGCCAACGCTTCCGTTAAATACAACGTAGTCGGCATTTTCGTCAACGGCTTTTTGCATATCAAAAGGCTGTAAGCCACGTTCACCGTTTTTACCTTTGGTATAAAAATCACCTTGCATAATGTAGTATTCTTTATCTACTTGTGGCAATCCTCCTTCTGGTTCAACGAGAATAAGACCATACATTCCATTTGCAATATGCATTCCTACAGGTGCTGTTGCACAGTGGTAAACATAGAGTCCTGGGTTTAATGTTTTAAACGAAAATGTTTTTTCATGGCCTGGTGCTACAAAAGAAGATTCTGCTCCACCCCCTGGACCCGTTACAGCATGTAAATCTATATTATGTGGGAGTTTATTATCTGGGTGATTAGATAATGTGAATTCTACTTCATCACCTACACGTGTTCTAATAAAACTGCCTGGTACAGAACCTCCGAAGGTCCAATATACATACTTTACTCCATCTGTTAATTCGCCTTCTTCTTCAAGAATTTCCATATTAACAATAAGTTTTTTGGCTTTTCGTCTACCAACTGGTGTTGGTACATTTGGTGGAGACGTAAGCTCTGCTATCATTTCTCTACTGACGGGAATTTCTACAGTAGCACTATGTTGTTCTTGTTTTTCAGAATCCCCACAGCTTAACATTAATAATGTTAAGCTAAAAATAATTGGTTTTAGTAGTGTTTTCATTGGTTTGATTTTTAACAAAAATAGAAGAGAATTCTAAGAGAAAATATGATAAATATCATATTTAGGACAAAATTATCCTATTTAAAGTCGTTAACCAATAAGGTAGTGTATTAATAGTTAGGGAAGGTGTATAAGTTAAATTAAATCAGGGTTTTAAAATCTAAACCTTACAAAGGGCATCCAAGCTTCTGAGTAAATACTTTTATCACCGTCGTAAAGGACATCGTATCTAATACCAATAGTTACATTGCCATTGGTGTAACCTGCACCTAGAAATAAGGCGGGATACCAATAGTTTTCATCAAGGTTTGTTACAAAGTTGTCGTCAAATTTTCGACTTACATTTAGTTGTTCAAACTCTGCAGATATTTGTAATTCTCTATAAGGATTAAACAAACCTATGATACTACCTCCGAAAACGGTAGATTTAAAAAAATCTTTTTGACTACTATAAGAAAAATTAAGACCAATACCAGTTGCCACGTAAGGGTTAAATCTATATAGCGCATTTGGAGCTAAAGACCCACTAAAGAAACCATCTCCGAAATTTAAGCCAATGCCTCCCCCATATTCTACTTGGCTCCAAAAATTACTCCTATTAGTATTCGTTTTTTGAGCAAATGAAAATAATGTAAAAAAACATAAAAATAACGTGCATAATACTATTTTATGCTTGAGAAATTGCTTCAAATTTGTCATAGTTTAATTTGTTCTATTCAATATGTTATAAATATAATAAATCCTTATCTATATTTAGCAAAAGTTGTATTTTTGAATAAATTATGTTGAAACGACAACGTCTCAAAAAGTAAAATGGATAAATATTCCTTTCTCAACGCGGCACATACAGCATATTTTGCTGATTTATACGACCAATACCTAAAAAACCCTGATTCTGTAGAGCCAAGTTGGCGTGCCTTTTTTCAAGGTTACGACTTCGGATCTGAAAATTATGGATTAGATGGTGAAATAGTAGAAGGTGTTTCTACTCAAATACCAGAACAACTTCAAAAAGAATTTCAGGCTCTAAAACTTATAGATGGCTACAGAAGTAGAGGTCACTTATTTACTAAAACCAATCCTGTACGTGCAAGACGTAAGTATGCGCCTACATTAGAAATTGAAAATTTCGGATTGTCTAAAAACGATTTACAGACTGTATTTTCAGCTGGTGAAGTTTTAGATTTAGGATCTGTGACATTACAAGTTATCATCGATCACTTAGAAAAAGTGTATTGTGAGTCTATTGGTGTAGAATACATGTACATCAGAAAACCTGAAGAAATTAAATGGATTCAGCAAAAGCTTAATGTTAATGATAATCACCCGCAGTTTTCTCCAGATCAGAAGAAAACAATTTTAAGAAAACTGAATGAAGCAGTTTCCTTCGAAAACTTTCTACATACTAAATATGTAGGTCAAAAACGTTTTTCTTTAGAAGGAGGCGAAGCATTAATACCAGCATTAGATGCTTTAATAGAGCACGCTTCTGGCTATGATGTAAAAGAATTTGTAATGGGAATGGCACATCGTGGTCGTTTGAGTACATTAACAAATATCTTCGGTAAATCTGCAAAAGATATTTTTAGCGAGTTTGATGGTAAAGATTACGAGCAAGAAGTTTTTGATGGTGATGTAAAATACCATTTAGGCTGGACGAGCGATCGTGTTAGTGATGCAGGTAAAAAAATTAATTTAAATATAGCACCAAACCCTTCGCATTTAGAAACGGTTGGAGCTGTTGTAGAAGGAATCGTTAGAGCTAAACAAGACGATAAATATCCTGATAACCCATCTCAAGTACTACCTATTATTGTTCATGGTGATGCTGCAATTGCGGGTCAAGGTTTAGTTTATGAGTTAGTTCAAATGGCGCAACTCGATGGTTATAAAACCAACGGAACGATACATATCGTAGTTAATAACCAAATTGGGTTTACTACTAATTATTTAGATGCACGTTCTAGTACCTATTGTACAGATGTTGGTAAAGTAACACTTTCTCCAGTATTACATGTTAATGCGGATGATGTTGAAGCAGTAGTACACGCTACATTATTTGCTTTACATTTTAGAATGAAATTTAAGCGCGACGTATTTATTGATATGTTGGGTTATAGAAAATATGGACATAACGAAGGTGATGAACCTAAGTTTACACAACCATTGTTATACAAAGCGATTGCAAAACATAAAAATCCAAGAGATATTTATGCTGCACGCTTACTAGCAGAAGGAGTTATTAATAACGACTTTGTTGCTAAAATAGAAAAAGAATACAAAGATAAGCTTGAAGAAAAACTTGAGGATTCTCGTAAGGTAAAGAAAACAGAGATTACTCCATTTATGCAAAATGAGTGGGTTAATTTTAATTCGGCACAAGAGGATAAGATGATGGAGACTGTAGATACTACATATCCTAAAGAAGCCCTTAAGGAAATTACAAAGGTTATATCTAATCTACCAGAGGATAAAAAATTCATAAGAAAAATTCAGCGTTTAATAGAATCGAGACAAACCATGTTTGATGAAGATCGATTAGATTGGGCAATGGCAGAGCACTTGGCTTATGGTTCTATATTATTAGACGGTAATGATATTCGTATTTCTGGGCAAGATGTAGAACGTGGGACGTTTTCTCACCGTCATGCCGTTGTAAAAGTGGAGGATAGTGAGGAAGAAATTATCTTACACAATAAATTAAGCGACGAACAAGGTAAGTTTTTTATATACAATTCGCTTTTATCGGAATATGGTGTGGTTGGTTTTGATTATGGTTATGCCATGGCAAGTCCAGAAACATTAACGATATGGGAAGCACAGTTTGGTGATTTCAGTAATGGAGCACAAATAATGCTAGATCAATATATTTCTGCAGCAGAAGATAAATGGAAATTACAGAACGGATTAGTAATGTTATTGCCTCACGGTTATGAAGGTCAGGGAGCAGAGCATTCATCTGGTCGCATGGAACGTTATTTACAATTGTGTGCTAAAGACAATATGTTTGTTGCCGATTGTACAACACCAGCGAACATGTTCCATTTATTACGTAGACAAATAAAAGCAGATTATAGGAAGCCTTTAATTGTCTTTACTCCAAAAAGTTTATTACGTCATCCAAAAGTAGTTTCTACTGTTGATGAATTTGCAAATGGTAGTTTCCAGGTGTTAATTGATGATGCTAATGCTAAAGCAGACAAAGTAAAAACGCTAGTTTTTGTTACGGGTAAGTTTTATTATGATTTATTAGAGGAACAAGAAAATCTAGAACGAGATGATGTCGCTTTAGTTAGAATAGAGCAATTATTTCCTTTGCCATCTCAAGATATGAGAGCTATACTTAAAAAGTATAAAAATGCAGATGATGTTGTTTGGGCGCAAGAAGAACCAAGGAATATGGGCGCTTATAGTCATTTACTAATGCATTTTGACGAAGCTAGACAGTTTAGATCAGCAAGTAGAAGGCCTTATGGTGCACCAGCAGCAGGAAGTTCTGTGCGTTCTAAGAAAAGACATAAAGAAGTGATTGATTTTGTTTTCGATAAAACCAAAAACAACCAGAGATAATAAAATTAGGGTATCAAAAAAGGATATCTTCAAACAAAAACAACGTAAGACCATAGGTTATAAATAAAACAATATGATTTTAGAAATGAAAGTGCCTTCACCAGGCGAATCAATTACTGAGGTGGAAATTGCAGAATGGTTAGTGCAAGACGGAGATTATGTAGAAAAAGACCAAGCTATTGCTGAGGTGGATAGCGATAAGGCAACTTTAGAGTTACCAGCAGAAGCTAGTGGAACTATTACTCTTAAAGCAGAAGAAGGTGATGCTGTTGCAGTAGGTGCCGTTGTTTGTTTAATCGATACAAGTGCAGCGAAACCAGAAGGTGGAGGGGATGCTCCTGAAACTTACAAAGGTGGTGATGAAGGTGGTGGTGACAAAAATGTTGCGGACGAATTAAAGAAGGAACAAGAGCAAACTCCAAATACAGGGGAAAAAGCTTCAAACCCTGCTAAAAATACTTATGCTTCTGGAGTTGCAAGTCCGGCAGCTAAGAAAGTATTGGCTGAAAAAGGAATAGAGGCTAGCGCTGTTTCAGGTACAGGAAAAGATGGAAGGATTACTCAAGATGATGCTGTAAAAGCGGTACCTTCAATGGGAACTCCAACTGGTGGAAATAGAGGAACATCGCATAGCAAAATGTCTATGTTACGTCGTAAGGTAGCTGAACGTTTAGTGGAAGTTAAAAATACAACAGCAATGTTAACCACATTTAACGAGGTTAATATGACACCAATCTTTGAATTGCGTAAGCAGTATAAAGAAGATTTTAAAGCGAAGCATGGAGTAGGCCTTGGGTTTATGAGTTTCTTTTCTTTAGCTGTTGTTAGAGCACTAAAAATGTATCCGGCTGTGAATTCTATGATAGATGGTAAGGAAATGTTGACTTACGATTTTGTAGATATTAGTATTGCCGTTTCGGGTCCTAAAGGATTAATGGTGCCAGTAATTAGAAATGCAGAGAATTTATCATTTAGAGGAATTGAATCTGAAGTTAAACGTTTAGCCTTGAGAGCTAGAGATGGTCAAATTACGGTTGATGAAATGACTGGTGGTACATTTACAATTACTAATGGTGGTGTATTTGGTAGTATGTTGTCTACTCCAATAATAAACCCTCCTCAAAGTGGGATTTTAGGAATGCATAATATTATTGAGCGACCTATTGCTGTAAATGGTAATGTTGAAATTCATCCTATGATGTATGTAGCTTTGTCTTACGACCATAGAATTATCGATGGTAAAGAGTCTGTAGGATTCTTGGTTGCTATTAAAGAAGCATTAGAAAGTCCAGAAGAATTATTGATGGATAATAATGTAAAGAAAGCCTTAGAATTATAGGACTAAAAAAATATAAATAAAAAAAGCGCAATTTCATTGAGATTGCGCTTTTTTGCTCCTAACAAAGAGCAACTAACTAAACTAATTAAGATTAACTAAAGAAATTAACAGCAATATTTGCCGATATCACAATTATTGAACTAACAATTAATAAGATAATAAATACCTTGTCATTTTTTGAGGTTGATTCATTTTTCATTGTTTCCATGGACTTATTGTATTTTTAAAAACTTCGAACTATAATACAATTCAAAGTTAATAAGGTTTGTATTTGAGGTTTCAATTAATAGCTGATGTAAAGTTGCAAATAATTATAACACAATACTATACGTGACTTTACGTATTTTTTGATTTTATTCCACAAAAAAAGGCCTCGAACAAAAGTTCAAGGCCTAATAATCCCTAAGAATTAATCAATCCTGGTTTTTTTAGAATTAACTAATAGCAAAATTTTATGTTACAACCCCTACATTTGTAACATGAAGTAAAGGTCATAAAAAAAACAACACCATACTATACGTAACTTTACGTAGTTTATGTTTTTTTTAGATTTAAGTGTCGAAAAAAGCTGAATTTTCTTTTGCCCAAATCAATAAACTGTTTTGTTTTCGCTCTAATTTGAGTTTTTTTATAATATTACTTTTATGTTTTTCTACAGTCCGAGGAGAAATTAAAAGCAAGTCGGCAATCTCTACTCCAGTTTTATTTTGAGATATTAACTTAACAATTCCTTTTTCGTGATTAGTTAATAAGTCAAAATTATCAGGTAGTTCGTGTAATTCTAAAAACTTCAGTAGTTCTGGACTAAAATATGCCTTGTCTTTTATAACAGACGAGATACAGTTTTCAATTTCTACTAATGCAAATTCTTTTAAAACATAGCCGTAAACACCTAATGCTTTGGCATCATAATATGTTTTTTCGTCCTTTTCGAAAGTGATAAGTACAATCTTAGTCGGCAGTTTATCAGTTTTACATTGCTCAGCAATCTGTAAGCCTGTTAAGAACGGCATCTTTATATCTAATATGGCTATATCTGGAGTATGCGCTTTTATAAGCGCTAATGCTTCTTTTCCGTTTTTAGCACTCGCAAGTACATTAAACTTTTTCTCTATTAAAAAATCGTGCAGACCTTTTAGAACCAAGGGATGGTCATCTGCAATAATGATTGTGGGGTTCATTCTTTGCTATTAAGAATCTTAAAGGTAGTAAGAAACTTCAGCAAATAAAATTTCTGAAACCATTTTAATCTTAGAAAGGTGTTATAACTTTAAATACAAGTATTTCTTATCGTAGTCTATAATGCCTTTACCTTTTTTTAAGATGTCTGCCCCAATAATACCATCCACAGGATCTGCATTATGGTTTACTAAGCCATTATTTACATGAGATAAATTAAATAGGATTAGAGCGATGCGGTTTTTCTTCCATTTCCCAACTTTTATAGCGTTGGACGTAGAGATTTGCGTCAACATGTCAGATGCACCTGCACCAACAGCTTTAATTTCAGAATCTTTAACTTTAAGATTAAAGCGCTCAATAGCTTCAAAACCAACACAGCTATTTGAAGCCCCTGTATCTAATATAAATCGTCCTTTAACACCGTTAATACTGGCTTTTATTTCAAAGTGATTCGTTTTAGTAAATTTCAATTTTATTTTAGAATAGCCTTTATTTAAGAGGAAGTCTTTTAGCGTTTCCATGTCTTTTGTTTAAAAATTAATAACCAACATAAGAATGCAACTATCAAGCCTAAGATGAAATAGACATACAAATTGTAGTTGCTAGAAGGTTTTGATACCGTTAAGTCACCAAAATAGACAAAAGCACTCCAATAATAGGGTGACTTTTTAATATTGGAAATGTCAGGATTACTTAAATACGCTAATTTGGAGTTTTGATTGGCAGAAAAAGCAGATTCGGTTTTTCTGAGATCGCTGTAAAAATTAGACATTAATTGCGAGGTCGATAAGTCATTGATTTTCCAAAGTGAAACCACTAAGTTAGAAACTCCTGCATATTTAAAACCACGAGTCAAACTCATGCTGCCTTCTCCTTTGTGAAGCATTCCGACACCAGTTTCACATGCACTTAAAACCACTAAGTCATTTGTTAAATCGAGATTGTACAACTCTTGTAAGTATAATTTTGAATCTATAAAATCGATATTGGCCGGAGTTGTAAAATCACCACTATTAGCATGCGTCGAAAGGTGCAGAATACTATACTGGTTTATTTGATCTAACACATCTTTTTTTGTGGCCGCATTGTACATTAAAAACTCGGTTTTAATTTCATCGTCTATACGTTCTGCCTCATCTAAAGAATAGGTGAGTTTTAAATTACTATTATCAAAAACAGGAAACACACCCAAAGCAGAATTCTTGAACTGATAAGGTTTTGTATTCGTATAAAATAAAGCACTTGTATGATAAGCTAAGCGATGTTTCTTCACTAAAAACGGCATTTTTGAATAATTAGAAGTTGCCGTTTGTTCCGTTAATAAAGTTTCAAAAGGAATAAAATTTAAAAAGCCATCTGCAATAATCACTACATTTTCATAGGCGCTAATTTTATTCAATTTTAAAAATTCATAGAGTTGAAACGCGTGATCTGTAAACTGAGAGATATCATTGTTGATGACTGACGCATTATCAAAATAATCTATAAATGTTGAAATTTTAAGTTTGTTGGATTCTGATAATTCTATGTGTTGAAAATCAATATGATTTGGTGTAAATACAAATTGATACAAGTTATTTTTTCCATAAAAATATTCTATTAAACAGGCTTTGTCTATTTCTAATTTCGATTTTAGATTGGCAATAGTTATGCTTTTTGAATCGTTTGAAGGATATTTTTTATTAATAGAATCTTGTAATTGCTTTAGTTTAGTCCTTGTGGTTATGAGTTGTAATTGTAAACTATCGCGATCTAATAATTGCAATTGCGCTCTATTTATAGGTCTATTAAGTAATCTGTTAGATAATTGTTGTTGCTGTTTTAATAAATAATGTTCTTTTAAAAGAAGGCTATCGGTTGGGTGTTTTTCTAAAAGTGTCTTTTTGTTAGTATACCATTTTAGAGCTGAAGCTTTAGTGTATTCTGCGTAGTTAAAAGCGCGTTTGGCATAGTCGCTTTCCCCTTTTAGCTGAAACATATTGTATAATATGGCTATGCATTTTTCACTACGGCTTTTGTTAATGCTTGCATTAAGAATATAGCTTTCTTGGCTGGTGTTTTCTTGTGTGAGTAAGTCAGAAACATAGAAGCTTAAATCGTAATAATGCAGTGCGTTTTCGGATTCTGTTTCTAACTCGGCCCATAAATCGAAAACATCTATAAAGGTGTTTTCGGGATATAAATCAGTTGTTTTTGGTAATTGAGTGCCGTCAAAATTGGGTAATAAAATGGCTAAGCAATTTTTTAATTTAGCAATGGCCTTGTCATTTAGGTTTCGTTTAAAATCTAATTGTGCTTCCTGAAAACTAAATTGTGCTTTACTTCGTGCAGAGGAAAGGTTGTTAATTGTTAGAGGTCTTAAACGATTTAAATAAGAAAAGGCTTTCTCATAATCTTCATTGTTTAAAGCCGTTTCGTAGTGGAGTTGAAGGTCTTCAATAGTGCCAAGATCACGCCTCGGAAAGATGACGTCATTTTCCAAAAACAATCGCTTTTGGTTGCTTTTTATAAGTAGATTACTTTTTCTTTTTATATAGTTGAGGTTTTGTTTTTGATGTTTTATTATGCCTTCAATTTTAAGGCCTTTATTCGAAATGTTAATGACTTGCTGATGTTTATGTAACGATTGATAGAGCTTTGCTAAATTAATGTAACCAGAAATTTGTTGTTGTTTGTTATTTTGTTTTTCGGCAAGTTGAAGATAATAGGTGGTAATTTGTTCTGCTTTTAGATAGGAATTCGTTTTATGATAGAGAATACCTAAAGGAATCAAACAATACTCTACAATATCATAAGTTGAAATATTGTGGTCATTATAAAGTTGATGTGCTTTTTCGTAGCTTCTAATCGCTTCCTTTTTTCTATTTGTTTTATCGAGATAGTACGCTTTATTAACTAATAGATTTATAAATGCATAGTACTCGTCCTTAGTGCTAAGTTGTGTTTCAAATTGAAGACTATTTTTATGTAATACAGCTAAACCTTCATCTGTTTGGTTTTGACTAAACGTTTCAGTAGCTACATAGATAGCCTCTTCTAAATCTTGAGCAAAACAAGTTCCGAAGACCAACATAAAAATTAAAATGAGTCCTTTTTTCATTTATTATGGAACCGTTTTTAAACTAGAATTTCCAAATCGCATAAAGTTGTAAATAATTATAATCGTCTTCTAAATTAAACACATAACGCGCTCCAAGACTCGGGCCAATACGCGCAAAGCCAGCTGTAGCTTCGACTAAGAAGCCTTTTCTGAAATTAGTGAAGGATTCTGTGACTTCTTCATTAGTGGTGCGGCTATCAAAAAGAAATAGATCGGCACCTTGGCCTTCAAATTGTTCAATTAAAACAGATTGCTTTTGTTTTTCGTTTACCGAAACGGTACCAATAATTCCGGTTCCTAAACCGATGTAATTATTCACATTATATCGCACTAATACTGGGATTTCCCAATCTATATTGCTGTAGCTTCTGCTTGTTGTTGTGCGTTGGGTGTATGGAATACCGACTGCGCCATCATCTATAAATTCTTCTCTTATTTCTGTATTAGTGTCATATTTATGAATACTGCTTAATAATTCAACCTGCCAATACCAACGATGGGATTTATAAGGTGAAATAGTAGCTCCTAAAAAGTAACTTTCCGAATTTTTTAAATCCGCAAATGAATTGTAACCTGCTTTTACACCAATAGAAATACCTGGTAAAAATCGTGTTGTAGAATAGTTGGTGATTATGGGTTCGTTTTTGTCAAAGATTATGGCTGTTCGCGATTTCGTTTTCTTTTTATGAAAATCATCAGAGAACTTTAATCTGTATTTTACAAAACCTTTTGTTGAATCGTATGCTTTTACATTTTTCTGTTCGCTTCCGGGTAGATAGATGTTTTTGAATGTAAAAATCGCTTGCTTTGCAGTATAAGCGGTGTCGAGGCAACTATAGGCAACATCATATTTTGGACATATTTTTACTTTGGGATACATGTCTAAAACTTCAATACTCGATTTATCAAACATATCTGGAATATCAGTTTCTAAACGAATCGTTGTAGCCGGACCTTCACCATTATTCTGAAATCTAATTTTAAATTTAGGCTTTTTAAAGCGTACTAACCTATAATTTAGAAATGAGGCATTAGAGGACATTTTATTAGGGTCGTGAGACGTTACAATTTCCATTTCCATATCTTTTACATGGTGATTGTCGTAACTGTTATCTGGTACATAGACACCTCTAACAGAAATAATCGCAGAAGTGTCTTTTAGCATTTCCTTGGTAGTCTTTAAGCTGTAAAACACATGGCGTTCTTCATTTGGTTCCATATTGTCAAATCGAAGTTGACTTGAGTTTCTATACGCGAATTTAGCATCGTCTAAAGTTTGAGGTAGATTTTTTCGGACTGTGGTGTCTTGCGGTTTTACTTTTAGAGAGAGTAGATTATCGTCAGCTGAGGCATAATACACATCAGAATCAAATTTTGAGGCATACACAATAGCGTCCTCTATTTCTTTTTCATTGTGATATGGTCTGGTTTCAATAAGGTTGAAGTTGTCTGCTTTGTATTTCGCTTCATTGTAAAACAAAAAGAATTTTCCATTGGTGGTGTACGATTTGGTGTTTTTATAACTTAAAACAATGACGATATCCTCATTTGGCATTGGTTCTCTATTGCGTTGAAGGTTTAGAGCATTATCCATTGAAGCTTCATCTTTATAATCGTCAGTAGCATTATTAACTTTTATTTTTTTAGGACGTGTTACTGGTGGTTTTCCGATATCGTAATTATTGGTTGCCCATAACCTAACGGTGTAGTCTCCATTTCTTTTATAGGTTTTTTTAGGTTCTTTTTCTTTGCTAAATGTACCATCGCCAAACTCCCAGAAATTAGTGTAAAAAGCTTTTGGTGCACCTGCAATCTGGTTGAGTTCTGGTGCGTTTGCCTTAAATTCAATTTGGTTGCCAAGATTTTTATGTTCAATACTTGCTGTTCTACGTGTAGTATCTTTTACAATGTCTTGCTGTGCAAAACTAAAAACTGAAAAGCTAAAAACGAAATAAAATAGAGTTATAGGTTTCATGGAGGTGAATTTATTGTGATTAAATTTAACAATTAATAACTAATAGGGTTCTAATTATCAAGTAAAAAGGATTTATGGTTGTTTATAGATAGCACAAAAAGTCAGAAAAATTAATTTCTGACTTTTATAAACTAAGTAGGTAAGCGTGATTTATGGTAAATCATTTATTAAAGCTGTTAATGAAGCTTCCGTTCCTACTGTGGTCTCCCCTAAATAAAACGTAATAATTTCGTTAGCAACAATAGTTACTGGTTTAATAGAATATCTCCACTCTCCATCAGATTCAGAAATAAAAATAACATGACATTCTAAACCAATTGGTATTTGTCCGTAATGCTCACTAAAAAGATTTAAAGTATCATCGTAAGTGTCTAATTGTGCTAAGGCTGGTAATTCGCCATCGTAAGATAAATACACTGCACTGTTTTGATTATCGTAACCCGCTGGTGGTTGTACTTGAAGTGTTGTTTTTGGTCTTGGATCATTATAAAATTTATCGACATTGGTCCAGCCAAATCCTTCCAAAATCCCATAATAATTTTCACCTTCTAAAAATAGACCTCCATCTCCATTGGTGTTATCCTCAATTTCATCCCAAAGTAAGTTGCCATCTGCATCTATTTCTCCAGTCCAAAGGCTCATGTCTGGATCAGCGCCTCCTGTTAAGCTTGTTGGAATCATTAATTGTAAGCCACAATTTGTATCTAAAATAGTACCATTTTGAGTGGCTTCAATAAAGAATTCTCCCCCTGTAATTATTAAGGCTTTATCACCATTTGGTAATTTTCCCATAGTAGGCTTATTGGTGGTTAACATACTGCCTTTTTCAAAAATTTCAACATATTTTAAAGTTATGTCCCCAGAAACTGGGTTGCCATTGTCGGTAAGGCAATTTGCATTTAAATTAATTTGAACACCATTTTCTGAGGTTAATGAAATGTAACCATCATCTGTATTAAAATTAAATAGTTGTGTATGGTTATCTAGTGCGATGTCTCTAATGTTTTTAAATTCTTGAGCTGTAGGTAGCTCTTCATTTAGTAGGCTGTCATCGGCATCGTCTTTAGGATTACAGCTAGTAGCAAGTATTGAGGTTATTAATATTAGGGCAAAAAGGCTGAATAAATTTTTACTTAAAATGCGTTTTGTACTTGTTCTGATGTGAATGTTTTTAATTGTTTTCATAATAGTTGAATTTATGGTTATCTGCTTTTATATAAACTCTAAGCTATTTTTGTTACCTCTTTTTATGAGATTTTTTTAATAATAAGCTACTTCAAGATGGAAGTAGCTTATTAATCAGTAGTTTAGAATAGACAATTATTTTTTAACTATTTTCCTTTGAAAGGTTTTTCCATCAATTATTACTGTCGTTATGTAGATGCCAGTAGGCCATTGTTTTACAGAAATCGTCTCCTTTTCTAATGTCGTTTTTTTAGAAAAAACCTCTATGCCTTGTATGTTTTTAATACTCACCACTTTTATTGCTTCTGAATCGAAGTGGCTAAAATCTAGAGTCAAAATTTCTTTGGCAGGATTAGGAAACGTTGAAAAGTTAACAGCTTCTTCATCTTTAATATCTGTATGGTCTTCTCCAAAAGTTAAACGGTACTTATAGACTTCTGCTACCTCTGAAGGATTGCCAACCACAACAATATCGCGTTTACAACAAGTGACTTCAAAAAAGATTTCTGTTGAGTCCCACGGTGAACCTACAGCTAATGTGAATTTGTAGATTTTCCCTGGTCTTAAATGATAACCAGCTGGTAAGAAATCGACAATATTAATATTATTAGGAGCTTGGGTTAATGGCATTACCCATGCTGAGTGTAATACTAAGGTGTTAGTCCAGCTTAAAGGGTTAAACTCACTTAACTCAACATAATAGCTATTTTCACAACTACTCAGAGATCCATCGACTAACAAATTGTCAACTAAACATAATTCTGTAACATCTAAAGGGCCATATTTAGAAGGGTATTGATTAACTGCATTAGGAAATCTAAATTTTGCGACTGCAGTGGCTCCCATTTTTGGTCTACAATCTTGGCAGTTAAATAATTGATGATAGCTTTGATATGTATGTAATAATGGATTAGCACCAAGCTTTCGGTCAATTCCAGTAATTACAAACTCGCAATCATAAATAGCGATACTTTCTAAATGATTCTTAATTTTATTACTGATAGCAAATTCATGTAATAAACTATTACTAGTATCAAATAGTTGTACTTTATAGTCTGGGTAATTAATACTTCCGTAGTTTTTACTAATTAACAACCTGTTATTTATATCTACGTCTACAAATCCATTTGAGTACTGAAACATATTACTACCTCCAGAATGCAAATGTTTAACTCTAAAATCTATAAATGGGTAAGATGTAGATGTATTTACGTTATAAAACACTTCCCAATTAGAGCGTAATGCAATTTGATTATTGGTTCTTTCAAAACGACTACCAGATTCTGAATAGTGAGAATATTGAGAAGACGAATTAATATTAAAGAATGCACTAAAGGTTGGGTTGTAGGTGAAACGCTTAAGGTGTAATTGTGATGACGTTATGCTACCCATGGAATATCCAACTACAAATTTTGAGTCTTTCATATCCATTTGAATTGAAAATGGGCTAGTGTTCGTAATTGCAGGGACATTACTTATTGGTAAAAACCCTTTATACACCATGTTTCTAAAAACTTTAACCTTGGCTAAACTACTTTCAACACATCCAATAAGAACGTCTCCATTAGGAGCCACTTCAATATCGGTAGCATTAGTATTATTAGCGACTTCAATTCGAGATCCAATTAATGTACCAGCAGTATTATACTTTTTTAAATAGGTTCTAAATGTAGTACTTCCGGGAGCAGTTCGGTCTACGTATATCACGTAAACATTATTGTTGTGATCCAATCGTACCCTTGTAAATCCGTGGTAACTAGAAATGAGAATTTGTGGAGACGTTGGGGCAAATGTGGTACCATCGTAGATTTTTAAATAATTTCCACAATCTTCACCACTTACCCAATAGGCAGAGGCATAAAGCTCTTTGTTTTTGTCAGAGGTTGAGCTTACCCAACTGCTTATAGATGCAGTTATGGAGCTCGTTTGTACTCCGGGAGTTAGCTCTCCTTGTGCATGTGCAAGTCCGTAAAAGGACAGCAGCAGTAGCATAATGATTTTTTGAATAGAATTTTTCATATTAAAAATTTTAGTGATTAGTAAATGGATTCTCTATCCATCTACCAATACATCAAAAGCTTTTGAAATTTGTTACCTCAATATTTCAAAGTTTTCTTTAAATTCGTTGAAAATAAAGGGTTCATGAGCGATAAAAAATTACACGAAGACCAAAAATATATTGATGGATTAGCCGAAAACAATGCCTTTATTATTCAAGCGATCTATGATAAGTTTGCGCCCAAGGTGATTAATTATATCAAGCAGAATAGCGGAGATGCTTATGATGCTCAAGACGTTATTCAAGAAACTATTATAACGATATACAACCAAGCGAAACAAAAGAAACTACAATTAACATGTCCGTTTGATGCTTATTTTTTCTTGCTCTGTAAACGAAAGTGGTTAAATCAATTAAAGAAAAGTAAGGGGAAAGAGGTAACAATTAATGAAGAGGTGTTATCTAAGGATGATGATGCACAAGTATTGTCTTTTGAAACTTCGATTTTCGAAAATAAACAAGCCTTATTTAATGAGATGTTTCAACAATTAGGAGATGCCTGTAAAGATTTACTTAAAGCATCTTTTAAAATAAAATCTATGGAAGACGTTGCTAAAAGTCTCGACATCACTTATGCTTATGCACGAAAGAAAAAATCGTTATGCATAGGGCAATTAACAAAACTTGTGAAAGCATCCCCTAAATTTAACCGACTTAATTATTAATATTATGGAAGAACAAGATTATATACAGTTTGAAGCTTACCTTGTTGGAGATTTGTCTGAGGAGGATTTATTAGCATTTAGTATGCGATTAGAATCAGATCCTGAATTTAATAAGTCTTTTGAGATTTATAAAGATCTATCTTCAAATCTAGAACATCAAATTGCAAACGAACGCGAAATTTTTGATTTCAAAGCCAATTTAGATGTTATTTCTAGTCAGCATTTTAATGCCATTCACGATGAGGAACTCGTAATTAAGCCGTCTCCAAAATCTAATTTCTATAAGTATGCTGTTGCAGCCTCTGTGGTCGTTCTTTTAGGATTCTTTGTTTTTAACCAGTTTGGAGGTCCTAAATATGATGATTATAATAACTTTGATCCTATTAGTTTAACGGTTAGAAGTTCTGATGATTCTAATTTAAGCAAAGGAGAACAGAGCTTTAATGCAAAGAATTATAAAGAAGCTATAAAGGCCTTTAATCTTATTTTAGAAGATGATTTTACCAATTTAGAAATTCAATTATATAAATCTATGGCTTTGGTTGAAACCAATCGGTTTGAAGAAGCTGAGATTTTATTAAGAAAAATAACGAATGGGAATTCAGCCTATCAAAATAAAGCAAAATGGATTTTGGCCTTAAATTATTTAAAACAAGATAAAGAGTCAGAGTGTATTAAAGTTCTTAAAACGATACCTCAGGATGCAGAAGATTACAAAACGGCTCAAGAGTTATTGGAGAAATTGGACTAAACTTTAAACGCTAGTAATATAGCGCTATAGCCCTTTGAAATAAATACTAAAACGAAAGTCATCAAATCCAAGATGACTTTTTTACTTTTGCAAAATGATTATTACAGATACCCATACCCATTTGTACAGTGAGGCTTTTGATGACGATAGAGCGGAAATGATTCAGCGCGCCATAAATGCTAACGTAACACGGTTTTTCATTCCGGCAATAGACTCTACCCATACAGAATCTATGCTTCAACTCGAAAAAGATTTCCCTGAACATGTCTTTTTAATGATGGGTTTGCATCCTACTTCTGTAAAAGATAATTATAAAGAGGAATTGCGTCTTGTGGACGAATTATTAGCACAACGAAAATTTTGTGCTATTGGAGAGATTGGAATTGATTTGTATTGGGATAAAACGACTTTAGATATTCAAATTGAAGCCTTCAAACATCAAATAAATCTTGCAAAACAATATAACTTGCCTATCGTTATCCATTGTAGGGACGCTTTCGATGAAATTTTTGAAGTTTTAGAACAAGAGAAGTCTGATGATTTATTCGGGATTTTTCATTGTTTTACTGGTACTTTAGAGCAAGCGGAAAAGGCAATTTCCTATAATATGAAATTAGGAATAGGGGGAGTCGTTACTTTTAAGAATGGTAAAATAGATCAATTTATCAACCAAATAGATCTCAAACACATTGTTTTAGAAACGGATTCGCCTTATTTGGCACCAAAACCATTCCGAGGAAAACGAAATGAAAGTGCTCACATATATAAAGTCTTAGAAAAATTAGCAGAACTTTATGAAATAAGTGAAGAAGAAATCGCTACCATTACTACAGAAAATTCAAAAGCTATATTCGGAATTTAAATGACAAAACAACCACATATTCTATTAATATATACCGGTGGCACCATTGGTATGATTAAAGATGTTGAAACTGGTGCGCTAAAAGCATTCGATTTTAATAGTCTGCTTGTTAAGATCCCAGAATTACGATTACTAGATTGTACCATTGATACCATTTCTTTTGAAGAGCCCATAGATTCATCCAACATGAATCCTAAATATTGGGGAGATATAGCGACTATTATAGGTGAGAATTATTTAAAATATGATGGTTTTGTGGTTTTGCATGGTAGTGATACGATGAGTTATTCGGCATCTGCACTTAGTTTTATGTTAGAAAACTTAGCAAAACCAGTAATCTTTACCGGTTCACAATTACCAATTGGAGATTTACGTACGGATGCAAAGGAAAACCTAATTACATCGATACAGATGGCCTCTTTAAATATTGAAGGTATACCTGTCATTAGAGAAGTAGGCTTATATTTTGAATATAAATTATACAGAGGCAATAGAACGACTAAATTAAATGCTGAACATTTTGAAGCTTTTGAGTCGTTAAATTATCCGCATTTAGCAGAATCTGGAGTCCATTTAAAAGTTAATTCTGAACATTTATGGAAGCCAACCCCAAACACAAAATTGATTTTGCGTACAGCCATGGACACTAATATTGGGGTTTTAAAATTGTTTCCAGGTATTTCTAGACCAATATGCGAAGCTATTCTTACAAGTAAATTAATTAAAGGACTTATTATAGAAACTTACGGTTCTGGCAATGCAACAAGCGAAGCTTGGTTTATAAAATTATTAAGAGAAGCAATTAACAATGGACTTCATATAATTAATGTTACCCAATGCGCAGGAGGTAGTGTAAATATGGGCCAATATGAAACCAGTTCACAGTTAAAATTGATTGGTGTTATTTCCGGAAAAGATATTACTATAGAAGCGGCGATAGCCAAAATGATGTACCTTTTAGGCGAGAAAATTGAAGGAAAAGAATTCAAAACTATTTTCGAAACGTCCTTAAGAGGTGAAATGTCCTAAAAATAACAGAAAATAACACTATAAATTTTAGTGTTTGAAGATTTTTTCGTTATTTGGCACTATGTAATTTGAAATAAATTTAGAGAGAGGTGGCCGAGTGGTCGAAGGCGCACGCCTGGAAAGTGTGTATACCTCAAAAGGGTATCGAGGGTTCGAATCCCTTCCTCTCTGCTGATATTTTACGTGATTATTGCATATTTTTTTTTACCTTTAACACTTTAACTAATAAAATTAAGATTCAGAACAATGAAAAGATTATTTTCTATCCTTGCCATAACATGTTTAATGGCTATCGGAACTGTTAATGCCAATGCAACAACAGCCTTTGCAAGTGCAACAGCAACTGTAACAAGTGTAACTCAAAGTGATGATGCTGCGGCAGAAGAAGATTTGAGTTTCCATCAAGTATTAAAAAAGCGTTTTATTGAAGGGGGTGCAGGCTTTATGGGTATTGTACTATTATGTTTAATTCTTGGTTTGGCAATTGCTATTGAGAGAATTATCTTTTTAAATCTTTCGACTACAAACACTAAAAAATTAACTCAAAATGTAGAAGATGCACTAAATTCTGGTGGTATCGAAGCAGCAAAGGAAGTTTGTAGAAATACAAAAGGACCTGTTGCCTCTATATTCTATCAAGGTTTAGACAGAGCCGATGAAGATATCGATGCTGCTGAAAAAGCTGTTGTAGCTTATGGTGGTGTACAAATGGGACAATTGGAAAAGAATGTGTCTTGGATTTCATTATTTATCGCTTTGGCACCAATGCTTGGTTTCATGGGTACGGTAATTGGTATGATTTCTGCATTTGATAAAATTGAAGCTGCAGGTGATATGAACCCATCATTAGTAGCAGGTGGTATTAAAGTAGCACTTTTAACAACTGTATTTGGTCTTATTGTAGCGATTATACTTCAAATTTTTTATAATTATATCATTGCGAAAATAGACAGTATTGTAAATGATATGGAAGATGCATCAATTACTTTGATGGATTTATTAGTAAGACACAAAAAATAAAAATTAATTATGCACAAAATATTTAAAATTATTGCCGCTGCTCTTAGTTTGTTTGGTATCATTTCTCTTGTGAGAATTATTGTTGCTGGTGACGAAGCTATGGAAACAGGTGGTGAAGCAGGTTTGTTTGAGCCTATGGCCTACAGTGCTTACGTGATATTAGGATTAGTTGTTGCATTTGTATTGTTTTTTGTTGTACAAAATCTAATTACAAATACGGCTTCTCTTAAAAGTACATTAATTGGTGTTGGTGCGTTTGTAGCTGTATTAGCCATTTCTTATGCTTTATCTGGAGGAGATACAATAGTATACAAAAGTGGTGACGATTTGGCAACAGAAGGACAGTCTCACATGGTTGGTGCCGGTTTAATTGCATTCTATGTATTATTAGCAATTGCTGCAATAACTATGATTTTCTCAGGAGTTAAAAAAGTAATTAGTAAATAATATAACATGGCAAAAAGAGCAGCACCCGAAGTAAATGCAGGATCAATGGCTGACATTGCCTTCTTATTACTTATCTTTTTCTTAGTAACAACTACTATTGAAAAGGACAAAGGATTATTAAGAAGTTTGCCACCTATTGATGACACTGAAGTTGAACCACCAATTATTAGACAAAAAAATCTATTTACTGTTAATATTAACCGTAATAACCAACTCTTAGTAGAAGAGGAGGAAATTCCGATTAGTGAACTAAGACAAGCAGCTATTGATTTTTTAGATAATGGAGGCGGAACTAACCCAGAAGGTGAGTCTTGTGATTATTGTAAAGGAAAGCGTTTAGAGGATTCCTCAGACCATCCAGATAAAGCAATTATCTCAATGAAGCACGATAGAGAAACCACTTATGAAAAGTACATCGATGTACAAAATGAGTTGGTTGCAGCCTATAATTTCTTAAGAGAGCGAGAAGCAGAAAGACTATACAAAAAGTATTATCCAGATGCTGATAAGGTGTTTACCGCTATGCTTGAAGAGAAAGAGAAGAATCAATTTAGTAAGGATGAGGTACTTAATGAGCGAATTGAAACCGTTAAGTTATTATTCCCAATGAAATTGTCTGAAGCAGAACCTGAAAAATAATAAAAAGTAACAATTATGTCTAAGTTTAGAAAAAAAGATAAAGGTGGATTGCCCGCAATTTCAACGGCATCACTTCCAGATATTGTATTTATGTTGCTTTTCTTTTTTATGGTTGCAACTGTAATGAGAGACAGTACTTTAATGATTGAAAACAGATTGCCTAGTGCCGATCAGGTTGAAAAACTTAAAAAAGACAGAACAATCTTTATTTATGCAGGAAAACCAAGCGATTTATACAAGCAATTTGGTAAAGAACCAAGGATTCAATTTAATGATGCTTATATTACTGTAGAAGATGTGCAATCATCAGTTATTCAGGGTATAAACGATTTGAACGAAGACTTACAAAGTAGAGTCGTAATTGGTCTTAAAATCGATAAAGAGACCAATGCAGGTTTAGTATCAGATATTAAGCAAGAATTGCGTAAAGCTAATGCATTAAAAGTGATGTATATAGCTAATACTAAAAACGAAAATTTATAATAAATTCTTAATTTTATATAAAAACGTCCTGAGAAACAATCTCAGGGCGTTTTTTGTTTAATTGATATTAAAGATTTTGTAGCTTTATCAATATTTAACAATCATGCTAAATACGTTATCTCTAAATAAAAGATTATAATGAGAGCATATCACAATCTAAAAAAGTATCGGTATCAACACATAAAAAGTTACTTGCTACTTATATTTATATTAATAGGTTTTTTGGGGTTTTCGCAAAATGAGAATATAGATGCGTCCAAATTATATAAAGATTACAGAGAGGACCAATTCTATGCGTCAGTAACCTATAATATACTGAATGAAAAGCCGAATGGAGTCTCTCAATCTGGTTTTTCATCGGGGTTTCATTTTGGTTTTATAAGAGATATGCCAATTAACGAAAAACGTAATGTTTCGATAGGTTTAGGTTTAGGGGTTTCTACTAATTCTTATAACCAAAAAAACGTATTGATTGAAGAAATTAATAAGACGATATCCTTTAGTAAAATAGATGAAAGTGACTATAATGTATCTAAGAATAAGTTTGCTACGTACCTCGTAGAAGTGCCTTTAGAAATTAGATGGAGAACTTCTAATCCAGAAGATTATAATTTTTGGCGTATTTACACAGGGTTTAAAATAGGGTACTTACTATATAATACTACAACTTTTAAGAGTGATTTGGCTAATGAGAAACTGTCTAATATAGATAGCTTTAATAAAATTCAATATGGTTTAACTCTGAGTGCTGGTTATAGTACTTGGAATTTTCATGTGTATTATGGTTTAAACTCAATTTTTGATAATGACATAGCGTTCGAAGGTGAAAGTATAGATATGAAATCCTTAAAAATAGGATTGATGTTTTATGTGCTATAACCAATAATTAAGAAGGATAAACTGCGGCATTAATCCTGTAAAAACACCTATTATCAATTCTTGAGGGGTGTGCGCTTTTAGATGTAAACGCGATGTGGCAATGGCACCTAGAATAATCATCATTAGCGCAATTGTACCAATGATATTTATATGATAATGCAAACTTAATGCAACAGCGAACATAAAAAAGCCAGAGGCAGCTATCATATGAATACTTGCTTTTATTTTAAAAACAGCCAATATAAAACATGTTAAAGTAGAACATAGAATACCTAAAAAGAAGTAGTATAATTCTATAATTTCATCTGGTGTTAAAACGCGTATTAGAATCAACACAATTATAATACAATTGATAAATAATGGTATTAAGCGCTCTTTGGTACTTTTTAGATAGATAGAATTAACCTTATTGATTGTTTTGAGTAGGAAGAATAAAAGGATCGGTAAAATGATTGTAAGGATTACAATCGAAAATATTTTAGCATTTCTTATCGGCTCTGGAATGTAACGTGGAGTTTTAGAAAAGTAAAATAATATACCCAATAATGGCATTATTAATGGGTGAAAAACAAACGATATACCTTTTAAAATAAATTCTTTCATGTGTAATAACAAATGTAAAGTTTTATCTTCAAAATATTGATGCTATAGTTTATAAGTAGATTATATATTTTACTTTTATAAAAAACAACGAATGATTAAAAAATACATCACTCTAAGTTTACTCATTTTACTAAGTCTAAATTATACCTTGGCTCAAGGTAATTATGGAGTCATTTTCCCCAAATCGGAATCTGAAAGAAATCGAGCTTGTAGGAATTGTTTTTCGGTATTTCAGCAAAAACCTAAAGAAGTAAATTTTACTATAAAAAATGACAATGGTAATTTGTACTTTCATACCAATGACAAATCGTGGTTCAATAGTTTATTTAAAAGTGATACGGATGGTATTGCTATTGATGTCGTTTCTAAGGATATGTATGATTGCACAATAGAAACCATTAAACCGGATCAGATTAGAGGCGAATTGTTAAGACCTGTCTATGCCTCTCGACTTAAAAGCGGCTTAAAATCTATTGGTGAAAATTCCTATCGTGTATTAGTGGGTAAATTACCAGATAACCTGAAGAATAAAGAACTAGAATACAATATGCTTTTCTTAGGTAATAAAACGCTCTGTCGCTATCAAATTATCTATGATATTAAAGCCTACAAATGGGACTTGCTAGATATGGGCATGTATTTAGATTCTATAAGTTTTAAAAATGAGAAGGTTGCAGATATTGAAGATGAGTCATTTCAAATAAAGTACAAAACGCTTCGGTTTAAAATACCGTTTGAGAAGAATAAGACACAATACTCATCAGCGGATATAAAGCCAGTTTACGATTCATTAAACTTAACAAATTTTAATATAAAGACGATAAACATCAAAGCGTATTCATCTATTGAAGGTGGTTTAGAACGCAATATAGAATTGCAACAAGAAAGAGCTAATAGTATTGCCAAGGCCATTCAATCATATCAGAAACCCAATATCAAAACAACTATATCTTCTTCAGAAAATTGGGTTGAATTTTTAAATGATATTGAAGGTACAAAATACGAGAACCTAAAGGCTCTAAGTAAGAGTGAATTAAAATCTAAGCTTGTAGGTGCTTTTTCTCAAGACATGGAGCCGTATTTAAAAAACCATAGAAAAGCGATTATTACGTTAGAATTGGAACGGAAAGATATCTATAAAGCAAAATCTACAACAGAGCTCGTAGGACTCTTTAATTCGTCCATAAAGGATGGTAAATTAGATGAAGCTGCCCAAATACAAAATTCAATTTTTGAAAAACTAAAGAATAAGGAAGTATCACCAAATATTTTAAAAAATATGGAAATTCCTGCACAGTTGAAATTCATTGATTTTTTAAATAATAATAGTGCCACTAAATACCTATTAGACCAGAAGCAACTTATTATCGTAAGGAATGAACTAGAAGCTCTTAAAAAATTAGAAGCTAAGAATCCAAAAGTGCGTTATAATTTAGTTGCCTTGAAATTTTTAATTTGGCGTCACAATATTGAACCTGTAAATGATGATACGTTTAAATCAGAAATTTACGCTCTAAAAAGTTTTGGTATTGACCAGCAGCTTATCGATAGGATGATGATTAATTATCACATCATTAAAAGTGAAAAGTATATGCGCGAGCGCGATTACAAAAACAAAGATAAGTCGGTAAATTACATTACTAATGCCTATAAGAAAGTATCCCTTTCCGATTTTGACTATTTTAGTTTAGCGCAGTATTTAGTGTATTATGCAAATACGGATAAAGCGGCTGAATTATTAACTAAAAAGGCACGTTCTATAGATGTTGATGAAGATCTACTATTTTACTACTTAAACTTAACACTAACAGATAATGAGCTCACTAAGACTGATGCTTATAGAGCAATTATGTTAAACGCTATAAACCTTAACAGTAAAAGATATTGTAAAATATTTAATGCTGTTGAAAATGGAGGAGTCACGTTTCAGCTATTGGCAAACGATTATTTGCGCAGAAGTTATTGTGAAAGTTGTACTAATTAAAAGTTTAAAGTTCCTTTCTCAATCGCGCCACAGGAATATCTAATTGCTCTCTATATTTAGCAACAGTCCGTCTTGCTATTGGATAACCTTTTTCTTTTAAGATTTTAGAAAGCGCTTCATCAGTCAAAGGTTTCTTTTTACTTTCTTCTTCTATAACCGTTTCTAGAATCTTTTTAATTTCTCTAGTTGAAACTTCTTCTCCTTGATCGTTAGTCATCGATTCTGAGAAGAATTCTTTAATTAATTTTGTGCCGTAAGGAGTGTCAACATACTTACTGTTGGCAACTCTAGAAATGGTAGACACATCCATTTCAATTTCGTCAGCGATATCTTTTAATATCATAGGGCGCAAATTACGCTCATCACCAGATAAGAAGTATTCTTTTTGGTAATGCATAATCGAACTCATGGTAACAAATAAAGTTTGCTGACGTTGTCTTACCGCTTCAATAAACCACTTAGCAGCATCTAATTTTTGTTTTATAAACATTACTGCATCCTTTTGGGCTCTAGACTTTTCTTTAGTCTCTTTATAACCTTTAAGCATATTATTGTATTCCCGAGAGACATGCAATTCTGGTGCATTTCTACCATTTAGAGTAAGTTCCAATTCTCCATCTACAATCTTTATAGCAAAGTCTGGTACAATATGTTCTACGATTTTGTTATTACCAGCATAAGAACCACCAGGTTTAGGATTAAGTCTTTCGACCTCTTCTATAGCCTCTTTGAGTTGCTCTTCGTTAATATTAAATTTTTGCATTAACTTCTTATAGTGCTTTTTGGTAAATTGCTCAAAGCCTTTATCTATAATAGTTGTTGCCAATTCAACATCTGGATGCTGTTCTTTTCTATGTAACTGAATGCTTAAACATTCTTGAAGATTGCGAGCGCCAACACCTGCAGGATCTAATAGATGCACAATATTTAGTACTTTTTCAACTTCCTCTTCTGTTGTATACACATTTTGTGTAAAAGCTAAATCATCTGTAATATCAGCTAGAGAACGACGTATGTAACCGCTTTCATCAACACTACCAACCAGGAAATACGCAATTTCTTCTTCTTGTTCGGTTAATCTAAAGGTGTTTAACTGATTTATTAAATGTTGCGTAAATGAAGTCCCAGCAGCATAAGGCATCGTCTTATCTTCATCATCAGCACTGTAATTATTGGCTTGCGTACGGTATTCAGGGATTTCATCGTCGCTTAGGTATTCGTCGATATTAATATCATCAGCTTCAATCGTTTCATTGTCATCATAATCCGTTTCAGAATTATCAAATTCATCTACATTGTCTTCAGACGCTTCTGATTCTTTTCCGGTATCTAAGGCGGGGTTTTCTTCTAACTCTTGCTTCAAACGTTGCTCAAAAGCCTGTGTAGGCAATTGAATCAACTTCATAAGTTGTATCTGCTGTGGAGATAACTTTTGAGATAGTTTAAATGATAAAAACTGCTTTAGAGACATAAAATTTCTGTTGATTATAAATGTAATAAAAAAACCTGACAGGTTTTTGATACCTGTCAGGTATATTATTTAGAAATTAAAACTCTGCATTTTGTGGTGTTCTAGGAAAAGGAATAACATCTCTTATATTTCCCATTCCTGTAGCAAACATAACTAAGCGTTCAAATCCTAATCCGAAACCAGAATGTACTGCCGAACCATATTTACGTAGATCTAAATACCACCATAACTCTTCTTCAGAAATATCTAAAGCTTTCATCTTTTCTTTTAAGACATCTAAGCGCTCTTCACGTTGCGATCCTCCAACCATTTCGCCAATACCAGGGAATAAAATATCCATAGCTCTTACCGTTTTTCCGTCTTCATTTAAACGCATGTAAAAGGCTTTAATGTTGGCTGGGTAATCAAATAATATTACCGGACATTTAAAATGCTTTTCTACTAAGAAACGTTCGTGCTCAGATTGTAAATCAGCTCCCCATTCTTCAATAATATAATTGAATTTCTTCTTTTTATTTGGTTTAGAGTTTTTTAAGATATCTATAGCCTCTGTATAGCTTACACGTTTAAAGTTGTTATCTACAACAAACTTAATTTTTTCAATTAAGCTCATTTCGCTGCGTTCTGCCTGAGGTTTTGTTTTTTCTTCATCTAAAAGACGCTTGTCTAAAAACTCTAAATCTTCTTTATTGTTTTCTAAAACATAGCTCAATACAGACTTCATGAAATCTTCAGCCAAATCCATATTACCAGCTAAGTCCATAAAAGCAACTTCTGGTTCTATCATCCAGAACTCAGCTAAGTGACGCGACGTATTAGAGTTTTCTGCTCTAAACGTTGGGCCAAACGTATACACTTTCCCTAAAGACATAGCGTAAGATTCAGCTTCAAGCTGACCAGATACCGTTAAATTTGTTTCTTTTCCGAAGAAATCTTCTTTATAATTTACAGAACCATCTTCATTTAATGGCGGGTTTTTTGAATCTAAGTTGGTAACCTTAAACATTTCACCTGCACCTTCAGCATCACTTCCTGTAATAATAGGTGTGTGCATATAGTTAAAGCCATTTTCATTAAAGTATTTATGAACAGCAAAAGATAATGAAGAACGTAAACGCATTACAGCACTAAACGTATTTGTTCTTGTACGTAAATGAGCGTTTTCTCTTAAAAATTCAAACGAATGTTTTTTTGGTTGAATAGGGTAGGTTTCTGGATCAGAATCGCCTAGAACCTCTAATGTTTTTACAACAATTTCAACCGATTGTCCTTTACCTTGACTTTCTACTAACTCGCCTGTAATATGAATTGCAGCTCCCGTAGTAACACGTTTTAAAAGGGCTTCGTCAAAATTTTCAAAATCAACAACACATTGAATATTATTTATGGTAGAACCATCATTTAAAGCTATAAATCGATTGGCTCTAAACGTTCTTACCCACCCTTTAATGCTAACGTCTTGTAAGGTGACATCTTGTGATAATAATTGTGCTACAGTTTTTGAAGTCATTTTTTTAATAATTTTTTAAGGCTAAAATATAATGATATGCTTAGTTTGATTTGTCGTCTTCGTTATCATCTTCCAAAGCAATAACATTGATGGAAGGTTTTCTTAAGACTTCTTTATTGGCAATATTGCGCTCTAAAGATAGTAATAACGACGGTAACAAGAGTAAGTTAGACAGCATGGCAAATAGTAAGGTTATAGAAACTAAAGCTCCTAAAGCTACGGTGCCACCAAAGCTAGAAATGGTAAATACCGAGAACCCAAAGAATAATACAATTGAAGTATAAATCATACTAACGCCAGTTTCTCTAAGTGCTGCATAAACAGATTTTTTAATTTTCCAATTGTTGGCTTGTAACTCTTGTCTGTATTTTGCTAAAAAGTGAATAGTATCATCTACCGAAATACCAAAAGCGATACTAAACACTAAAATAGTTGAAGGCTTTATAGGTACACCAATGTAACCCATGATTCCTGCTGTTACTAAAAGTGGTAGTAAATTAGGAATTAAGGATACAATTATCATTTTAAAAGAACGGAACAAATACGCCATAAATAGCGCAATAAGTACAATGGCAAGTGTCAATGAAATGGCTAAGTTTTTAACCAAATATTTAGTTCCTTTTTGAAAAACTAAAGCTTTACCTGTAATGATTACATTATAACGTTCTTTAGGAAATAACTTGTCTATTTCAGCTTGAAGGTCTTCTTGAATACGCTCCATTTTATCAGTACCAATATCCTTCATAAAGGTAGTAATACGTGCATATTGGCCTGTGCTATCTACAAAATTGCTAAGCATATCAACATTCGAGGTTGAGTTTTTAGCATACGATAAGATGAAACTATTTTCTTGACTTGTTGGTAATTGGTAATATTTAGGATTACCGTTGTAATAGGCCTGTTTGCTATATTTTACGATACTTACCACCGAAATTGGTCGCGATAATTCTGGGATATCCGTAATTAACTCCTCAAGCTCATCCATACGTTTTAAAGTCGCTAATTTCATAACTCCTTTTTTACGCTTCGTATCTATCATTATTTCTAATGGCATAATACCATTAAATTCAGATTCGAAAAATCGAATATCCTTAAAAAATTCTGTGTTTTGAGGCATGTCTTCAATGAGACTACCCGAAATTTTAATTTGGTGAATACCAATAATACTAACAACAATTAGAATAAGAGTAGTAATATAAATTGTTATCTTTTTATTCTTTACCATTGATTCCATCCAGTTCACAAAGGCGCCAATCCAACGTTTATTTAAATGTTCTAAATGGCGTTCTTTAGGGTAAGGTAAGAACGTATACATTATAGGAATAATGAGTAAACACAATGTAAAAATGGCAAGAATGCTCAACGAAGCAACAATACCAAACTCTTTAAGTAATGTACTTTCTGTAAGTATAAATGTAGCAAAACCAGAAGCCGTTGTTACATTAGTCATTAAAGTAGCGTTACCAACTTTAGTAATTACACGTTGTAACGACTTTACTTTATTTCCGTGAGATTTTACTTCATGTTGAAATTTGTTGATTAAGAAAATACAATTTGGGATTCCGATAACGATGATGAGAGGTGGAATTAAAGCCGTTAGTACTGTAATTTCATAACCTAGTATACCTAAGATTCCAAAGGTCCACATCACTCCAATACAAACTACCACCAGCGAAATAAAAGTCGCTCTAAAGGATCTAAAGAACAAGAAGAAAATTAATGAGGTTACAAATAGTGCTCCTCCAATAAAAATAGGAATTTCATCTATAATGCTCTGCGAACTTAAAGTTCGGATATAAGGCATTCCCGAAACTCTAACATCGAGTCCGGTTTGGGCTTCAAAGGCATCAATTTTTTCCTGAAGGTTATTTAAAATAAATGCTTTTCTAGCAGGTGTATTAATAATATCTTTCTTTAAGTAGAGTGCCGTTCTTATAGTTTTGGTCTCTGCATTAAATAAGAAATTATCGTAAAAAGGATATTGATTAAAAAGTTCATCTTGAAGTTTGTTAACTTCTTCAATACTACTTATGGAATCCGTTATAAAAGGCTCTAATTCAAACTGTACTTTTTCAGTGTTTTTAACTAGTTTTTTAAGATCTTTTATAGATAAAACAGCTTCAACTTCATCATAGCCTTTAAAGGAATCTGCAAGTTTATTCCAAGCATTCAGTTGTTTTACAGAGAATAGTGTAGAATCTTTGACACCGAGTACAACAAGGTTGCCTTCTTCTCCAAAAATTTCTAAAAATTCGTTATAAACAAGGTTTACTTCGTGGTCATCTGGTAATAAATTCGCTTCCGTAGATGAAAAACGCATGTGTTTCCATTGGGAGCTGAAAAATATAGTTGCTAAGATAATAGCAATAAGAATAAAGATTTTATTACGAAGAATAAGTCTTGCAATAGCTTCCCAAAATCCTGTGGTAAAAAGTTTAAACATGCTGTAGTAAAACTGCCTTAGAGCAAGCTCATAAGAAATTGATTGAAATAAACATTATTGTTTTGATGAAACCATCATTCTACATAAATCTCGTCTAGCGAGAGAAATGAGCGGCAAAGGTAGAAAAAACCTAAGGATTTGTAGGTTAATTAACAGTAATATAATTTATACTAAAGTGAAATATTGAAGGTAAACTTAAAGGCAATGTTATCTTCAAAATTAGGCAAGTGATAACCACCATATCTGTAGGCAAAACTGAGTCCAAAACCGAAGAGCAATTTGTTAATTTCAAAACCAGATTCAGAGTAGAGTTTATCGAGAGTACTGAACTCAATGCCTTGGTGTCTATTAATATTATTCATGTTTCCGACAGCATAGCGCGATATTAAAACCAGTTGTGGTTTAAAACGATCCGAAATATTAAAACGATTAAAAGTGTGCTTTAGTTGTAATGTTGAAAACCGATCGCTAAAAAACTCATTGAAATACATCGTCTCAAAACTATTTAAACCCGCAACAGAAAAACGCTGAAGTATGGTTTCTTTTCTAATGTTATTTGGATAAGCGTGATACAAATGTGTTATTGGAGTGTTGCCTTCTGCAATACCTGCAACAAGTGTAATACTTGTTATGGCATCATTTTTATGTTTAAATTGTTGTACGGTCCGAAAATCGAGTTTAGAAAAATTAAAATCACTACCTAAAATAGATCTGACGGCTTGTGTGTATTGAAGTGTAAATTTTGGAAAACCATCCTTGGTCTCTTTCAATTTGTCATTTTCGGTGGTATAGGTGCTAAACGGACTCCATTGTAAACTTGCTTTAACAGTACTTAAATCAAAGGTAGAGTAGGTTTTATCCTTTATGGCAAAATTGTAAAAATAGGTTGGCTCTATTTTAGAAGTCGCTAATTGCGTTTCTGAAAGTAAATGATTAGTTATTTTGTGTTGTATTGAAACCGATTTTGTAATGTGTTTATGAAACAAATCAATGTTTAGTAAACGTGGTTCAAAAAAGGTGAAAAAGCGCTTATCGGTTAAAAATTTTGAACTTCCTGTTTCTTGTAAATCATCAGTATAAGCAAGATTAATCCATGTGTCTGTTGCTTCATTAACTCTAAATCCGCCACCGATTTTGTATTTAATCTCTTTATCTTTAAAACCATAAACCAAATAGCCATCGATGCGGTAACGTTCAGAAAATCGGTTATTAGTAACACCACCTAATCCGCTTCTTACACCTTCGTATTGATTAAACTTAATAAGGTATTTTAAATCTAAATTGAAATAATTAAAAGGAAGAAATCCGTTACCAATATGATTTAAGAATTCTGTTTTCTTAATGGAATCTTGAACTGTTTTTGTTGAGTCTTTTTTACTTACAAGTGTTTGCTGTGCATAACTGTAAGATGCAAGCGTTATAAGTAAAACGACAAACAGGTGCTTTCGCATTTAAAATGTTTAATTGTGATATTAAAAAAAACATCCCAATTGTAATGGGATGTTATATTTTATGCGTGTTAAAATTACACGGTCATAATCTCTTTTTCCTTAAGCTCTAGAACTTCGTCTATTTTCTTAACATAAGTATCGGTAAGTTTTTGCACATCGGCTTCAGCATTTTTTTGTAAATCTTCAGATACATCCGAATCTTTAATGTCATGATTAGCATCCTTACGTGCGCTTCTTACCCCAATTTTAGCATCTTCGGCCTCTGATTTTGCTTGTTTTGCTAAATCACGTCGTCTCTCTTCAGTTAGTGGTGGTACATTTATAATGATTGTATCACCATTATTCATGGGATTAAAACCAAGATTAGCAATCATAATTCCACGTTCAATTTCTTGAAGCATATTTTTTTCCCATGGCTGAACTGTTATTGTTCTTCCGTCTGGTGTATTTACATTTGCCACTTGACTCAACGGAGTTTGTGAGCCGTAATAATCTACCATGACGCTACCTAACATTGCAGGACTAGCTTTACCTGCTCTAATATTTGTGAATTGCTTAGCTAAATGCTTAAGAGCAGCATCCATAGCTTCTTTTGTGGTGTCTATTATAAATTGAATGTCTTCGTTCATTGTGTTAACTTTTTAATTGAGAGTTATCAAAGTTTAAGCCAAAGTTTAAACATTGACTTCTGTTCCTATATTTTCTCCAGAAACTACTTTTAGTAAGTTTCCTTTTTTATTCATATCAAAAACAATAATTGGCAATTCATTTTCTTGACTTAGAGTAAATGCGGTTGTATCCATAACTTTTAAACCTTTAAGTAAGACATCTTTAAAAGAAATCTGATCAAACTTAACGGCTGTACTATCTTTTTCTGGATCGGCTGAATAAATACCATCAACACGCGTTCCTTTTAAGATTACATCAGCTTCTATTTCTATGGCACGTAATACGGCAGCAGAATCTGTTGTGAAATAAGGATTTCCTGTTCCACCACCAAAAATTACAACACGACCTTTATTAAGATGACTCATTGCTTTTCGTCTTATAAACGGTTCAGCAACTTCATTAATTTTAATAGCAGTCTGTAAACGTGTTTTGATACCTTTATCTTCTAATGCGTTTTGTAAAGCTAAACCATTTATCACAGTGGCGAGCATACCCATATGATCACCTTGCACACGATCCATACCGTGCATAGCACCTGCGACACCTCTAAAAATGTTTCCACCACCTATAACTATAGCTACTTCTACACCTAATTCTGTTATTTCTTTAATATCTAGAGCATATTCTGAAAGTCGCTCAGGGTCTATACCATATTGACGATTTCCCATTAAGGCTTCTCCAGATAATTTTAGTAATATTCTTTTATATTTCATTAGATAGTTTCTGTTGCTATTTTTAGTCTGTGTAAAATTTGCCAAGTACGTACTCTTTTAAAATTAGTATCATCGTGGCTCATTTCAATAGATGATTTAAAAGTTGAGCAAAGCTACGTAATTATTAGCATCTGTAAAAGTGAAAAAAACGCTAAAAAAAAGTCATTATCCAAAATATGGATAATGACTTTTAAAAGGTATGTAAATTCTGCTTTTGCAGTTACTTAATTATCCTACTGTAGCACGTTTAAAACTAGTAACAGTAACATCACCATAAGTTGCAACGTAATCAGAAACAGTTTGCTTATCATCTTTGATAAACTTTTGATCTAACAAACATTGTTCTTGGTCTAAAGTTGTGTTATCAGAAATGAAACGCTCCATTTTACCAGGTAAAATTCTATCCCAGATTTGTTCTGGTTTACCTTCAGCTTTTAATTCTGCTTTTGCAGCTTCTTCAGCTTCAGCAATAACTTCAGGAGTTAATTGAGCCATAGAGATGTAACTTGGTACATTCTTTAAGGTTTTACCTAAACGTCCTAATTCGATATTGTCTTTTTCAATAACAGCGATACGCGCTTCAGTTTCAGATGCAATAAAAGCAGGGTCAAAATCTTTGTAAGATAATGATGATGCTCCCATAGAAGCAACTTGCATTGCAACATCTTTAACTAAAGTTTCAACGTTATCAACTTTAGCAGATAAACCTACTAAAGCAGCAATTTTGTTGATGTGTACATATTGTCCAACATAAGGAGCATCTAATTTTTCGAAAGCAGTGATGTCTAATTTCTCACCGATAACTCCAGTTTGTTCTACTAATTTTTCTGCAACAGTCATACCACCAAAATCAGCAGCTAAAAAGGCTTCTTTTGTGTCATGATTTAATGCGATATCAGCTAATTGGTTAGCTAATGCTACAAAAGTGTCGTTTTTACCAACGAAATCAGTTTCACAACCTAAAACGATAGCAACACCAGATGTATTATCTGCATTTATTTTAGCAACAGCAGCACCTTCAGAAGAATCTCTGTCAGCTCTTTTTTCTGCAACTTTTTGTCCTTTTTTACGTAAAACGTCAATGGCTTTATCAAAATCTCCACCAGCTTCAACTAAGGCTTTTTTACAATCCATCATCCCAGCACCAGTTGCTTGTCTTAGCTTGTTTACGTCTGCTGCTGTAATTTTTACAGTATTTTCCATAATTTTTAAATTTAAAAAGTCATTTAATTAATTTTCAAAAAGAAAAGAACCAAATGACTTTTAGTATTGTATAAATGTTATTTATTCTTCTTCTTCAGATACAGCTGCTTTTTCTGCTTTTTGAGCAGGCTTAGCTTTAGCTTCTCCTTTTTGAGCTTTACCTTCTTTATCTGAACGTTCAGCTTTTCTTTCGTTTAAACCATCAGCAATAGCAGAAGTTACGATAGATAAGACTTTGTCTATAGATTTAGAAGCATCATCATTTGAAGGGATTAAATAATCTACTTCACGTGGATCAGAGTTTGTATCTACCATTGCAAAAATTGGAATATTCAATTTTTGAGCTTCTTTTATTGCAATATGCTCACGCATAATATCTACAACAAAGATAGCACCTGGCAAACGTGTCATATCAGAAATAGAACCTAAATTCTTTTCTAATTTTGCACGTAAACGATCTACTTGTAAACGCTCTTTTTTAGATAAAGAGTTGAATGTACCATCTTTCTTCATTCTATCAATAGAAGCCATTTTTTTAACGGCTTTTCTGATTGTAACAAAGTTAGTTAACATTCCACCAGGCCAACGCTCAGTAATATAAGGTTGGTTAACTGCACCAGCTTTTTCAGCTACGATGTCTTTAGCTTGTTTTTTTGTAGCAACGAATAAGATTTTCTTTCCTGATGCTGCTATTTTAGCTAAAGCTTCAGAAGTTTCTTCAATTTTTGCTGCTGTCTTATAAAGGTTGATAATATGGATACCGTTACGTTCCATATAGATGTAAGGAGCCATGTTTGGGTTCCACTTACGTGTAAGGTGACCGAAGTGTACACCTGCTTCAAGTAATTCTTTTACTTCTACTTTTTCCATTTTGTAATAGTTTACGTTCTGTTAAATTAGCAATGTTCCGTTGGGCTTTTAGCTTTTTAGCTATAGGCTGTTGGCTTCATTTAGATGCTAAACTTTATTTCAAATTTATTTTGAAATATTTTAAATTGATTCCAAAGTTGATTCAGAATCTTTTCAATAAAATAAAATAATTCAGAACCTGAAAAATCAAGTTCTGAATTAAGTGTTGTTTGGATATTAACGTTTCGAGAATTGGAATTTCTTTCGAGCTTTCTTTTGTCCGAATTTCTTTCTTTCTACCATTCTTGGGTCTCTCGTTAATAGACCTTCTGGCTTTAATACTAATCTGTTTTCAGGATCTAACTCGCACATAACGCGAGAAAGGCCTAAACGTATTGCTTCTGCCTGGCCGGTGATACCACCTCCATATACGTTAACAGTAATATCAAAGTTGCCATCATTGTTAGTCAAGGCTAAAGGTTGGTTTACTTTATACTGCAATGTTGCAGTAGTAAAATAATCCGCCATGTCTTTTTTGTTCACTGTGATTTTGCCACTACCTTCGGCAACGTACACACGAGCAACAGCCGTCTTTCTACGGCCAATTTTGTGAATTACTTCCATTTAGTTAATTTCGTTTAATGTCATTGTTTTAGGTTTTTGAGCTGCATGAGCATGCTTTGTACCTGAAACAACAGTTAAATTTCTAAAAAGGGCTGCTCCTAATTTGTTTTTAGGCAACATTCCTTTCACTGACTTTTCTACTAATCTGCTTGGGTCTTTCTCAAACAATTCAGTAGCTGTCAGACTTTTTTGTCCACCTGGATAACCTGTGTGACGGATGTAACTTTTTTCCGTCCATTTGTTACCAGTTAAGTTGATTTTTTCTGCATTAACAACAACTACGTTGTCACCGCAATCAACGTGTGGCGTGAAATTAGGCTTGTGCTTACCTCTTAAAAGTATTGCTACTCTCGAAGCTAAGCGACCTAAAGTTTGTCCTTCAGCGTCAACTAAAACCCACTCCTTATTAACGGTAGCTTTGTTTGCTGAAACTGTTTTGTAGCTTAATGTATCCACACTAATTTGATTTATAATTGTGCCTTAAATGACACAATAGATTAAACATTTCTCTTCAAAAAAGAGTTTGCAAATTTACGATAAACTATTGATTTACCAAACCTTGATGGAAATATTTTTCTACTGAAAATCAGCGTGTTTAAAAAATGTCTTTTTAGTTTAGTGTTTTGTGGCTCTAGTGAGTCGGTCGTTTATAGATTTTCCTAAGCCGTAATCTGGGAATTCCTCAGCAATAATAATATCAAGATGCATCTTATCTAACTGATGAAGCACATCATATAAATTTGAAGCCGATTCAACTAAATCACCAGATGTTGAAAGTGCTATTTGAACCTCAATATTAGGATGCTCAATTTCATACTGAAACGTTAATAGTCCAATACGTTTGTTTTTATGAAGATTTACTGCTTCTAAAATATTATTTGTTAAGACGGTTTTTGTTTTTGGTGCGTAGTGACGTTCTAACATGCCTGGTGCATTCGGAATAGCTTCCGTTTGACTTTTAACCGAATTTTTAATTTCAATCGTTCCAACTATGGCTTCAATATCTTCTAGTGATTTTGAACCTAGTCTATATATAATAGGTTCGTCATTTTCGAAACCAATAATAGTAGATTCAATACCACTTGTGCACGCTCCACCATCTAAAACCATTTTAATATCATCTTTAAAATACGTTTCTACATGTTGCGCTGTAGTTGGGCTAATACTACTAAAAGGATTGGCACTTGGTGCTGCTAATGGAAAATCTAAGCGGTGTAATAATTCTAACGTTGTTGGGTGATTAGGCACACGCACGGCAACGGTATCTTTTCCTCCTGTTATTAAATCTGGAATAATCGCTTTCTTTTTTAAAACCAACGTTATTGGTCCTGGCCAAAAGGCTTCGGCTAGGAGTTGTGCTTTTGCTGGGATGTACTCTACAATGCTAGTGAGTTTATCAATTGATGAAATGTGAACAATAAGCGGATTAAAAAACGGACGCTTCTTGGTTTCAAAAATGGCTTTTATGGCCTTTTCGCTATAGATATTTCCTGCTAAACCATAGACTGTTTCAGTTGGAATAGCAACAAGTTCTTCAGCCGTTAAAAGCTGAACCGCTTTTGATATGTCTTTTGAAATAATACTCATAATCTTAAAATACGACTGCAAAATTACTTCAAAATCTTATACCACTAAGATTTAAGTCGCTTATTTTTCCTTTCTTGCTTTTGTTGATAAAGTGCATAAGCTAATACGGCCATTTCTAAACCTAAAATGGCGATTTTGGCTTTTTTACTTCTAGTGAGTGCGCTTGTTAATCCTAATACTTTTGTAATGATCATAAGTGTTTGATTTTATATGAAGTTGAATTTGTTCTAAAATTAATTTATAACCAGAACATAGATTGACTGAAACACCACTAGAATTGACTGAAATAAAACGCGATATAATTTTATTCACAATTAAAAATAATGACTTACCATTTAGTAGTTTTGCAACTTCAAAATTCAGAACATGATTTCAGTAGATAATTTAGCCGTAGAATTTAGTGGACACACCCTTTTTAGCGATGTGTCGTTTACTATTAATGCCAACGATAAGATTGCCTTAATGGGCAAAAATGGAGCAGGAAAATCTACCATGATGAAAATTATTGCTGGTGTTCAGAGTGGAACGCGTGGTAATGTGAGGTGCCCTAAAGATGCTGTTATTGCGTATTTACCTCAACATTTATTAACGGAAGATAATACTACTGTTTTTGATGAAGCGTCTAAAGCTTTTAAGCATGTGTATGAAATGCGTGACGAAATGGAAGGTCTTAATAAGCAATTGGAAACTAGAACTGATTACGAATCTGACGAGTACATGAAAATCATTGAGCGTGTTTCTGATTTAGGGGAAAAATATTACGCTTTAGAAGATGTGAATTATGATGCGGAAGTTGAGAAAGCATTAAAAGGGTTAGGTTTTAAACAAGAGGATTTTACAAGGCAAACTAATGAGTTTTCTGGTGGTTACCGTATGCGAATTGAATTGGCTAAGATTTTATTGCAAAAGCCTGATTTAATTTTACTAGATGAGCCGACCAACCATATTGATATAGAATCGGTTATTTGGTTAGAAGATTTTTTATTGAATAAAGCGAATGCTGTTGTGGTTATTTCTCACGATCGCGCCTTTGTAGATAATATTACCAATAGAACCATAGAAGTGACGATGGGTCGTATTTACGATTATAAAGCAAACTATACGCACTACTTACAATTACGAGAAGACAGACGTGCGCATCAGGTAAAGGCTTACCAAGAACAGCAGAAGTTTATTGCAGATAATATGCAGTTTATTGAACGTTTTAAAGGGACGTACTCCAAAACCAATCAAGTAACATCTCGTGAGCGTATGCTTGAGAAATTACAAATCATTGAAATTGATGATGTAGATACATCAGCCTTAAAATTACGTTTTCCGGCGACGCAGCGTTCTGGGGATTATCCGGTGACGGTTAAAGATGTTTCTAAATCTTATGATGATCATGTGGTGTTTAACAATGCTAACATGTCTATCGCTAGAGGAGAGAAGGTTTGTTTTGTAGGAAGAAATGGTGAAGGGAAGTCCACCATGATTAAAGCTATTTTAGGCGAAATTGATGTGGAAGGGACGTGTAGTTTAGGTCATAATGTGAAGGTTGGGTATTTTGCTCAGAACCAAGCGGCGTTGTTAGATGAGAGTTTAACGATTTTCCAAACGGTTGATGAAGTCGCACAAGGTGATGTAAGAACTCAAATTAAAAGCATTTTAGGTGGTTTTATGTTTCGAGGTGATGATATTGATAAAAAAGTAAGTGTGTTATCTGGTGGTGAAAAAACCAGATTAGCTATGGTGAAACTCTTACTAGAACCTGTAAACTTATTAATTCTCGATGAGCCTACCAATCACTTAGATTTAAAATCGAAAGATGTGTTAAAAGAAGCGCTTCAGAATTTTGATGGTACTCTGATTTTAGTGTCTCACGATCGTGATTTCTTACAAGGCTTGTCTAAGAAAGTCTTTGAGTTTAAAGAAAAACGCGTGATTGAGCATTTTGAAACGATTGATGATTTCTTAATTAGAAACCGTGTAGAGAGCTTAAAAGGTTTAGATTTATAAGTGAACTATAGCTTTGTACTTAGTCTCGGACGCGAGCAAATACGCCTGCGTTAGTGATTGAGGCATTTGTTGAAGCTCTTTTTGTGTTGTTGCGTATATGCAACACAAAAAAGCGACTGCCGAAAGCACGACCCCTGGGTAACGCCCAAATTATACACCTTAACTTTTTGTACTGCCTAAGCGGCAATATTTTAACTACTTTTGCAACGTGAAGAACGAATTACAACTTTCAGATTGGTTACCTACCACAAACAAAGAGGTGAAAATTCGCGGATGGGAAGCACTCGATGTGATTCTGTTTAGCGGAGATGCTTATGTAGATCATCCAACGTTTGGTCCTGCAGTTATAGGACGTATGTTAGAAAGTTTTGGGTTACGTGTCGCTATTGTGCCGCAACCTAATGTGAATGATAATCTTCAGGATTTTGTAAAACTTGGTGCCCCAAAATTATTTTTTGGTGTAACAGGTGGCTGTATGGATCCTATGATTAGCAATTATAACGCGAATAAGAAACGTCGTGATAAGGATGCTTATACTCCGAATGGAGATATTGGGTTTAGACCAGATTATGCGACTACTGTGTATACTAATATTCTAAAAGAGAAATGGCCAGATACTCCGGTTTTAATTGGTGGTATTGAAGCATCATTGCGTCGTGTAACGCACTACGATTTTTGGAGTGATAAGTTAATGCCGTCTATTTTAGAAACCTCTAAAGCAGACATGTTGGTTTATGGTATGGGTGAGCAGCCTTTGCGTGAAGTAGTGCGACTGTTAGAAAAAGGAGTGCCCTTTAATAGCATCAATACGGTTTTACAAACAGCAGTTCTTTTAAAAGAAGATGAAAAAATACCGAAGAATAGTAATTGGGAAGATATTGAGATTTCTTCGCATGAAGTTTGTTTAAAAGACAAGAAGAAGTATGCTTCTAATTTTAAGGTCATTGAGCAGGAATCTAATAAGCTAGCGGCACGACGAATTTTTCAGAAAATAGGGGGTAAGACCTTGATGATTAATCCACCGTACCCAACCATGACGGAAGCGGAAATTGATGCCTCTTTCGATTATCCTTATACACGATTACCCCATCCAAAATATAATAAGCGTGGACCAATCCCTGCGTTTGAAATGATTAAGTTTTCCATTAACATTCACCGTGGATGTTTTGGTGGTTGTAGCTTTTGTACCATTTCTGCACACCAAGGGAAATTTATTGCGTCTCGTAGTCAGGAATCTATTTTAAAAGAAGTAGACACTGTGGCGAATATGCCAGATTTTAAAGGCTATTTATCTGATATTGGTGGGCCAAGTGCCAACATGTATCAGATGAAAGGGAAAGTACAATCTATTTGCGACAAGTGTGTGGCGCCTAGTTGTATTTCGCCCGTGATTTGTAGTAATTTAGATACCTCTCATAAGCCGTTAACGGAATTGTACCAAGCGGTAGATAAGCATCCAAAAGTGAAGAAGTCATTTATTGGTTCAGGGATTAGACATGATATGTTGGTGCCAGAATTTAATAAAAATGCGGATCCTAAAGAGTTAGATGATTACACGGAAGAGGTAATGACGAAGCATGTTTCTGGACGGCTTAAAGTAGCGCCAGAGCATACAAGTGATCCGGTTTTGAAATTGATGCGTAAACCGTCGTTTAAATACTTCCATAAGTTTAAGGAACGTTTTGATAAGATTAATATTAAGAAGGGTTTAAAACTTCAATTGATCCCTTATTTTATATCGAATCACCCCGCTTGTGAAGTGGAAGATATGGCTAATCTAGCTGCCGAAACTAAAGATATGGGTTTCCAGTTAGAGCAAGTACAAGGCTTTACACCAACACCAATGACGGTTGCTACGGTAATTTATTATAGTGGTTACCATCCTTACACCTTAAAGAAAGTCAACACGCCTATTACTAAAAAGGAAAAGGACGAACAACACCGTTTTTTCTTCTGGTACAAGGATGAAAATAAAGCGTGGATTAAGAAGACCTTAAATAAATTGGGTCGTGAGGATTTACTAAGCGTTTTATTGCCTGAGAAAACTGAAAAATGGCGTAAAAACAAACCTACAGGTGACGCTAAAAACACCTTTAATGATGCGGTGTCTTTTAATCAGCGTACGGCTGAGGATAAGGTGCGATTTAAAGGTAAGAAGCGAAATAAGAAGAAGCGACGTTAGTCTTAGTTCGTTTACTTCAATCTTATTAGTTTATTGTATGGTTAAGACTTAGGGTTACAGCTAAGGCTTGGTTGGTATATACCCGAGGATGATCCGACTTAGATACGGAGTACATACGGAGGAGATATGGAGTAACTACGGGTGAACCCTTGCAATAGTCCGTTCTTAAATAGCTAGTGATTCTTGCTTTATTACTGTGAAAACGTATTAGCGTTCTTACTTTCTTAAATCTTAAAAAGTATAGGTGTCAGAAACTCAATTGACTACTGAATTGTGGCTTTTTCAAGTGTTAATTATTTCGTTTCTCCATTGTGTTTATATTAATTTTATTGCTCTAAACAACAAATAAAATGATAAAAAACTACACAATTGCCTTCATGTTATTACTTACCGGAGGTGTCTTTAGTCAGGAAACAATTTCCTTTGAAACCAGTGAATCTTATAATTTAGGAACACTAAACAACCAAAATGGTTGGGAAGTTTCGGTAGATAGCGAAGGTGTCTTTCTTCAGAATCAAGTGGTATCTGATGAGGGAGCTACTGATGGCATTTATGCCTTTAAAAATTCTTATGAGTCGAGTTTTAATCCTCAATTTTACTCAATTTTTGGTGCTGCAAAAAACTTTAATGCTCCAAAATCATTTGAGGATTTTACATTTTCGTATGATGTTATGGTAACAGAAAGTGATGGATCTGATTTTGAAATGACCCTTTTTGGTATTGATGCCAATGATGATTTTGTTCCTGTTGCAGGGGTTATTATGGAATATGGAGAATCTATTTACGTCATAGATGATATAAATTATGGAACTGTTGATCTTGAAGGTGCCGATTGGACTCCAAATACCTGGTTACATGTTAAAATTGAAGTAACTGCCACAGAATTAAAGTATTACTTAAATGATGTTTTGGCACACACACGTAGCAATTTTACGTCTGTTGATATTGTAGGTTTTAATATGCTACATAACAATTATGGTGGTGATGCTTATTACGATAATTTTAGTTTTGAAAGCGGCACCTTAGGTACTGTAGACTTTGCGGATGCATCAGCGTTGCGCATCTATCCAAATCCGGTTGCTGATGAATTAAAAATTACAGGCATTCAGAACGAACAGATTGCACAGGTGTCTATTTATAATTTAAATGGACAACAATTAATGGAACGTACTTCTGTAGATGTCCTTGATGTTAGTAGTCTTGCTGCAGGAGTTTACATGTTAAATGTTGTAACAGTAGATGGTAAAATACATACAGATAAGCTTTTGAAAAAGTAGCGTTACGTAAATCTTATTTAAATGGCCTTGATTATTTTATAATTGAGGCTTTTTTTTGGTTTGGTGTTTTTGCTAAATTAGTGTGTTGTTTAATCTTGAAGAGAATGTTAAGGGGATTGGTTGGGTAACACCCTTAAGGAGTTGCGCTCGGTATTTTTGATAAAAGAATTCTTTTACCTTAATAATCCTCAAGGGGAAATTTGTTTAAGGAAAACATGTTATTCATAAAATTGTATATTATGAATGGTAACAATAAAAACTAATTTTTACACAAAAGTTTCTTGGTCTAGATTGTCCCCTAGAGGGGACTTTAGGGGTGTAAAAAGAAGAGTGATAAATTAGTAAAATGAAAAACAAAATCATTTCATACAATCCAGAATTAAAAGCAATGGCTAGGCAATTAAGGAAAAGCAGTACGTTGTGCGAAGTATTACTTTGGCAAAATATAAAACAGCGTGCTTATGGTGTTCAGTTTCATAGACAAGTGCCAATGCTAAATTACATTGTAGATTTTTATTGCCACGAAATAGGTTTAGCTATTGAAATTGATGGTGATAGTCATGAGCATCGTTTTATATATGATACTAAACGGCAAAGTGAATTAGAGGCTTATGGTGTTACCTTTTAAGGTTTTCTAATGAAGACGTTAAAAAGAATATGTTTTCTGTGTTGTTGGTTATTGAGGCGAAGGTTGGGGAATTGCGTGATTAACTAGAGGGAACATCTCAAAATATTCCTAAACACCCCTAATGAGCTACGCTCGGTATCTTCAATGAAAATGTATTTTCATCTCAATAATCCTCAAGAGGACATTTGGTAAAGGAAAATATAGTATTTATAGGATTTTTAGATTGTGTATTGGGTACACAAAATTCATTTTTTATGCCTTATGTTTCTTGGTTAGGATTGTCCCCTTGAGGGGACTTTAGGGGTGTAAAAAATAGCTTATTTGAATAACAGATAGTTAATCTATAATTTTAACCAATTGAAAGTTTTGCTGCATCTTTCCATAAATAATGTGGCATTGGTTCACTAAGTTCCCAATTAATACTCATTGGTTTAGAGCCGTAATGGTCTTTTAAAGTTCCTTCTTCAATAAAAACATAACCCAAACTATTGCCAAACTCGTTTTTTACTTTTGACTAATAATTGTTTTTAAATGACTGATCGTTATGTTATTGAGTTTGTTTTTGTTATATTTAAGTGTGAAGAATCAAACAAGATAATGTATGTATTTAAGTATAAGTGAAGAAGAAAAGTTAAGACATCCTTATTACAAAATCATGGAATTGAGTAAGGATAAACTTCATGTTGAATTGAACTCGTGGTCTCGTTTGGATTTAATTGATTGGTTAACTTGGAATGATAGAAATGGTATTTATAAAGACGAAGATTCACTTCTTGAAATGGGTAATATTTTAGGCAAAGTAGAAGCTATTGAAATTATAACACGGCAGATTTTAGAATAGTAAAATGCTACTAATTGTATGTTGACTACCATCAGCTTAGGTAGTGTTTTTGGTTAAAATACTTATATTATGAAACCAAATAGAAGAGGGCAAATTGTAAAATACCAAGGACTTGAAGAAAATTTTAATCAACTTTATGTAATATTAGACTTTATAGATAATGGTATTAGGTCAAAAGCTAGATTATATGATTTAAAAACTGGACAAGTAAGTATGGGATTTGCTAAAGATTTAGAAGTTGATGAAGGACAAACTTTTGAATTGGATTATTATCTTGAGCATGGTGAGCATGATTTATTATTTAAACCTGATTTGTAGGTTTATCTTAAAGATTAGATCGTCTAAGTCGTTTTCTAACCAGCCATAATAATATTTCTTGCCTGTTTTTTTTCTATTTCCTGGATTATTTCCATCCTCGCCCGTTGCTGGTTGCTCAAATTTAGTATTATTTAGAAGATAACTACGGAATAGATTAAAATCATAGATGTGAAAACAAACAATATCACCATCGTTTTTTGCTATTATTACACCACCGAATAAATCGTATTCACCTAACCACGGTGTCTCTGACGTCATTCCCATTGCAGCCTCAGCCAAAAATCTTTTAATCTTATATGAATATAATTTTTGCTCAGATGGTATTCCATCATAAAAGTTTAAAGGATCATTATCTTCAAGTAATTCTGACACTTTAGCTAAAGAAGGTTCTCTAAATAGCCATCTGAAATACAATGCTTGCGCTAAAATAGCAGGTAAATCTCCATCAATCATTTTTAGATTACGCCATAATTGTTTTGATTGAACTTCTTTATAACTAATCTTACAGTTAAGTTTTTTTAGTTCCTTTAATCTGGTAGTGATTTTCGAAACGCCATTTTCAGGCGCATAGGTTGTCTTATTAAAATCAGAAACTGAGGTGTCTAAGTTGTTGGTAACGTTAAAAATAAAATTATTTCCGTATCCTGTATTGAATAATGTAGAATCACCACCTAATAAAGATTTTATACTAAAGCCTAAGTCTGTTTCTTTTGCAAGACGATGGTCATAAATTCGAAGGCTGATATCTGCCTTTGTTTGAGAATTAGCCTTTATTTTTTTTATATGTAGTTTGTCTAATTGATTTTTTAAACTTTCAATAGAGAAAGTCCTTCCTTTTCCTTCTTTGATTCCTGTAAACAGTTTTTTTGCTAACTGATCAAATGAATTAATACTGAATTTGCCAATTTCTTCATATGAATCGTTTTTATCTTTTATAACTAAAATTTCTTTATCTCTTTGAAATTCTAATTTATATTCAGATTCCGACTTATATGCTTTTATAATTTCGTAAATGTTATTTTCATCTTTTGAGAGATCGATATCAGATTGATGAAGTTTCCCATCAGCTAAAAGCCTTATTAAAACGTATAATTCACTCCATTCTCCTTTATTTCCTGTAATCATAAAGTTTTGAGTTTTTCTATAATCTTTTTTGCGGTCGCTTGAATTGCTGGAACTGCAACTGAGTTTCCAAATTGTTTATACGCTTGAGCATCCGAAACAACAATTTTGTAGTTGTCAGGAAAACCTTGTAGTCTAGCCCATTCTCTTGGTGTCATTTTTCGAATTCCTTCTCTGTTGACTTCTCCTTTTATGTGCGTTATAGGTGTAAAATCTTTTAGTCTGAAATCATGAACCAAATTTCTTTCTCTTCCCATTCCTCCGCAAACTACTGCATTGGCAGTTCCGTTATTTGGGATTATTTCATAACCAAAACCATTACCTTTACTTTCGTGTCGTGCTTTGTGATTTCTTAAGGTGTTTATGTAAGTTTCGGATAAATAATATTTTACAGAAACTGTTTCCGATTCTAAAATATCCTCTAATGTTACTTTTCTATTAATTGGTTTTGGGTATTTGAATTCTGTAATTCCCAAATCTTTTCTAAATCCTACAATAAAAATTCGTTCTCTGTTTTGTGGAACTCCAAATTTCTTGGCATTCATTACTTGTGGCTCTGGTACAAAATACCCTAAATCTTCTCTTAAAACATTTAAAATTGTAGCGAAAGTTTTTCCTTTATCGTGACTTCTTAATCCTTTTACATTTTCTAAAAAAATAGCTTTTGGTTTTTTCTTTTTAATTATTTCAGCAACATCAAAGAACAGTGTTCCTCTTGTATCTTCAAAACCTCCACGTTTTCCCGCAATTGAAAATGCTTGGCAAGGAAACCCAGCACATAAAATATCAAATCCATCAGGAATATAATCTTTAGTGGATTTTTTGGTAATATCTCCAAATGGAACTTCACCAAAATTGGCTTGATAAGTTTGTTTTGAATATTTATCCCATTCACTTGTGAAAACACATTTTCCTTTAAGATTTTGAAATGCTAACCTAAATCCTCCAATTCCAGCAAAAAGATCTATGAATTTAAAATCAGGTTTTTTTGGTGCAGGAAATGGAATCTCTTCTTGTTGAAAAATTAAATATTGAAGGGCTTCTTCTGCTGCTTTATCAGATACTTTGACATCAGGAAATTTGTATTCAAATAAATTTCTGACATGTTCTAATGCGTCAGGTTTGTAGAATTTTGAAACTCCATTTCTATGATTATGTAAATAATGCGTAAATGCAGCTTCTGTATCTTTCTCGGATTCTACAAGTCTGATTTTGAATTTTTTATCTTCAAAATTTTCAATTGATATTTTTTCTTTTAAAGCCACTTATATTGTCTGTAAATTAAAAATGCAAGTTAAGGAAAAATTGTGGTTGAAGTTATTCAATGAAATTGCATCGTAGTATTGAAATTTTGTACTGTTCATTCCTAATGCGCCTCCAACCAATTCAAGCCAGTATCCACCTCAACATCTAAAGGCACATCCATAATAAATGCACTTTCCATTTCGGTTTTAATTAAGGTGGTGAGTTCTTCGAGTTCTGGTTTGTAGATGTCAAAGACCAATTCATCATGTACTTGTAAGAGCATCTTCGATTTATAATTACCAGCTTCTAGCTTGTTATAAATATTAATCATCGCAATTTTAATGATATCGGCCGCACTTCCTTGTATGGGTGCGTTAACGGCATTTCGTTCTGCGGCACCTCTCACCACAGCGTTACGCGAGTTGATGTCTTTTAAATAACGACGACGACCCAAAACGGTAGAGACATAGCCATGATCTCTAGCAAAATCGACTTGCTTACTCATGTAGGCTTTTAATTTTGGATAGGTTTCGTAATAGGTGTCAATAAGTTCTTTGGCTTCACCACGCGATAAATCGGTTTGGTTACTTAACCCAAAGGCAGACACACCATAGATGATTCCGAAGTTGACGGTTTTGGCATTGCTACGTTGCTCTCTAGTGACTTCAGCCAATGGCACATTAAATACTTTGGATGCGGTTGACGCATGAATATCTTCACCGTTTTTAAAGGCTTCAATCATGGTTTCTTCTTCACTTAAAGCGGCAATGATTCGTAATTCTATTTGCGAATAATCGGCAGCGAGTAAGATGTAGTCTTCGTTTCTTGGTACAAAGGCTTTACGCACTTGACGACCACGTTCGGTACGAATTGGGATATTTTGTAAATTAGGGTTGTTACTACTTAAGCGCCCTGTTGCTGCAACAGTTTGCATATAGTCGGTATGCACACGACCTGTAGAGGATTCTACTTGTAAAGGTAAAGCATCTACATAGGTGCTCTTTAATTTTGAAAGGCCTCTAAAATCTAATATTTTCTGAATGATATCATGATCTTTTGCTAAATAGGATAAGATATCTTCGCCAGTCGCATATTGACCTGTTTTGGTTTTCTTAGGTTTATCGACCAATTTCATTTTTTCAAATAACACAATCCCTAGCTGCTTTGGTGAGGCAATGTTGAATTCTTCGCCGGCTGTGGCATAGATTTCTTGTTCTAGTGTTGCGATGTCGTTATTCAAATCTTCAGATAAGGAGTCTAGAAAGTCTTTATCGAGGTTTATCCCTTCTAATTCCATGGTTGCCAAAACTCTTAATAGTGGCACTTCAATATCGTCAAATAACTTTTGCGTATTAGCATCGCCAAGTTCTTTTTCGAAATGTTCTTTGAGTTGAAGTGTGATGTCTGCATCTTCAACTGCATATTCGGTTTGTTTTTCTAAAGGCACCTCTCGCATGGAGATTTGATTCTTTCCTTTTTTACCAATCAATTCGGTAATAGAAATTGGTGTATAGTTTAAATAGGTTTCTGCTAAAACATCCATATTGTGTCGCATATCTGGATTAATTAGATAATGCGCTAACATGGTATCGAAGAGTTTGCCTTTAACATCGATATTATATTTTGCTAAGACTTTAATATCGTATTTTAAATTCTGACCGATTTTTTCGATGGTTTCAGCTTCGAAAAATGGTCTTAGTATTTCAATAAGTTCTTGTGCTTCCGTTCTATCTTCTGGAAAAGGTATATAAAATCCTTTGCCAACTTCCCAAGAAAATGCAATCCCGACTAATTCTGCGGTTAATGCATTTAAGCCTGTGGTTTCGGTATCAAAACAAACAGACGTTTGATTCATTAGGTTTTTGACAAACAATTTGGTTGCCATACCAGGCGCGACGCTTTGGTAAAAATGAGAATAGGTTGCTGACGTTTTTCTAGTATTTTCGGAAATAGTTTCAGTTGCTGAAGGTTCGCCACCTCCAAATAATGAGAATTGACCGGCGCCTGCGCCAGAAGTTGAAGTTGAAGTTGAAGTTGAAGTTGAACTCGAATTTGAATTTGAACTCGAACTTGAATTTGTTGTGTCTTCGGTTTTAGTAGCAAAGGTTTTATTAAAATTATCAATGAGACGTCTAAATTCTAGTTCTTGGAAAATCTCGGTCACTTTTGGAATATCAGGTTCTGACATTTCAAAATCTTCGGCATTAAACTCTACAGGTACGTCGAGCATAATGGTCGCCAATTGTTTAGATAATAAACCGAGTTCTTGATTAGCTTCAATCTTCTCTTTCATTTTCCCTTTTAGCTCGTGTGAATTTGCAAAAAGGTTTTCCATACTGCCATATGCGGCTAAAAATTTCTTAGCTGTTTTTTCACCAACACCAGGTAGTCCAGGAATATTATCAGAAGCATCTCCCATCATCCCTAAAAAGTCAATGACTTGTAGTGGATCGGTAACTTCAAATTTCTTTTGTACTTCTGGAATTCCCCAAGTTTCGTAACCACCTCCAAAAACTGGTCGGTACATAAATATATTTTCTGAAACGAGTTGTGCAAAATCCTTATCTGGAGTCACCATAAAGGTTTTATAACCTTCTTTTTCGGCTTTTTTAGCTAAGGTACCAATGACGTCATCAGCCTCGTATCCTTCTTTTACCATGATTGGAATGTGCATGGCTTCAAGAATATTACAAATATGCGGAATGGCCGTTTTAATGCCTTCTGGTGTTGCGTCTCTGTTGGCCTTATAGGCTTCGAACATTTCCACGCGGTCTACACTACCTCCTTTGTCAAAACAAACGGCTAAATGATCTGGTCGTTCGCGTTTAATCACATCTAAAAGCGAATTCATAAAGCCCATAATGGCTGAGGTGTCTTCCCCTTTAGAATTGATTCTTGGATTTTTTATAAAAGCATAATACCCGCGGAAAATTAAAGCGTAAGCATCAACTAGAAATAGGCGTTTTTGATCTGACATGTTATATCATATTTTATTTAAGTGAGCTTCAAAAAACACCCTTTTTTCATTTCTGCTTCAAAATAAAAATGAAACGTAGCTATGGCTATGTTTAATTTTTCTTTCTCGCATCATCTAAAAAAATCATCATTTTTTGTGTCAGCTAACCTAAACAAAAAATGATATTGCGTTAATTTGAAAATGAATGTCACATTGAGCGCAGTCGAAATGCTTACGTACTATAGCTTTTGACATTTCTCAAATGTGCTTAAAACTAATAGTGTAAAATGTTTTTGATTGTGCTAATGAGAACAGCCTGCAAATTACAAAAACTAAAGCGTTTATTTAAAAAGCAATTTGTAATTTTCCAAACTTAAATGATACCCATGAAAACATTCTCAATAGCCATTCACGGAGGCGCAGGAACTTTAGTAAAAGGGATGATGACTCCTGAATTGGAAGCACAGTATAAATCGGCATTACAGTCGGCTTTAAATGAAGGTTATAAACTATTAGAAGACGGGAAATCGGCAGTTGAAGCTGTTGAAGAAGCCGTAAAATTATTAGAGAATTCGCATTTATTCAATGCCGGAAAAGGCTCCGTGTTTACAGCAACCGAAACGCATGAAATGGATGCCAGTATCATGGATGGTAAAACCTTGAATGCTGGTGGCGTGAGTTTAATTACAGGAATTAAAAATCCCGTGTCTTTGGCTCGTGATGTCATGGAAAAAAGCGAACATGTATTTTTAGCTGGAGACGGAGCGATGCAGTTTGCGAAAGAACTCAATTATAAGTTGGAAGATGCATCTTATTTTTATGATGAGTTTCGACACAAACAATGGTTAGAGATTAAAGATACTGATAGTTTTCAGTTAGATCATGCTACAAAAAAAGATTCAAAATTTGGAACCGTTGGCGCGGTAGCCTGCGATAAAGATGGTAACATCGCAGCAGCAACATCTACTGGAGGAATGACGAATAAAAAATGGGGACGTGTAGGCGATTCACCAATGATTGGTGCCGGAAATTATGCCAATAATAAAACCTGCGCCATTAGTTGTACAGGTAGTGGTGAGTTTTTTATTAGAGGTGTTGTAGCTTACGATGTAGCGTGTTTAATGGAGCATAAAGGGATGTCGGTAAAAGACGCTTCAAGTGAAGTCATTCATAAACGTATCCTCGAAATTGGTGGGGATGGTGGTTTAATTGCTGTGGATACTAACGGAAACATTGCGATGCCATTTAATACGGAAGGGATGTATCGTGGACAGAAATCTTCTGATGGGATTGATGATGTTTCTATTTATGGATAGGTTTGTGAGGTTATAAAGTTGCAAAGTTTCAGAGTTTCAGAGTTTCAAAATTGAAAACGATTAAGATATTGCTTCCAATGGGTGTTTGTGCAATTTTCTCGCAAAGGCGCTAAGACGCAAAGTGTTATTGTTTAAAAGGTTTTTGGAATTTATTTTTTGTTGAGATCTTTTTCTCTGCGCATCTCCGTGAAACCTCTGTTTATCTCTGTGCAATTTTCTCGCAAAGCTGCTAAGTCGCAAAGTGTTATTGTCTAAAAGCTTTATGAAATTTGTTTTTTGTTGAGATCTTTCTCTCTGCACATCTCCGTGAAACCTCTGTGTATCTCTGTGTAATATTCTCACTAAGACGCTAAGACGCAAAGTATAATTATGCAAAACGTTTTTACAACTCAGTAAGATCTAGTATATAGTAATGAGATCCCTTTTTTCAAAGGGATGTGTGTGTGTTAGATAAAAGGAGCTTCAATAGGCAACACTTTTACTTTTCGAGTTTTAATACTGTACTCATCTCCGTTAGATAATACATGAATCGTAAGGTTTGCCATAGTCATTGGCGTCCCTTCTTCTAGTATTTTTTCATTGTTATGTGTTAATGTGCTTCCATCAAAAACAATGACCATTCCAGAGCCAATTACGGTACAATCGTTTCCGTTTTTAATAATCATGCCAGTATCTTCAGCGAGTCCAAACCCTATTAAATTCGGGAATTTAGCAACAGCCTCCGATTGTCTTCCAAAGCGACCACGACGAATAAAATGAGTGTCTATAATCAATTCAGGAATCAAGCCTAAACCTTTATACATATTCACGGCACCTTTAATAAACGATTCCGAAGCACTTCCGCCAGCAATCATTTCGTTGGCCATTGCCATTGCGCCAGCACTTGTGCCTGCAATAACAAAACCAGCTTCATTAACGAAGCGTTCCGCTAGAATGGTGTGTATTATCGTTCCACCAATTTTATCGGTAATCTTAGATTGATCACCACCAGAAAACATAACGCAGTTCGCACTTTTTATAAGTTCAATAGCATGTTCCGTTTCAGAATCCTCTTTAGAGCGAATGTCTAAAACTTCAACGTTTTTACAACCCAATGTCGAAAAAGCAGTTAGATAATTTTCGCCAACTTCAACAGGAATACTAGATGCTGTTGGTATCACCACAATTTTGGCGTCAACTCCTCCAGCTTCTTTAACGACGTGGTACAAAATACCTTCGTCAATAAACTCTAGTGTGTAGATTTCGCTTTCTTCAATCCCTTTATCTTCATTTCCTCCAATAGGTATTAAAGTTCCCTTTATCTTCTGCATAATTTGTATCTAAAAATATTGCCCAAAAATAAGCCATTTTTTTTAGTGAAAAATACTATATTTAGAATCTTTCAATAACTAAAACAAACCAACGAACATGAAAATACGCGAAATTAATGCGATGAGAGGACCTAATTACTGGTCTGTAAGACGACATAAATTAATTGTAATGGTTCTCGATCTTGAAGAAATGGAAGAATTACCTTCTAATAAAATTGAAGGTTTCCCGGAGCGATTAAAAACTATGTTTCCTACAATGTATTCGCACCGCTGTTCTGAAGGTTGCGAAGGTGGTTTTTTTATGCGTGTTGATGAAGGCACTTGGATGGGGCATATTATAGAGCATATTGCTTTAGAGATTCAGACCCTTGCTGGTATGGATACGGGCTTTGGAAGAACTAGAGGTTACGGAGAGCATGGGGTTTATAGCGTTGTTTTTTCTTATATGGAAGAATCTGTTGGGCGGTTTGCTGCAAAGTCCGCCGTAAGAATTTGTGAAGCACTTATTGCAGGTGAAGCTTACGATATGACTGATGATATTCAGGAAATGAGAGAATTGCGTGAAGCCGATCGTTTAGGACCAAGCACAGGGTCTATTGTTGAAGAAGCGGAAGCACGAGGTATTCCTTGGATACGACTAAATAAATATTCATTGTGCCAGTTGGGTTATGGGGCGAATCAGAAACGAATTCAAGCCACCGTGACGTCTGAAACGAGTAGTATTGGTGTAGAGTTGGCCTGTGATAAAGAAGATACTAAATTTTTATTAGAACAAGCTGAGGTTGAAGTACCTCGTGGAGATATTATTCGTCGTGAACGCAGTTTACAAGAGGCTTGTGATTATGTTGGTTATCCTTTGGTAATTAAGCCTATTGATGGTAATCATGGTCGTGGGATTACTGTAGATATTCAAAATTATGAGGATGCACTAGCGGCTTTTCACCATGCGAAAGAAAGTTCTAAAAGTGGAGCTATTATCGTTGAAAAGTTTATTGTTGGTCAAGATTATAGATTACTAGTTATAAATAATAGGTTAGTCGCTGGAGCCATTAGAACTCCGGCACATGTGATTGGAGATGGGAAATCTACAGTTCAAGAATTAATAGATAAAGTGAATAGCGATCCTCGTCGTGGGTTTGGTCATGAAAATGTATTGACAAAAATCACTACGAACGAATTAACACTGACCATTATAAAAGATGCGGGTTATACCTTAGAATCTGTTATTGCAGAAGGTGAACGTTTAATATTAAAAGATACCGCCAATTTAAGTACGGGTGGAACAGCAGAAGATATTACAGATATTATACATCCTGCAAACGTAAGTATGGCAGAGCGTATTTCTAAAATTATTGATTTAGATATTTGTGGTATTGATATTATGACCACTGATATTTCGCAGCCTTTATCCGAAACTGGAGGAGCTGTTTTAGAAGTTAATGCTGGTCCTGGATTTAGAATGCACTTAGCACCAACATCCGGATTACCAAGAAATGTAGCCGCTCCGGTAATTGATAAATTATTTCCAAACAAAGGAGATACAGGTCGTATTCCAATTATAGCTATTACAGGAACTAACGGAAAAACAACAACGTCTAGATTAATGGCTCATATTGCCAAAATGAATGGCTATCGTGTGGGTTATACCACTAGTGATGGTGTTTATATTCAGAATCGCTTATTAATGACGGGGGATTGTACGGGGCCTGCAAGTGCAGAATTTGTATTGAAAGACCCGACAGTGAATTTTGCCGTTTTAGAATGTGCAAGAGGTGGCTTACTGAGAGCTGGTTTAGGCTTTAAAAAATGTGATGTCGCTATTGTAACTAATGTAGCTGCAGATCATTTAGGCTTAAAAGGTATTCATACAATAGAGCAATTAGCAAAAGTAAAAGGAGTAGTGCCAGAAACGGTTTTACCAGATGGCTATGCGATTTTAAATGCTGATGATGATTTGGTTTACGATATGCGACGTAGTTTAGATTGTAATGTTGCTTTATTTTCAATGGATGAAAACAATCCGCATATTAAAGCTTTACAACGCTTAAATGGTATAACAGCAGTTTATGAGAATGGTTACGTAACCATATGTAGAGGTGAATGGAAAATGCGCTTAATGAAGGCTGAAAATATTCCGTTGACTTATGGTGGGAAAGCAAAATTCATGATTCAGAACGTGCTAGCAGCCGTTTTAGGAGCACATGTACAAGGTATTAGTATTGAAGATATGAAAGCAGGCTTGGAAACGTTTATCCCTTCGGCATCACAAACACCTGGACGCTTAAATTTATTTGAATTTAAAGACTTTACTATTTTACTTGATTACGCTCATAATCCAGCAGGAATGAGAGCCTTACAAGCGTTTACTAATGAACTTGAAGCGACCGTAAAAGTTGGTATTATTGCAGGTATTGGAGATAGACGTGTAGAAGATAATAATGAAATGGGAGCGATTGCGGCTGATATGTTTGATGAGATTATTATTAGACAAGACAAGCGTTTAAGAGGTAAAACAGAGCAAGAATTAATTAAGATGCTAGATGATGGGATTAAGAAGCGCGATCCAAATAAGAAAACGACTATAATTCCATCAGAAAAAGAAGCGATTAAATTTGCCGTTAGAAATGCTGTCAAAGGTTCATTGATTATATTATGTAGTGATGTGATACCTGATGCTTTAGAATTGGTAAAGAAATTTAAAGAGCAAGAAGCGAATGGTGAATTAAACTATGCAGATTAATCCATTAGGAATTCTATAAACATAAAAAAGCCGAAACGTGAGTTTCGGCTTTTTTAATATGGTTAATAGCGTTTTTTATAATGGTTTAACAAAGCTTTATAGTCTTTACTCTAATTTGAAGACTTTTTCTGAAAGATTTGATACTGATGATTTCGTTATTCTTTTTACGATTCATTTTTAAAACTTTAGCTTTGATTTCTGGAGAAATAGCAGCTTCATTAGTTTCAGGCTTTTCCGTTTTAGTAGTTTCAACAATTGTAGTTTCGTTAGTCGTTTTTACATCTTGTTGTGCAAAACTTGTAAGAGACATTGTTAAAAATAATATGATGAATAAACCTTTTTTCATAATTGTAGGAAGCTATATTTGTTTTAACTTCGAGTCAAAGAAACGCAACATATTCAACGTGATTGAAAGTTTTAGATGAAATAGGTCGATAAACTGTTAAGTGGAAAACGCTCGTAAAAAATACCGATGAAATGCACTATATGCGCTTGTATCCCTTTAAATGCGTTGCGTTTTAAGTTAAATGATATGATTTGTTAGATTAAATACACTTCTAAATAAAAAATATCGACGAAGTGCTCAAAATGAGCTTGAAGTACCTGTAAATAAACAATTATTATGAATGATTTTAGGAATAACCCGTATTATGAATTGTTTTCAAAACAAAGCATCAATCAATATGCTGTAGGTAATCGTAGTTATAAGGAAAGGCTTAAAACTTTAAACAAACTTCAACACGCTATTGAGGTTATATATAGGACTCAAATTCAAGACGCCTTACAAAAAGATTTAGGAAAGCCCATTGTAGAAATAGAGCTCACAGAAATCTATGCTATTATTGGTGATATAAAATTTGCTAAGCAGAATTTGCATAGATGGATGCGAAAACAAAGGGTGGACACACCTATAGCGATGTTGGGCTCTAGTTCTTATATAAAGTACCAGCCTAAAGGGGTGTGTTTAATTATTTCGCCATGGAATTTTCCTTTCAATCTCACCTTTGGACCTTTAGTCTCTGCAATTGCAGCTGGTAATACCGTTATTATTAAACCTTCTGAGATGACACCAAATTCATCTCATCTCATGGCTAAGATTGTTTCAGATGTTTTTTCTGAAGATGAAGTTGCAGTGCTTCAAGGTGAAGTTGAGGTCTCTACACAATTATTAAAGCTACCTTTTAATCATATCTTTTTTACAGGCTCTCCAAATGTGGGGAAGATTGTAATGAAAGCCGCATCGGAACATTTGGCATCTGTAACCTTAGAATTGGGTGGGAAATCACCAACTATAATAGATAAAACAGCTAACATAGATAAAGCCGCAAAGAAAATAATGTGGGCTAAGTTTCTGAACTGTGGACAAATTTGTGTATCTCCAGATTATGTGTTGATTGATGCAAGTGTAAAAACTCAATTTATAGAGGCGTGTAAAAAGTGGCTTGATACGTTTTACAGCGATAATCCAAAAGCATCCGGTTCTTATGGAAGGATAGTCACTGATAAACATTTTGAGCGCTTAAGTTCTTATCTCGAAAATGCAAAAACGCTACATGCTAAATTTGAAGTCGGTGGACAAACCGATAGTGCTTCAAAATATATAGAACCAACTATAATTTCAGATTTAAAACCAGAAGCTAAATTGCTCGAAGACGAAATTTTTGGACCCATTTTACCGATTGTTACTTATGATAGTTTGGATATGGCCATTGCGTACATTAATTCTAAACCGCGACCATTAGCACTTTATATATATAGTAACAGTAAAGCCAATACGAATACGATTTTAAATAACACCAGGGCAGGAGGTACGTGTATTAATAATAGTGTATTGCATTATACCAACCATAATCTACCTTTTGGAGGAGTTAATAATAGTGGTATTGGTAAGAGTCATGGGTTTTTCGGGTTTAAAGCGTTTAGTAATGAACGCTCCGTAATGAAACAACATACGTTTGGAGTCACTGAATTGTTATTTCCTCCTTATACAGGATTTAAGGAGACATTAGCAAGGTTAACTATTAAGTGGTTTTAGGATTTATTAAAGTAATCGGATTGAATTTGCGCGTTCACCCCATCTTGAAATTTAGTCATGCTGAACCATTGGTGAATGGAGTAGCACCCAGATTCGCCTTTTTTATTAATGGCTATATAACCCACTTGAAAATCCATAAAATTACTATTCGGTTTCTTCACAATTCTATGAATCGCTTCTTCACAGGCTTGTTGAGGTGATCTACCTTGGCGCATCAATTCTACGACTAAAAAGCTTCCAACAGTTTTTATAACCTCTTCTCCCAAACCTGTAGCTACACAACCGCCAATGTCATTATCTATAAATAATCCGGAGCCAATAATAGCAGAATCACCAACACGCCCTCCGAGCTTGTAAGCTAGGCCGCTAGTAGTGCAAGCACCAGAAATGTCTCCATTTTTATCTAGGGCAAGTAATCCGATAGTGTCGTGATTTTCTATATTAATGATGGGTTTGTATTGGGCTTCAACCTTCCATTTTTCCCAAGCTTTTTTTGAGGCTTCTGTCAACAAATCTTCGGGTTCAAAACCTTTGGAAAGGGCAAATTGTTTGGCACCTTCACCAGCAAGCATAACATGTGGAGTATCTTCCATCACTTTTCTAGCTACTGAAACGGCATGTGTAATATTTTGAAGATATACTACAGACCCACAATTGCCATGTTTGTCCATTATAGAAGCATCTAAGGTGACCTTGCCATCCCTATCAGGTAATCCGCCTTTACCAACAGTTTGATTTTTTTTATCAGCTTCTTCAACTCTGCAACCTTGTTCTACTGCATCTAGAGCGTTTCCACCAGTTTGGAGAATTTCCATTGCTTTCGCTGTAGCCGCTTTAACATGCCACGTCGCAACAACTAATGGTAGTCCTTTTAAATCCGCGATAGCTTCTTCGTTTTGTTCTTTTGATTCTTTTGAAACTGCTTCATTACAACTCATCAATGAACCGCCTACAGCCAAACCAACACTTGTTAAAGATGCTGCTTTTATAAACTTTCTACGCTTCATATATGAATCTTTTAGAATTCTTATAGCCATAACAAAGGATATAACTATAACAAGCTATTACGAAAATGAAAGCATATAAAAAGGCGTTTAGTTTAAAGTTCATCAAAAAAAAATCTTATTTCAATGCCTCTAATATAGTAAAATACAGGCCAAGAACGTTCTTACACTATTCCTTTTTGCATTATAGATCTTGTTAGTGTAAATTTAAAATAGCAAAGTTTAGATGACTTTAAAGTCCTTAAAGAAAAACCTTTAACACTTTCATAAGATAAGTAGTATCGCATATCCTTAATTTTGTAAATTCAAAAAGAACAAAATGATTCGCTGGCTGCTATTTGCTATTTTATTTATAATACTTACGGTTTATGGTTTTCAAGCTATAAAAACAGTAACAAAACAAACTTGGGTTTATTATCTGTTTTTGGGTGTCGCTATTGTCGTGGTTGGGAATTTTATTTTTCAATTTACTGCGACTAGTGAAGGTCGTGTGTTAACAACCGCCAAAAGTTTTGCCTTCGGATTTTTATTGGCATTTATGGCTTTTAATGTGGTGTTGTTGCCGTTTTTAATAGGTGAAGATTTTATTAGAGGAGCTATTAGTGTGTACGATAAGTTTGTAACCAAAAACGATACGTTTTATTTACCATCTCGACGAAAATTTGTGAGTCAAGTTGCCTTAGGTTTAGCGGCAATACCATTTTCTTCTTTGCTTTATGGCATGTTTCAAGGTAAATATAACTTTAGAGTCCTCAATTACACATTGCATTATGAAGACTTGCCAGACGCTTTTGATGGGTATAGAATAACCCAGATTAGTGATATTCATTCTGGTAGTTTTGATAATCATGAAAAGGTAGAATATGCTGTAGATTTAATCAATGAACAACAATCTGATGTGTTATTATTTACAGGTGATATGGTGAATAATAAAGCCTCTGAAATGTTGCCTTGGTTGGAAACTTTTGGAAGATTGAAAGCCAAGGATGGGAAATTTTCTGTTTTAGGAAATCATGATTATGGGGATTATGTTGATTGGAATTCACCTGAAGAAAAAGCACAAAATCTTGAAGATTTAAAAACGATACAAAAAGATATTGGTTTCGATTTATTGTTAAACGAAAGTCGCTACCTCGAAAAGGATGGTCAACGTATTGCATTAGTTGGAGTAGAGAATTGGGGAAAGGGAGGTTTTATAAAAGTAGGAGACTTAAATAAAGCGGCATCTCAAATTCAGGCAGATGACTTTAAAATATTAATGTCACACGATCCAAGTCATTGGGAAGCGAAAGTGCTAAAAGATCCTTACCACTACCATTTAACCTTAAGTGGTCATACACATGGTATGCAGTTTGGGATTGAAATCCCGGGCTGGATAAAATGGAGTCCCGCAAAATGGCGTTATAAACAATGGGCAGGAATTTATACAGAATTAGGTCAGCATATCAATGTCAATAGAGGTTTTGGTTATCTAGGATATCCTGGTCGCGTTGGTATTTGGCCAGAAATCACAGTGATTGAGCTCAAAAAAGGCTCGAAAAGTGCGTAATTGTAAAGAATTGCTTATTTTTATGATATGAGTATCTTACTTGCAGTGTTCACTTATTAAGAGTATATGCAAGTTTGAAGTACTTATATATTTGACTAAAACTAAAACGTATGTCAAAATTTGGGGAATTAATAGATGTTGAGATTCCAGTACTACTGGATTTTTACACCGAACGAGAAGATCAATCTTTAGCTATGCATCCTATACTTAGAGATGTCGCTGCTGCATTAGGTGATAAAGCTAAAGTGATTAAGATTGATGTAGAGAAAAATAGAGAGCTTGCAGAAGCATTGCGAGTTAAAGGTTTACCAACTTTAATCATCTACAAAAATGGTGAAATGAAATGGAGACATAGTGGTGAACAAGATGCTAATACCTTAATTAATATAATACAAGAGTATATTTAGTCGGATCTTAGTTTTTTGAAGATACAACAAGACAGATTTTAATTTATACTTTTAAATTCAAAACCACGCTCACTGTAATATTCTAAAACCTTAGGGAGCACATATTTTAAATTTCGAGAGGCCTTTACGCTGTCATGAAATACAATTATACTACCTTCCTCAGCAGCAGAGGTTACATTTTTAAGGCAAGTTTCCTCCGTTACTGAACTGTCCCAGTCATAAGACAAAACATCCCATAAAACAATCTTATAGCCTAATTCTTGAAGTTGTTTGCTTTGCTTAGATTTAAATTTACCGTATGGAGGTCTAAAAAGAGGTGAGATTGACGACTTCTGATTAGCGACTTCTAAATTTACAATTGTAGAATCTATTAAGGATTGCGTTAATGCAACATCGTTAATATAGTCCTTGGCTTTATGTTTCCAACCTTTTAAATGGTTGTAAGTGTGGTTGCCAATGGTATGCCCTTCATTAATAATAGTTTGAAACATCTCTGGGTGTTTTTCAATATTATTACCAATACAAAAAAAGGTGGCTTTTGCGTTGTAAACTTTTAATGTTGAAAGTACCCAATCTGTAATTTCAGGAGTTGGGCCATCATCAAACGTTAAATAGAGTTCTTTATTTTTGGTATTGATATTCCAGATAAAATTTGGGAACACTACTTTTACAAAGTCTGGCGTTTTAGCTGGAATAATCTGCATACCTTATTAATTCTCTGGAGCTATTAAATCTACAGTGTCCTTAATAGTTTCATTAAAATCTAAATCACTTGGTATTTCTGGAAGCTCATCTTGGCTATAACGATTCATAAGTTCATCAAACAAGCTCAAATAACTATTAAATGTTTTTGTTTCTTGTAAGGCAAATTCTTTATCGTTGTAGATGACTAAAATATCGATTAAGGCTCTGTAGCGCTGTATGTCTATATAAATATCTTCTCCAACAATACGATCCTGATCCTCAATTGAAAGACTGCTGTAATACACTAAATTCTCTTGATATTTCTTCGCAACATCTTTGTAGAGTGCACGACCTTTTTCAACATTTCCTACTTCATAGTATGCACTAACATACGGTTCTAGTAACGAGTAAAAACCAAATTTGTCTACTGGCATTTTTTCCATAGCGATATCTGCTATTTCTTCGGCTTTATCTAGTTGATCTTCATTAATAAGACTTTCAATTAAACGTGCTAAATTTCCTCTGTAGGTGATACCATTTCTTCTCGTTTCAATATCATAGTACATCTCTTCTCCACTGCCTCCCCATTCCCAGTTCTTAACCATATCGTACATAAGGTCTGGATCTACACGACCCATATCATATGGGTTTGCTTTGTTTACAGGAGTTTTAATTGGTACTAATTTGTAGCACATACCATCGAGCTGTAAATAATCTTTTAGCCAAATGTAGTCTTCCGATCCAAATGCACCTCCTGTAAAATAAATAGGACGCTCCCAATTATTATTAGCGATAATATCTAACATTAAAAGACGGTTTTTATAGATGTAACTACCTTCAATTTGAGTGTACAAGTTATCTTCTATTTTATCGGCATCCTTTGGTTTAACGACACCATTTTTTAGAACCATTTCCTTATTTACAGGAATACTGATACTGCGCGTAGGAAAATAATTAGAATTCAATAAATGCTTTGGATACTGACTAGAATCTTCACCTTGTTTTTCGGCTACAAACTTAAATTTAGTACTAGGTTTTTCACTAGAAACAAAATCCATAAAGTCTTTAATAGGTAACGTATCCTTGGTGATTTCTCTTCTAATAATAACATCTCTTGTGCCACCTCTATATTGATTGTGCGTAAGCTGTGAAGGAATCGGATCACTTTCATAAGCTTTACGTTTCATTTGGTCAATGTACCAATCTGTTTGAAATAGACTCGTATTAACAACACGTACGTCTGTACGAACACCTTCTATCTCTTGCAAATACCACAAAGGGAATGTATCGTTATCTCCAATGGTAAATAGAATAGCGTTTGGTGCGCAAGATTCTAAATACTTACGAGCCATAGAATTTGTAGTGTACTTACCAGAACGATCATGATCGTCCCAATTATTTGCTGCTAAAACTCCAGGAACAATAACAAGACAAGCTAATGTGACTACAGGAGCTAAAAGTTTTGTTTTGAAGCGCGATTGTAAAAGGTCATAAATAGCGTACACTCCAAAACCAATCCAGATAGCAAACACATAAAATGAGCCGACAACGGAGTAATCACGTTCTCTAGGTTCAAATGGCCTAACGTTGGTGTAAAACTGAATAGCTAAACCGGTCAATAAAAAGAATACTAATAGTACCCAGAAACGTTTTAAATCAGAATACATTAAGAAAAAGAAACCTGCTAATCCTAATAATAAGGGTAAGAAATAATAGGTGTTTCTCGCCTTGTTGTCTAGCACATCTGTTGGTAAATTATCTTGAGACATGCCTATATGCCATGAATCTATAAAGTTAATTCCTGAAATCCAATTTCCGTTTTTGTGTGTGTATCTTCCTTGAATATCATCTTGTCGTCCTGTGAAATTCCACATAAAATAACGCCAATACATGTAGCCAAATTGGTATTGAAACATGTACATAATATTATCCATGAAGGTAGGTTTCTCTATAATCAGATACTGTTGCCCATAACGTTTTAGAAATTGATTATAACCATCGTAGTCCACTTCTCCATTGGCAACACTTCTTCTAAATTCATTGACTAGTTGGTCAAATTGTTGTTTTTCTCCAAGGGCATATTGTGCAGATTGCTCTTCTGTTAAACCAGCATTAAGTGCTTCATTGTACGCGCGTGTTTGTAAACTAGGGTCAACTTTAAAATCAATTAAGCCTGTAAACATCATGTAGTTTTCAGCATGTTCTGAGCTCCACATTCTTGGAAGTATAGACGCATGCTCATGGTTGTAATTCTGCTTGCTCTTTTCCCAGTCGTTTATAATAACATATTTCCCAGCCTCATCATCGCGTTCATAATTCTTTTTATCGTCAATAAATGGTTCGTCTTTATCTGCTCCAGAATATATTTCCGTAAAAAATGGCCCATAGAATAAATGTGTTTCAGGATATTGTTCTAAGTTGTAATAGGCTAAAAGTTCTCTCGCATCCGATGGGTTATTTTCATTAATAACAACTTGGGCATTCGCACGAATAGGAAGCATCATCCAAGAAGAGAAACCTATAAAAATAAACATTAGACATAACACTAAAGTGTTGGTGTGCTTCATGCCATTTTTTCGCGTATAATTCAGACCAAAATAAAATAAGGCGATAACCATTAGGCCTGTAATAATAGTTCCTGAATTAAACGGTAAGCCAATAGAATTTACAAAAAACACCTCTAAATAACCAAAAAGCTTTAAGGTTGAAGGCAATAGTAATTTAAATATAAAAAGTAAAATTGCGGCCGAAGCAATATTTGCAATAATGAAATTCTTTACCGTAATGGTTTTATAATTTTTAAAATAATAGAGTAATCCAATTGCAGGAATCGTTAATAATCCCATAAAGTGAACTCCAAAGGATAAACCAATAACAAAAGCGATGAGTATTAACCAACGGTTACCTCGAGGTTCGTTCATGTCTTGTTCCCAACGTAGTCCTAAATAAAATAAAACAGCCATTATTAGTGTAGCCATGGCGTACACTTCTGTTTCTACAGCATTAAACCAAAAAGAATCGGTAAATGTAAAAGCTAAACTGCCTACTAAAGCACTTCCTAAAATAGCATAAGCTTTGCTCGTGTTTTTGTCTTCGTTGTATTTGGTAAGTTTTACAAGCAATAGAGTAATTGTCCAAAACATAAAAAGAATGGTAAATGCACTTGCAACGCCACTCATCATATTCATTATGGCTCCAATCTGCGAAGGTTCTAAAGCAAACATGGAGAAAAAGGCACCAAACATTTGAAATAATGGTGCTCCTGGTGGATGTCCTACCTGTAATTTAGATGAGGTTAAAATATACTCCCCTGCATCCCAAAAACTAACGGTTGGTTCTATAGTAAGTCCGTAAACTACAACTGCTATGGTAAAAACAGACCATCCTAAGATGTTATTCCACTTTTTAAAGTTAAAATCTTTCATGAAAACGTTGCTTATTAATGCTGGCGAATTTACTAATTATTACCTAAACGTGCTCATTTTTAAGGTAACGTTAAGTATTTTTAAAAATTTTCTTGTTTTATTTTGCAAAAGTAAAACTTTGTATTAAATTTGCACCCTCAAAATAAGAGATTGGCCTATGGTGTAACTGGCTAACACATCTGTTTTTGGTACAGAAGAGTCTAGGTTCGAAACCTAGTAGGCCAACCAAAAGAAAAAAATCCTAATCGTATTGATTAGGATTTTTTCGTTTTTATAATATTCGATAAGGCTTAATGTTTTAGATCGCAGCGATTTGCTGTTGTTTATATCTTAAAAGTAATCACGGGTCGCTTTGCATGATTGACTAAATCTTCACTTATACTGCCATTAAAAAAATGAGCAATACCTTGTCTGCCATGTGTGCTTATTCCAATAAGATCGGCATCTAAATCTTTAGAAACATTTAATATGCCTTGCTCAACGGTGTTATCATTATGTATAGTAATGGTGTAATTATCAAATGTTTGTCCTGCTATAAAATCGTTGATTCTTGTGTTGGCTTCGTAAGATGTCATAAAGTTACTAGAGGTAATAACCAATAATAAATGAATTTTTGATCCGAAAGCTTGCGCAAATTTAACGGCTTGCTTGTAAGTTTCTTTATTGTCATTTTTAAAATCTGATGCAAAAACAAAATTAGATACATTGAAACTTTTGTGTTCATTTTTTATGACCAATACAGGTACATCAGAAAAACGAACCACTTTTTCAGCATTAGAACCTACAAACATTTCTTTGATTCCTGTAGCTCCATGAGATCCCATAACAATTAGATCAATATCGTATTCTTTACAAGAGTTTTTAATTTCATTAAAAGTGATATCTGCTTTTACGGTTTCATGAACAGGAATATTTTCTAAATAGTCTTGTGCCATCAAATTTTCAAATCTTTTTCTCGCTAACTTCATAAAAAATAAAGTTTCTGGAATATCACTTTGTGCATGACCGGGATCAGTTTGTTGCATCGGAATCTCCATCATGTGCAATAAATAGATCTCTGCATTATGAGCTTTTGCAAGCATAGCCGCTACTTTTAAAGCGTTTTCTGCTTGCTCAGAGAAATCTGTTGGAACGAGTATTCTATTCATATTTGTTGGTTTATGTTAGTCTTTCTAAATTTAAGGAAATAAATCCATATTACATAGCTTGGGTGATTTAATATAAATTACGTATATTTGCACCGTTATTTACTAAAAATGAATAAGCGAGAGGACGAAAAGTCCTCTCTTTTTATATCAACAAATGTTTAAGAAAATAGTAGAAGACTTATTACAAAACGCATTAGAAGAAAGGCAAGATCTGTTCTTAATAGATTTTTCTTTGTCTGGGGATAATGCAGTCAAAATCATAATAGATGGTGATAATGGCGTGTTAGTAGAAGACTGTATGTTTATAAGTCGGGCAATTGAACACGACATAGACAGAGAAGAACACGATTTTTCTTTAGAAGTTTTATCATCTGGTGCAGCAACTCCATTAATTTTGCCAAGACAGTACAATAAGCACATTGGCCGAAATTTAGAAGTAAAAACTTTAGATCATCAAGATTTAGAAGGTGAACTTACAGAAGTGAACGAAGATGGGGTGGTTTTAAGCTGGAAAGCGAGAGAGCCTAAGCCAGTAGGGAAAGGAAAAGTAACAGTCGCTAAAACAGCAGCTATTGCTTTTGATAATATTAAAGAAGCGAAAGTTAAAATAAAATTTTAATTCATATCAATATATGGAAAATATAGCATTAATTGAGTCATTTTCAGAATTTAAAGACGACAAATTAATAGATAGAGTTACGCTAATGGCAATTCTTGAAGATGTATTACGTAATGCATTGAAGAAGAAATATGGTGATGACGATAACTTTGATATCATTATAAACCCAGATAAAGGTGATTTAGAAATTTGGAGAAACCGTATTGTCGTTGCAGATGGTGAGGTAGAAGAACCAAATCAAGAAATCGAATTATCAGAAGCTCAGAAAATAGAGCCTGATTTCGAAGTTGGTGAAGATGTTGCAGAAGAAGTAAAATTAATTGACCTTGGAAGACGTTCGATTTTAGCTTTAAGACAAAATTTAATTTCTAAGATTCACGAACACGATAATACAAACATCTATAAGCACTTTAAAGAGCTAGAAGGTGAAATTTATACAGCAGAAGTACATCACATCCGTCACAGAGCAATTATTTTGTTAGATGACGACGGTAATGAAATTATACTTCCAAAGGACAAACAAATTCCTTCAGATTTCTTCAGAAAAGGAGAAAATGTAAGAGGGATTATTGAAAGCGTTGAATTAAAGGGTAGTAAACCGGCAATTGTAATGTCTAGAACATCTCCAGTATTTCTTGAGAAATTATTTGAACAAGAAATACCAGAAGTTTTTGATGGTTTAATTACAGTTAAAAAGGTGGTGCGTATTCCTGGAGAAAAAGCGAAAGTTGCAGTAGATTCTTATGATGATAGAATTGACCCAGTTGGTGCTTGTGTTGGTATGAAAGGTTCAAGAATTCACGGTATTGTACGTGAGTTAGGGAATGAAAACATTGACGTTATTAACTATACTAACAATATTCAACTTTTTGTAACAAGAGCATTAAGCCCAGCAAGAGTAACATCTTTAAAATTAGATGAAGAAAACATGCGTGCAGAAGTGTTATTGAAACCAGAAGAAGTTTCAAAAGCTATTGGTAGAGGTGGTCACAACATTCGTTTGGCTGGTCAACTAACAGGTTACGAAATTGACGTATTTAGAGAAGGTGCAGAAGAAGATGTGGAATTAAAAGAATTCTCCGACGAAATTGAAGGTTGGGTAATTTCAGAATTTAGCAAAGCTGGCTTAGATACTGCAAAAAGTATTTTAGAACAGGATATTGTTGATTTAGTGAAGCGTACAGATTTAGAAGAAGAAACAATCTTAGATGTCATTAGAATTCTAAGAGAGGAATTTGAAGAATAATATCCATTTACTTTGGAATGAATTTTGTAATTCATTTTGAAGTTGAATTGGTATAACATATATTTAAGTATTTTACAGGCAATTTATGGCTCAAACAACAAGATTAAATAAAGTATTAAGGGAATTGAATATCTCAATAGATCGTGCTGTGGATTTTTTAGAATCCAAAGGTGTGGAAATTGAGAAAAGCCCTAATACTAAAATTTCGGCAGAGGTTTACAAAACGCTTTCAGATGGATTTCAGACAGATGCATCTAAGCGTGAAAAAGCTCAAGAGGTAAGTGAAGCAAAACTCAAAGAAAAAGAGGAGCTTCGCGAACAAAGAGAACGCGAAATTGAAGAGAAGCAAAAGCAAAAAGCAGAACGAGAATCTGTAGTTAAGGCTAAAGCTGAGTTAAGTGGCCCAAAACAAGTCGGTAAAATTGACTTAGATACAAAGCCTAAAACCGAAAAGAAGGTAGAACCTAAAGCTCCAGAAGTTAAGGAAGAACCTAAAGCAGAAAAACCTGAGGTAAAGTCTGAAACACCTAAGGAAGAACCAAAAGTTGCTGAGAAACCGAAAGAAGCTGAGAAACCGAAGGAGACTGAAAAAGTTGAAAAGGTAGAGAAAGTTGAAAAGGTTAAAAAAGTTGCGGAGGTTAGCAAAATTGAAAAAGAGGTTGAAGCTAATAAACCAAAACCTAAAGTAGATTCTAAAAAAGAGGAAGCTCAAACGACTCCAAGTGCTCCTGTAGAAGAGACACTAAAAACACAATATAAAAAACTTACAGGTCCAGTTACTACAGGTAAAAAGATTGATTTATCTCAATTTAATAAGCCTAAGAAGAAAAAAGTAGAAACGGCTAAACCTGGTGATGCTAACAAACGTAAGAGACGTAGAATTAGCAAAACTGGTACTGATACACCTGGCAAACCAAACTTTGATAATAAAAGAGGTGCACCAAGAGGTCGCGGTGGTAATAATGCTGCAAGACCAAAAGTGGTTAAGGAAGAGCCAACTGAAGAAGATGTTCAAAAACAAATCCGTGAAACTTTAGAAAAGCTTCAAGGAAAATCTAATAAAGGTAAAGGAGCTAAATATCGTAGAGATAAGAGAGATCAACACCGTCAACAATCTGAAATCGACCAAGAGATTGCAGCAGCAGAAAGTAAAACTATTAAGGTTACTGAGTTTGTTACTGTAAGCGAAATGGCTACGATGATGGAAGTTGGAGTAACACAAGTTATCTCAGCATGTATGTCTTTAGGTATGATGGTTACCATGAACCAAAGATTAGATGCAGAGACATTAACTATTGTTGCAGAAGAGTTTGGTTTTGATGTAGAATTTATCAAAGCAGATATTGAAGAATCCATTGTAGTTGTTGAAGACGATCCTAAGGATTTAGTTGAAAGAGCACCAATTGTTACCGTAATGGGTCACGTTGATCATGGTAAAACTTCATTATTAGATTACATACGTAAAGAGAATGTAATTGCTGGTGAATCTGGTGGTATTACACAGCACATTGGTGCTTATGGGGTACAGTTAGAAAACGGTCAAAAAATAGCATTTTTAGATACACCAGGTCACGAAGCCTTTACAGCGATGCGTGCGCGTGGTGCTCAAGTTACAGATATTGCTATTATTGTTGTTGCTGCGGATGATGCTATAATGCCTCAAACAAAAGAAGCGATTTCTCATGCACAAGCTGCGGGAGTTCCAATCGTATTTGCGATTAACAAAATTGATAAACCAGATGCAAATCCTGAAAAAGTAAAAGAAGGTTTAGCACAAATGAATCTTTTAGTAGAAGATTGGGGTGGTAAAATTCAATCTCATGACATCTCTGCTAAAGTAGGAACTGGTGTAAAAGAATTATTAGAAAAAGTATTATTAGAGGCAGAACTTTTAGAGTTGAAAGCGAACCCTAATAAAGCAGCAAGCGGAACAGTTGTAGAAGCATATTTAGATAAAGGTAGAGGTTATGTATCAACAATTTTAGTACAAGCAGGTACATTAAAAGTTGGTGACTACGTTTTAGCTGGTAAGAATAGTGGTAAAGTAAAAGCCATGCAAGATGAGCGAGGACATGATGTTAAAGAAGCTGGTCCTGCAACCCCTGTATCTATTTTAGGTTTAGATGGCGCGCCACAAGCAGGTGACAAGTTTAATGTCTTCTCTGATGAACGTGAAGCGAAACAAATTGCTACTAAACGTGCACAGTTACAACGTGAGCAATCCGTTAGAACGCAACGTCATATTACACTTGATGAAATTGGAAGACGTATCGCTCTTGGTGATTTCCAAGAATTGAATATTATCCTTAAAGGTGATGTTGATGGTTCTGTGGAAGCATTAACAGATTCATTCCAGAAATTATCTACTGAAGAAATTCAAGTCAATATTATACATAAAGGTGTTGGTGCCATTACAGAAAGTGATGTGTTATTAGCAACAGCGTCTGACGCTATTATCGTCGGATTTAATGTAAGACCTGTTGGAAATGCAAGAATGATTGCTGATAAGGAAGAAATTGATATCAGAACATACTCAATTATCTATGCAGCCATTAATGATCTTAAAGATGCTATGGAAGGTATGTTATCTCCTGAAGTTAAAGAAGAGGTGACAGGTACTGCTGAAATTAGAGAAATATTTAAAGTATCTAAAATTGGAAACATTGCAGGTTGTATGGTTATGAATGGTAAAATCTATAGAAACTCTGGAATCAGAATTATTAGAGATGGTGTTGTTGTTCATACAGGTACACTAGAGGCTTTAAGACGTTTTAAAGATGATGTTCGAGAAGTATCTAAAGGTTACGACTGTGGTATGCAAATTAAAGGCTATAACGACATCTCAGAAGGTGATGTTATTGAAGCATTCCAAGAAGTAGAAGTTAAGAAAAAGTTGAAATAACAACTTCATAAGTTATAAAAACAAAAAAACCGACAAGTGATTGTCGGTTTTTTTATGCAGTTAAATGAAATCTTATTAGTCCGTTTTAGGCTGAAAAATAATAGCGTTCATATATTCCTTTTTAATTTTTGCCCATGCACGATCGGCTTCTAAACGATTAACAAAGTTACCTACCCAAACTTTATAATTTGGAGTGTTCCAAACAATTTCCGCTGGCCATTCATCAAATAAGTTTAGGAAGTTTTGTTTTTCGCGTTGCGCCATATCAATATCGACATTTTGATATACTTGGATTCTAAATACCTTAGTGGTTTTAATATCCTTCTTGTATTCTAGTAATTTATCAATATCACTATCTTGGCTTACATTGACTACTCCTTCTTGTGCAGGCAACGCAAAGGTTAGGCTTAAACCTAAAATTATAAGCGCAAAAGTTTTATTTTTTAATTTCATAAGTTAAATTTATTAGGCAAAGGTAAAATTTTCAATGTAACCTTTGCTATTTTTTTTATTGTCATTTCAATGGTAATCAATTGCGATTCAAGCTGTCGATATTTAAGGAACGAATATTCACACATAAAATTTCAAAATGGTTTATTTAGAATTAGTATAAATTATCTATTAACACTTCTCTAAGATTTTCAAAATCGACTTTAAATGTTACTTTTGCCTGAGTTTTTTACAAACATCTTTTTTCACTTTTTTAATGAAAAAACCGTACCAAAGTTTAGAAGATAATCCAACTTATAATATGAAACAGGTGATTTACTGTAGTTTAACCTCGAAGATTTTTAGTCTTTGTCTTGTTCTATTGCTTTCTTTTTCAACCTCCCTTATAGCTCAAGAAGGTGATCCGGTGAACGGAAAATCGCTCTTTAATTCTAATTGTGCAGCATGTCATAAATTAGATAAGCCTATGACAGGTCCCGCTTTACGTAATGTTGAGGCTAGATTGGCTGATGAGCAAGGTTTAGATAGAGCATGGCTTAACGCATGGATTAGAAATAGTTCATCATTAATTAAAAGTGGTGATGCATACGCTGTAAAGATTTACAACGAATACAACCAAACAGCAATGACTGCTTTTCCTCAGTTAAGCGATCAGGATATTTCTGATATGTTAGCTTATACTGCTGCACCGGCTCCTGAGCCTGTTGTGGCTCCTGTGCCAGTTGGTGGTTCTGTGCAAGAAGGTGGTGTGTCAAATGATTTAATTCTTGGAGCATTGGCATTGTTATTTGCATTATTAGCAATGGCATTGGTTTTAGTGAATCGTACATTAAATCGTTTTGCAGAAGCTAAAGATATTAAAGTTGTTACTGAGCAAGAAAAAAGAACACCGTTATGGAAAGCTTTTGCTCAAAATCAATTTTTAGTATTGGTTACGGCTATTATCTTTTTACTAGCTAGTGGTTATTTTGTATATGGTTACTTTATGCAGGTAGGTGTAGATCAAGGTTACGAGCCTGTTCAGCCTATTCATTATTCACATAGAATTCATGCTGGTGATAATGGTATCGATTGTAAGTACTGTCACTCGTCTGCTAGAGTGAGTAAAACTTCTGGTATTCCTTCATTGAATGTTTGTATGAATTGTCATAAGTCAATCTCAGAAGTAGCGCCAGAAACGTTAGCTGAGGGTATGGATGAATACAGTGTTGATTATAATGGTGAAATCCAAAAGTTATATGATGCTGTCGGATGGGATGGTACTGGTTATACTGGTGAATCTAAACCAGTGAAATGGATACGAATCCACAACTTACCTGATTTTGCGTATTTTAATCACTCACAACACGTAGAAGTTGGAGGTATAGAATGTCAGACATGTCATGGTCCTGTTGAAGAAATGGAAATCATGTATCAGCATTCTCCATTAACTATGGGATGGTGTATTAACTGTCACAGAGAAACTAACGTAAAAGTTAAGGATAACGACTATTATACTAAAATTCACGAAGAACTATCTAAAAAATATGGTGTTGATCAGTTAACTGTAGCACAAATGGGTGGTTTAGAATGTGGTAAATGTCATTACTAAAACTCGTTTTTTGTAATTCTTAAGAGATTAGGGATTGTATTAAAGAGAAAAAAATAAAATTTAAAGAGTTAAATATTTAGATGGAATTGATTGAAGTTTTTAAAAGCTTAAATCTTAAATTCGCAAATCGAAAATTATAAATAAACACTATGTCATCAAACAAGAAATACTGGAAAAGTGTTGAAGAGCTAAACGAGAATAGCTCTATTGTTGAGGCGCTTCAACAAAATGAATTTGTAGAAGAGATTCCTACAGATGAATTTTTGGGTGATAAAGATTCCTTAGAGTCTTCATCTACATCGCGTCGTGATTTCTTAAAATACGTTGGTTTTAGTACTGCAGCAGCTTCTTTAGCCGCGTGTGAAGGTCCAGTGATTAAGTCAATTCCTTATATAGTGCAACCAACGGAAATTATTCCTGGTGTTGCTAACTATTATGCAACTACAATTGCAGATGGTTTTGATTTTGCCAGTGTTTTAGTTAAGACAAGAGAAGGTCGTCCTATTAAAATTGAAAATAATACGGATGCCTCATCTAATGGTATTGCAAATGCTAGAGTTAACGCTTCAGTATTAGGATTGTATGACAACCTTAGGGTTAAGTCACCAATGAAAGGTGAGTCTACAATTTCGTGGGATACTTTTATGTCTGAAACGACTTCGAAATTAAATGGACTTAATGGTAAACAAATTGTGTTATTAACGCAATCGATGCCAAGTCCTTCAACAAATAAATTAATTGCAACTTTTAAATCTAAGTATGGTAACGTGAATCACGTTGCTTATGATGCGGTTTCAGAGTCTGCAACTTTAGACGCATATCAAGCTAAGTACGGTACAAGAGGAATGGCTAATTACGATTTCTCAAAAGCCATGACCATTGTAGCTATTGGTGCTGATTTCTTAGGGGATTGGCAAGGTGGTGGTTTTGAGTCTGCTTATGCTAAAAAGCGTATTCCTGCTAATGGTAAAATGTCTAGACATATTCAGTTTGAATCGAACATGTCTTTGTCAGGTGCCAATGCCGATAAGCGTGTACCATTAACACCAAGTCAACAAAAATTAGCGCTTGCTAAATTATATAGTTATGTAACAGGTGTTGCATTGCCTGGATCTTTACCAGAGGCTTTAGATAAAGCGGTAAAAGATGCAGCAAAAGAATTAAGTCAAGCTGGTAGTAATGCAGTTGTTGTTTCTGGAATTCAAGATGTGAATGCACAAACAACGGTTTTAGAAATTAATGAGCATTTAAGAAGTAAAGCTTTTGATCCTAAAACAACTATTAAAACGAGACTTGGAAGTAATAAAGCAGTTACACAATTAGTAGCTGATATGAAGGCAGGTAAAGTTGGTGCAATCATCATGAATGGTGTAAACCCAATGTATACATTACCAAATGCTTCAGATTTTAAAGAAGGATTAGCAAAGACAGATTTATCGGTTGCGTTTTCAATGAAGCAAGACGAAACATCAACGAACTGTCAATATATTGCTGCAACTCCTCACAATTTAGAATCTTGGGGTGATTTCGAATTTAAATCTGGTCATTATTCAATGATGCAGCCTACAATTCGTCCTTTATTTGATACGAAGCAATTTCAAGAAGTATTAATGAGCTGGACAGCAACGTCTGGGTCTTATAGAGATTATTTAAAATCTGTTTGGACAGAAAGTGTATTAAATGGTTCTTCATTTAATAAAGCTGTTCAAGATGGTGTTTTTGTAACAGGTACTTCGGTAAGTGGTTCTAATGGATCAACTACAACGACTTCTACAACAACAGAATTAGAAGATAAAAAAGATAGAACATTCTTAGGCGGGGTTATTCATGATGTTGCTGTTGGTGTTGGAATAAAGGAAGAAGACAAAGACGGATATAAGACAACAACGTCTACTACCACTGTAAATAACGGTAATAACGTTGATACGGCATCTGTTTTAACAGGTGGTACTGCAGCAAGAGCTCTAGCAGCTTCTGCAAAAGATGGTAACTTAGAATTGTCACTTTATACCAAAGTAGGTATGGGAGACGGACAACAAGCTAACAATCCATGGTTACAAGAATTTCCTGATCCAATTACAAGAACATCTTGGGATAATTATCTTACAGTATCACAAGCTGATGCTAAAGCTTATGGTTTAATTAACGAGAATGTCGCTAATGGTGGTCTTAACGGAAGCTATGTAGATGTTACCGTAAACGGTGTTACCGTATCTAAGGTGCCAGTATTAATTCAACCAGGTCAAGCTAAAGGATCGGTTGGTATGGCATTTGGTTTTGGAAGAACTTCCAAAGCACTTAAAGATGAAATGAAGACTGGTGTTAATGCTTACCCATTATACCAAGGCTTTAATTCAGTTCAAGAAGTAACAATTAGTAAAGTAGCTGGTGAGCATGAATTTGCTTGTGTACAGTTGCATAATACTTTAATGGGACGTGGTGATATCATCAAGGAAACTACATTAGAGATATTTAATACAAAAGATAAGAAACATTGGAATGCTGTTCCTCAAGTGTCTCTTAATCATATAGAAACTCCTGTAACATCTCCAGATGTAGATTTATGGGATGAGTTTGATCGTTCTATTGGACATCACTTTAATTTATCAATTGACTTAAACGCTTGTACAGGTTGTGGCGCATGTGTAATAGCATGTCACGCTGAAAACAACGTACCAGTAGTTGGTAAATCTGAAATGAGACGTAGTAGAGATATGCACTGGTTGCGTATTGACCGTTATTACTCTTCTGAAGATTCTTTCAAAGATGACTTAGATAAGAAAAATAACATTTCAGGATTAGGTAGTTCATTAAGTGAGTTTGCTGAATTAGAAAATCCAGCAGAAAGCCCTCAAGTGGTATTCCAACCGGTAATGTGTCAACATTGTAATCATGCTCCTTGTGAAACTGTTTGTCCTGTTGCTGCAACAGCACATGGTCGTCAAGGTCAAAATCACATGGCTTATAACCGTTGTGTAGGAACAAGATATTGTGCAAACAACTGTCCTTATAAAGTTCGTCGTTTCAACTGGTTCTTATATAACAAGAATGATGAGTTTGATTACTACATGAATGACGATTTAGGTCGTATGGTATTAAATCCAGATGTTGTAGTAAGATCTCGTGGTGTAATGGAAAAATGTTCTATGTGTATTCAAAAAACACAAAAAACAATTCTAGATGCTAAGCGTGATGGACGTCTTGTTAAAGATGGCGAATTCCAAACAGCTTGTTCTGCAGCCTGTGGAAATGGAGCTATGGTATTCGGTGATATCAATGACAAAGAGAGTGAGATTACTGCATTGAAAGATGGAGATCGTATGTATCATTTATTAGAGTACGTAGGTACAAAACCTAACGTCATCTATCAGACAAAAGTGAGAAATACATCAAAAGCGTAAATTAAATTAAGAAACAAGTATATAATTATGGCGTCTCATTACGAAGCACCTATTAGAAGACCTTTAGTAACTGGAGAAAAATCGTATCACGATGTTACAGTTGATGTCGCAAGACCTGTTGAAGGCAAAGCCAACCGTGCATGGTGGATTGTTTTCAGTATAGCTTTGGTCGCATTCCTTTGGGGAATAGGTTGTATTATTTATACAGTATCTACGGGTATTGGAGTTTGGGGTCTTAACAAGACTGTAAACTGGGCTTGGGATATTACTAACTTCGTTTGGTGGGTTGGTATTGGTCACGCAGGAACATTGATTTCTGCGGTACTATTATTATTCCGTCAAAAATGGAGAATGGCAATTAACCGTTCTGCGGAAGCTATGACAATCTTCGCGGTTTTTCAAGCAGGTTTGTTTCCAATTATTCACATGGGTCGTCCATGGTTAGCGTATTGGGTATTACCAATTCCAAACCAATTCGGATCGCTATGGGTAAATTTTAACTCACCTTTACTTTGGGATGTATTTGCAATCTCTACGTATTTATCGGTATCATTAGTATTCTGGTGGACAGGTTTATTACCAGATTTCGCAATGTTAAGAGATAGAGCTGTTCGTCCTTTCCAAAAGAAAATCTACGCTTTAGTAAGTTTTGGTTGGTCGGGTCGTGCAAAAGATTGGCAACGTTTTGAAGAAGTATCTTTAGTACTTGCTGGTTTAGCTACACCTTTAGTACTTTCTGTACACACTATTGTATCTTTTGATTTCGCTACATCGATTGTTCCAGGATGGCATACTACCATTTTCCCTCCGTATTTCGTAGCAGGTGCAATTTTTTCAGGATTTGCAATGGTAAACACGCTTCTTATTATTATGAGAAAAGTGTGTAACCTTGAAGATTATATTACAGTACAACACATCGAGTTAATGAACATTGTAATTATGCTTACAGGTTCTATCGTTGGTGTGGCATATATTACAGAATTATTTATTGCTTGGTACTCTGGTGTAGAGTATGAACAGTTTGCATTCTTAAACAGAGCAACTGGTCCTTACTGGTGGGCATACTGGTGTATGATGAGTTTTAACGTTTTCTCACCACAATTTATGTGGTTCAAGAAACTTAGAACAAGTATTATGTTCTCATTCTTTATCTCTATTGTAGTAAACATAGGTATGTGGTTTGAACGTTTTGTAATTATAGTAACATCATTACATAGAGATTACTTACCATCATCTTGGACAATGTTTTCACCGACGTTTGTTGATATAGGAATTTTCATCGGAACTATTGGTTTCTTCTTTGTACTGTTTTTATTATATGCACGTACATTCCCTGTAATTGCACAGGCTGAGATTAAAACCATATTAAAGTCTTCAGGTGAGCGTTATAAACGTATAAGAGAGAATGGAGAAACACTTGCGGGTACTGGTGCTGATTCTAGAACGTCTAATTTTAAGATTCCAGAAGAAACGACGGCTTCAAAACCACTTCAAGATACTACTGAGAAACTAGGTAATTTGTTGGAAGGTGTTGGTAGATTCGATGCTTCAATTCAAACGGCTGATGATTTAAAAGTTATTAATGGAATTGGTCCAAAAATGGAAGATGTACTTAATAACATTGGTATCTTTACTTATGCGCAAGTAAGTAAAATGACAAAAAGAGAATATGACTTGTTAGACGAAATTACAGGTTCTTTCCCAGGAAGAGCTGAACGTGATGATTGGTCAGGACAAGCTAAAAACTTAATAAACAACTAATATAGTCTATGGAAGCTTCGAAAGTAATTCATGCTATTTATACCGATGATGATGTTTTAATGTCAGCCGTTAAAACGGTAAAGGCAGAAAAATATCACATTGAAGATGTATTCACACCTTTTCCAGTTCATGGACTAGATAAGGCAATGGGATTAGCACCAACGCGTTTAGCTATTACAGCATTTTTATATGGTGCTGTTGGTTTAGCAGTTGCCACTGTAATGATGAACTATATAATGATTCAAGATTGGCCGCAAGATATTGGTGGTAAACCAAGTTTTAGTTTTTTAGAAAACATGCCTGCCTTTGTACCTATTATGTTTGAACTTACGGTGTTCTTTTCGGCGCATTTAATGGTGATTACTTTTTATATGAGAAGTAAAATATGGCCATTTAAGAAAGCTGAAAATCCAGATCCAAGAACTACAGATGACCATTTCTTAATGGAAATTGCAGTTCATAATAACGAAGAATCATTAACTAATCTGTTGAAAGATACAGGTGCAGTTGAGATAAACATTGTTAATAAAGATGAAGATGCACATTAATATGAAGAAAGCCACAAAATATAGCGTTGTATTAGCAGTGTTGGTTAGCTTTATGTCTTGCCAAGAGAACTCAAGACCAAACTACCAGTATATGCCTAACATGTACGAGTCAATTGGTTATGAAACCTATCAAGAATCTGATGCATTCGCAAACGGTGTTGAAGCACAATTACCGGCTGAAGGTTCTATACCAAGAGGTGATTTTATGCCTTTTGAGATTGAAAACACAAATGAAGGTTATGCTTTTGCAAAAGCAAACTTAACTAGTCCATTAGATTCTACTCAAATTGATTATGATAGAGCAGGTCCATTATATGGTATTTACTGTGGAATTTGCCATGGTAATAAAGGTGATGGAAAAGGTAAATTGGTACAGCGTGAAAAGATCTTAGGTGTACCTAGTTATGCAGATATAGGAAGAGCAATTACTGAGGGTAGTATTTATCATACGCTTTATTATGGTAAAAATACAATGGGTTCTTATGCTAACCAATTGAACGAAGAAGAGCGTTGGCAAGTTGTTGCTTATGTTCAGAAGCTTAAGGCAGATTTAGAAAAGTAAGATTTAGATAAAGATTATATAAATGGAATATAAAATTTCAAATCGATTAAGAACAGGAGCTATCATTTTAATGGTCTTAGGAGTATTAGGTGTTGGTTATGGCTTTATGGATGCGTACAGTGTTAATGAAGACAATATAACAGAGTATCTAGCAAACGAGGATCATCACGGTGATGAACATGCTACCGAATCACATGGTGAAGAGCACAGTGTGTCAGCGGCACATGCTGAAGAAGGTCATGCTGACGAAGCACATGGGGCGGAAGTAGAAGCTGAAGGTCATAAAATGACTCATGAAGAACATGTTTTACACCAATTACATAACAGACCTTATGCAGCACTATATGTTGCGGCATTCTTTTTCTTTATGATATCATTGGGTGTTTTAGCATTCTATGCAATTCAATATGCTGCGCAAGCAGGATGGTCACCAGTACTATTTAGGGTCATGGAAGGTATTACATCTTATGTTTTACCTGGGGGTGCACTTGTATTACTAATTGCATTTTTTGCAGATAGTCATATATTTATTTGGATGGATGAGAATGTGGTAGCACATGATGCCATAATCCAAAACAAATCAGGTTGGTTAGATAAAACTTGGTTTATGATTAGAGGATTAATCTTCTTAGGTGGTTGGTCAGCGTACCGTCATTTCTCAAGAAAGTTTTCTGTAGCACAAGACCTTGCTGATGTTAACGATAATAGTAACTTTAAAAAGAATTTCAGAATATCTGCAGCATTCTTAGTATTCTACATCTATACAGAATCAATTATGTCTTGGGATTGGATTATGAGTGTAGATCCACACTGGTTTAGTACCCTGTTTGGATGGTATGTATTCGCAAGTATGTTTGTAAGTGGTATTACAGTTATTGCTTTGATTACTATTTTCTTAAAATCTAAAGGATTATTACCATTTGTGAATGATAGTCATATTCATGATTTAGCTAAATTTATGTTTGGGATCAGTATTTTCTGGACGTACTTATGGTTCTCTCAATTTATGCTTATCTGGTATGCTAATATCCCAGAAGAAGTTACTTATTTTGTAACACGTATTGAGGATTATAATTTACCGTTCTTTGGTATGGTAGCATTAAACTTTTTATTCCCATTATTACTGTTAATGAATAGCGATTACAAACGTATTCCTTGGTTTGTAGTGATGACAGGTGTTGTTATACTATTTGGACATTATCTAGATATTTTCAATATGATTATGCCAGCGACTGTTGGAGATAGATGGTTTATTGGTATTCCTGAGATAGGGTCAATATTGTTTTTCGGTGGGTTATTTATGCTTATCGTATTTACATCACTTGGTAAATATCCATTATTAGCAAAAGGGAATCCTTTTATGAAGGAAAGTGAACATTTCCATTATTAATATTAAATAAGAAAAGAAACGATAATGACGGCTTTATTAACGATAATAATTGTAATTTTTGTAGCGGTTGCCATTTGGCAAATGGTAAAGATTTTTGATCTAGCTCAAGTAGGTACAACAAATACACAAGTTGCAGACGATCAAGATAACAAGATCAACGGTTACCTAATGATGGGGTTTTTAGTATTCATCTATGTGATTACTATACTTTGTTTTTGGTACATTGGTGATTTACCTTTAATGTCTAATGCAGCATCAGAACATGGTTCTGAAGTAGATAATCTTATGATTATCTCTATGGTTGTTATATTTGTAGTACAAACCATTACACAGTTTTTATTACACTATTTTGCTTTTAAATATAAAGGTGAAAAAGGTAAGAAAGCATTTTTCTACGCTGATAACAATACCTTAGAATTTATATGGACAATTATTCCTGTTATTGTATTGGCCGGATTAATCATCTACGGTTTATTCACTTGGAACGATATTATGAATATCGATGAAGATGAAGATCCAATGGTTATTGAATTATATGCACAACAGTTTAGCTGGAAAGCTAGATATAGTGGAGGTGATAATGTTTTAGGTAAAGCTAACGTAAGATTAATCGATATAGATCGTGCTAATGTCTTAGGTGTAGATGAAGAGGATCCTAATGCTCAGGATGATGTTATTGTCTCAGAACTTCATTTACCAGTTGGACAACAGGTGGTATTTAAAATGCGTTCTCAAGATGTATTACACTCAGCTTATATGCCTCATTTTAGAGCGCAAATGAACTGTGTTCCTGGTATGGTAACACAATTTGCTTTTACCCCAACAGTGACTACCGCTGATATGCGTCAAAATCCAGACATTGTAGAGAAAGTTAAAAACATTAATGACCTTAGGAAAGAGAGAAAAGCTGAGATTGAAGAATCGGGTCAAGAATTATTATACGAATTTGATTACCTTTTATTATGTAATAAAATTTGTGGAAAGTCGCACTACAATATGCAAATGAAGATTATTGTAGAAACTCAAGAAGAATTTGATGCATGGATGAAAGAACAAACTACATTCCCAAATTCGTTAAATTAACTAAGGTTTTAAGAAAAAGATAAACAGATTATGTCAGCAATATTAGATACACACGGTCACGACGATCACGACGTACATCACCACAAAGAAACGTTTGTAACCAAGTACATCTTTAGTCAAGATCATAAAATGATTGCTAAGCAGTACCTAGTTACTGGTACGCTTATGGGTGTTATTGGTGTTTTAATGTCTATAATGTTTCGTATGCAAATTGCATGGCCAGAAGAGCCAAATGTATTGTTTGAAGCTTTATTAGGTAAATGGGCTCCTGATGGGGTTATGGATGCTGATGTTTACTTAGCATTGGTAACTATCCATGGTACTATCATGGTATTCTTCGTTCTTACTGCAGGATTGAGTGGTACGTTTAGTAACCTCTTAATTCCATTGCAAATTGGAGCACGAGATATGGCCTCAGGATTTCTGAATATGGTATCGTATTGGTTATTCTTCATATCATGTGTTATAATGATATGCTCACTATTTGTTGAAGCTGGTCCTGCTGCTGCAGGTTGGACAATCTATCCTCCACTATCTGCATTGCCAATGGCTTCAGGTGGTTCTGGTATGGGTATGACCTTATGGTTAGTATCAATGGCTATTTTCATTGCATCATCGTTATTAGGTTCATTAAACTATATTGTTACCGTAATCAACTTAAGAACTAAGGGGATGTCTATGACAAGACTACCACTTACAATTTGGGCATTCTTTGTAACAGCTGTAATTGGTGTAGTATCATTCCCAGTATTATTATCTGCTGCATTATTATTAATAATGGATAGAAGTTTCGGAACATCATTCTTCTTATCAGATATATTTATTCAAGGTGAAGTATTACATTACCAAGGTGGATCTCCGGTATTATTCGAACACTTATTTTGGTTCTTAGGTCACCCAGAGGTTTATATTGTTATTTTACCTGCAATGGGATTAGTATCAGAGATTATGGCATCAAGTTCGCGTAAGCCAATTTTTGGTTACCGTGCGATGATTGCTTCGATATTAGCAATTGCATTCTTATCAACAATTGTTTGGGGTCACCATATGTTTATTTCAGGTATGAATCCTTTCTTAGGATCTGTATTTACATTTACAACATTATTAATTGCGATTCCTTCAGCTGTAAAAGCCTTTAACTGGATAACAACACTCTGGAAAGGAAATCTACAAATGAATCCGGCCATGCTGTTTTCAATCGGTTTCGTTTCTACATTTATTACAGGTGGTTTAACAGGAATTATTTTAGGGGATAGTGCATTAGATATTAACGTTCACGATACATATTTTGTAATTGCTCACTTCCACTTAGTAATGGGTATTTCTGCGCTTTACGGAATGTTTGCAGGTATATACCATTGGTATCCAAAAATGTTTGGTCGTATGCTAAACAAAAACTTAGGATATTTACATTTCTGGATAACAGCAGTTTGTGCTTACGGAGTATTCTTCCCAATGCACTTTATTGGAATGGCTGGTTTACCTAGACGTTATTATACCAATTCAAACTTCCCATTATTTGATGATTTAGCAAACACTAATGTTATCATTACGATATTTGCTATCATCGGTGGTTTAGCACAAATTATTTATTTATATAACTTCTTTGTGAGTATGTTCTATGGTAAGAAAGCGGTTCAGAACCCATGGAGATCTACAACTTTAGAGTGGACAACACCAGTTGAACACATACATGGTAACTGGCCAGGTGCTATACCTCACGTATACCGTTGGTCTTATGATTATAGTAAGCCAGGACATGATGTAGATTTTGTACCTCAGAATGTTCCTTTAATGGAAGGTGAAGAAGAATTACAACACTAAACAAATTTCTGCGAAGGCAGGAAACTTATAATAGATTAGAAAAGACCTCTGGATAGCTATCCAAAGGTCTTTTTCTTTATATTTGTTTTGACTTTGTTGTCATTCAGAGTGAAGCGAAGAACCTATATTTCTAAGCTCAGTGTAACTTAATAAGATTCCCGTTTTCTCGGGAAGTACTATGAACGAAAACCTAAATCCAAACAGCGATAATTTCAGTCCAGAAGAACTAGATGTCGAAAAGAAATTAAGACCCTTAACGTTCGAAGACTTTACAGGTCAGGATCAGGTGCTCGAAAATTTGCTAGTTTTTGTTCAAGCAGCAAACCTTAGGGAAGAAGCTTTAGATCACACCTTGTTTCATGGACCACCAGGTCTTGGAAAAACAACCTTAGCACACATTTTGGCCAATGAGTTAGATGTGGGTATTAAAGTCACCTCAGGCCCTGTTTTAGACAAGCCAGGCGACTTAGCAGGGTTGTTAACGAACCTCGATGAACGTGATGTGCTTTTTATTGATGAAATCCATCGATTAAGTCCAATTGTAGAAGAGTATTTATATTCTGCAATGGAAGATTATAAAATTGATATCATGATTGAATCTGGCCCAAATGCTAGAACGGTTCAATTAAGTTTAAACCCATTTACTTTAATTGGTGCGACGACGCGTTCAGGATTATTGACAGCTCCAATGCGCGCGAGATTCGGAATTCAAAGTCGTTTACAATATTATAATACAGAATTGCTAACCACAATTGTACAGCGTAGCGCTTCAATATTAAATATGCCTATCTCTATGGAAGCCGCGATAGAAATCGCTGGTAGAAGTAGGGGAACACCTCGTATTGCCAATGCGTTGTTACGACGTGTTAGAGATTTTGCACAAATAAAAGGAAATGGTAAAATTGATATCGTAATCGCCAAATTCGCTTTAAAAGCATTAAATGTAGATGCTTATGGATTGGATGAAATGGATAACAAGATATTAACCACTATCATCGAAAAATTTAAAGGTGGACCAGTTGGTATTAGTACCATTGCAACCGCGGTGAGTGAAAGTACGGAAACCATAGAAGAAGTCTATGAACCTTTTTTAATTCAGCAAGGTTTTATAATGCGAACGCCTCGTGGACGTGAGGTTACAGAACAAGCTTATAAACATTTGGGCAAGGTAAAAGGACCAACACAAGGAGGTTTATTTTAACAACGTATAGATTTTTATAAGCTACTTGTTTTAAACTTAATTTAAATACCATTAGTTATATATTGAAATCAGAGCGCAACATACCAACAGTTCCTTTAAGTCGATTCTTTAAACATTCTTTAGAGATTTTAAAAAACCCGCTACCATTTCATCATCAAAATTTTGAAGAGCAAGGCGATGTTTTCAGATTAAAGATCGGATTTAAAAATAGTGTTGTTTTTGTTCGCGATGCTGCATTTGCAGAATATGTACTTCAAAAGAATCAGAAAAACTACACCAAGTCTAAAATCCAGACCGAAGATTTAGTAAAATATGTAGGTACCGGATTATTAACGGCAGAAGGAGAGCATTGGAAAAAACAGCGTAAACTTATTCAGCCTGCTTTTCATAAAAAACAATTAGCAAATCTTTTAGGCAGTATCAAAAACGCTATTCTTTTGGAGTATAGCAAGATTACACCGAATGAGGTGATTGATATATTTCCCATTTTAAATGATTTGGCATTTCAAGCCGTAGTAAAATCTTTGTTTAGTAGTGCAGCCAATCAAGAAGATATTAATAGGCTTCAATATATTACAGAAGCAGCACAAAAAATGTTGGTAAAAGAGTTACGCCAACCGTATTTGGGCTGGTGGTTTAATGTTAGTGGCGAAATTAAAAAGCATGTTGATTTAACAGGTGAAGCTAGACAAATATTAAAACGTATAGTCAATGAACGACGAACATCAGGAGTAACGGAGAATGATTTGTTAGATATGTTGTTAGATGCCAGATATGAGGATGGCAACCCAATGGAAGAAGAACAACTGATTGATGAGATCTTAATTTTGTTTACTGCAGGTCATGAAACCACGTCTAATGCACTCACTTTTATAACACAACTTTTAGCATTACATCCTGAATGGCAAGAAAAAATCTTAAACGAGCGAAATACAATTCTTGCAGATAGCGATGATTTAATGGACTTGGTAACCCAATCTAAAATTTGTCAGCAAGTGATAGAGGAAGGGATGCGACTGTATCCGCCAGTGTACTTTATAGACCGTGTAAACAAAGACGCAGATACTTTTAATGACATGGATTTTGAAGCGGGATGTAATCTTCTATTTTCAGTTTATGAAATGCATCGTCATCCTAAATTATGGGAACAACCAGATACGTTTTTACCCGAACGCTTTAATGAAGGTGGGCGTAAATTTTCATCACACTATTTTCCTTTTGGAGCAGGTCCGAGAAAATGTATAGGAAATAACTTTGCCATGTTCGAAATGATTATTGCGGTTTCAGAATTGGTTTCTAGTTTTAAAATAACACCAGATTTTGATACCATTGATATCACGCCATTAATTACGCTAAAGCCTAAAAATGCTTTTTTAAAGTTTGAAAAACGATAGTAGTGTTAAACCATAAAGCGAAATACAGTGAGATTATTAAAGCAGAGGCCAAACGCCTCGGATTTTTGTCATGCGGTATAAGTAAAGCAGAATTCTTAGAAACCGAAGCTCCTCGGCTAGAAGCTTGGTTAAATAAGAATATGAATGGCGAAATGGGTTATATGGAAAACCATTTCGATAAGCGTTTAGATCCAACGTTGCTTGTTGAAGGTTCAAAAAGTGTAATTTCATTATTATTGAATTATTACCCATCAGAAACTCAAACGGAAGATTCTTATAAGCTATCCAAATACGCCTATGGTAACGACTATCATCATGTCATTAAATACAAGCTTAAATCACTGTTGTATTTTATTCAAGATGAAATAGGAGAGGTTGGCGGACGTGCTTTTGTAGATTCAGCTCCAGTTTTAGATAAAGCTTGGGCTGCAAAATCAGGTTTGGGTTGGATAGGGAAACACTCTAATTTATTAACCCAACAAGTAGGCTCCTTCTATTTTATAGCTGAATTAATCATAGATCTAGAGTTAGAATACGACCACGCAACAACCGATCATTGTGGTACTTGCACAAAATGCATAGATGCTTGCCCAACAGAAGCCATTACAGAACCTTATGTCGTTGATGGTAGTAAGTGTATCTCGTATTTCACTATAGAACTTAAAGAAAATCTACCCTCAGAATTTAAAGACAAATTTGACGATTGGATGTTTGGTTGCGATGTCTGCCAAGATGTTTGTCCTTGGAATAAATTTAGTAAGCCACATAACGAACCTTTATTTAATCCCCATCCTGAATTATTGGATATGACCAAAAAGGATTGGGAAGAAATTACAGAAGATACCTTTAAAAAAGTGTTTCAGAAATCGGCTGTAAAGCGGACTAAATTTTCTGGTTTAGAACGGAATATCAGGTTTTTGAGGGATTAATAGGTTTACTTAAACGTAAATCCCAAAGCGTATTTAAAAGCAAAATTATCACTAGAGGTTTCGAGATTATGATACCCATAATGATAAAAAATACCTAGCCCTAACGTCAGTAAATCTTGGTTATAGATATTTATGTTGAGCATTGGTTTCCGTATTAATTAGAAGTCTTTTAAAAAAAACTAATTAACCTCAGGAAGCGAATCCACCAAGGTTTATCTATAGATATTAAAAGGGAATAAAAACGAATATAAATACAAATGCTTTTTTATTTTTACAACTGTTAGGTTCAACAATGTAGTAAAATATCCATTAAATTATTATGCTGTAGCCCGTGTTTTTAAAATATAGAAATCTAAGACTAGCATTCATTTGTTATATTTGTAGCCTATATGAAATAGGTTATTTTTTTAATAGCAATCGATTCAAATTATGAGCAAACAAAGCAAACGTTTAGAAGCCTTAGTATATCACGCCAAACCGACTCCTGGTAAAATTAAAGTTGTACCTACTAAAAAATATGCGTCACAACGCGATTTGTCTTTAGCATATTCTCCAGGTGTGGCTGAGCCATGTTTAGAAATAGCGAAAGATGTAGAAAATGTCTATAAATACACGGCTAAAGGAAACCTCGTTGCCGTAATCTCTAACGGAACTGCGGTTTTAGGTTTAGGAAATATTGGTCCAGAAGCCTCTAAACCAGTGATGGAAGGTAAAGGCTTGCTTTTTAAGATATTTGCAGATATCGATGTGTTTGATATCGAAGTTGATACGGAAGATGTAGAAGCTTTTATTGCAACGGTAAAAAATATTGCACCGACATTTGGAGGTATTAACTTAGAAGACATCAAAGCGCCTGAAGCGTTTGAAATTGAACGTCGTTTAAAGGAAGAATTAGATATACCTGTCATGCACGATGATCAGCATGGAACAGCAATCATTTCGGCTGCAGCGTTATTAAATGCCTTAGAAATTGCAGAAAAGAAAATAGACGAAGTCAAAATAGTAGTGAGTGGAGCAGGAGCAGCTGCAATTTCATGTACACGTTTATACCAAGCCTTTGGTGCAAAGCGCGAAAACATTGTAATGTTAGATAGTAAAGGTGTTATTAGAGATGAGAGAACCAATTTAACTTCTGAAAAAGCAGAATTTGCAACCCATCGTAAAATAGATACTTTAGATGAGGCGATGCTAAATGCCGATGTATTTGTTGGATTATCTCAACCAGATATTGTAACACCAAATATGCTGTTATCAATGGCTGCAAATCCGATTGTGTTTGCCATGGCAAATCCAAATCCAGAAATACAGTACCAATTAGCAATAGATACCAGAGACGATATTATTATGGCAACTGGTCGTAGTGATCATCCTAACCAAGTAAATAATGTTCTAGGATTTCCTTTTATTTTTAGAGGAGCTTTAGATGTTAGAGCAACCAAGATTAATGAAGCTATGAAAATGGCAGCCGTTAAAGCGTTGTCAGATTTGGCAAAAGAATCTGTTCCTGAACAAGTAAATATCGCTTATGCGGAAACAAAACTAACATTTGGTAAAGATTATATCATTCCAAAACCATTTGACCCAAGATTAATCGCAGTAGTGCCACCGGCGGTAGCAAAAGCTGCAATGGAAAGTGGTGTTGCTAAAGAGCCTATTGAAGATTGGGATCGTTATAAAAACTCATTATTAGAGCGTTTAGGTTCTGATAATAAGTTAGTTCGTATGTTAATGGGTAGAGCAAAAACAAACCCAAAACGCGTGGTTTTCGCAGAAGCAGATCAGTTAGATGTTTTAAAAGCAGCTCAAATTGCTTACGAAGAAGGTATTGCACATCCAATCCTTTTAGGTAGAAAGAAAGTCATTTTAGAATTGATGGAGGAGATTGAATTTATTGCCGATGATGTTGCAATTATAGATCCAAAATCAGATAAAGAGACTGCTCGTAAAAATCGATATGCAAAAGCCTATTGGGAAAAGCGAAAACGTCAAGGTGTTACCATTTATTCTGCGGAAAAAGTGATGCGAGAGCGTAATTATTTTGCTGCGATGATGGTTAATGTTGGTGATGCCGATGCATTAATTACTGGGTATTCTCGTAATTATCCATCAGTTGTGAGACCAATGTTAGAATTAATTGGTATGGCAGACGGTGTAACAAGAGTCGCAACCACTAACGTAATGATGACGCAACGCGGTCCAATGTTTTTAAGCGATACTTCTATAAATATTGATCCTTCAGCTAAAGATTTAGCTAAAATTGCGCGTATGACATCGCGAGTTTCAAAAATGTTTGGAATAGAATCTGTAACTGCTATGATTTCGTATTCTAACTTTGGATCTTCAGACAATCCAAGAGCAGAAAAAGTAAGAGAGGCTGTATCTTATTTACACAAAGCGCATCCAGAAATGGTGGTTGATGGTGAATTGCAAACCGATTTTGCACTTAATCAGAAAATGCTTCAAGATATTTTCCCGTTTTCAAAATTAGCAGGTCGAAAAGTAAATACCCTAATTTTTCCAAATTTAGACTCGGCAAATATTACTTATAAATTATTAAAGGAACTGAATAACGCAGAATCTATTGGGCCAATAATGATGGGAATGCGCAAACCTGTTCATATTTTACAATTAGGAGCCAGTGTAGATGAAATTGTAAACATGACGGCAATTGCGGTTATTGATGCACAAGAACGAGAAAAGAGAGCGTCTAAATTAGCATAAGCTTTGTTTTTTTAAATTTATTCAAATGTGACTAAACTCTTGAAAACAAGATGTAATTACATCTATCTTTCATACTAGGAATCTAAGCGTTCTAATGAAAATAATTTTATTACATTTGGTTTTTCAACATTTCGTTATAAATGATTACACACATAGAGGGTAAACTTGTAGAGAAAAATCCGACAGACATTGTTATAGATTGCAATGGTGTCGGCTATTTTATTAACATATCATTGCATACGTATTCTCAAATTCCAGACAAAGAACACATAAGACTTTACACGTATCTTCAAGTTCGTGAGGATTCTCATAGCTTATATGGGTTTTCGTCTAATGTTGAACGCGAAATTTTCAAACTATTGATTTCTGTCAGTGGTATTGGTACAAATACAGCGCGCACTATGCTGTCGTCGTTATCACCAGATCAAGTAAAAGAAGGTATTGCAGGTGGAGATGTCGCTTTAATTCAGAGCGTAAAAGGCATTGGGGTAAAAACAGCACAACGTGTTATTCTTGATTTAAAGGATAAAGTGTTAAAAGTCTATGGTATAGACGAACTTTCTGCTATGCCAAACAATACACACAAAGATGAAGCGTTATCAGCATTAGATGTTTTAGGATTTAATAAAAAACAATCCGAAAAAGTTGTCGATAAAATTTTACAAGCCCAACCAGACGCCCAAGTGGAGCAAATTATAAAAGAAGCTCTAAAAAACTTATAATGCAATTGAATAGAACTCTACATAAGCAGCGCTTCTCCTATAGATATTTATGCATATTAGCTTTTACAATGCTAATTGGTAATTCCGTTGTTGCTCAAGAAACTGAAACAGAACAAGACTCTACAAAGACGACATTTGCGTTTGGAAAATTAAATATGCCAAATCCAAATAGTATTGTTTCAAAGTATACCTATGATCCTATTTTAGATCGTTATGTTTATTCTGAAAAAATTGGAAATTTCAATATTAATTATCCCTTAATACTTACACCAGACGAATTCCAAAAACTAGTATTAGAAGAAAAATTAAAAGCATATTACAAGAAAATGGCTGATGCTAAAGCTGGACAAAAAGAAGGTTCAGAAGAAGATCAGAAAAACTTATTACCCGAATTTTATGTGAATTCCGGTTTGTTTGAAACCATTTTTGGCGGTAATACTATAAATGTAATTCCACAAGGTTCGGTGGAGGTTGATTTGGGAATATTATTCTCAAAACAAGATAACCCTTCCTTTTCCCCAAGAAACAGAACCAATTTTACCTTCGATTTTGATCAGAGAATCAGTTTAAGTTTATTAGGTAAAGTGGGAACACGACTTCAGGTTACAGCAAATTATGATACCGAAGCAACTTTCGATTTTCAACAAGTTGTTAAATTAGAATATACACCAACCGAAGATGATATTATTCGTAAAATTGAAGTTGGTAACGTCAGTATGCCTCTTAATAGCTCTTTAATTACAGGTGCTCAGAGTCTTTTTGGTGTTAAAACAGAATTACAATTTGGAAAAACTAGAGTTACAGCGGTATTTTCTGAGCAACAGTCGCAATCTACATCAGTTATAGCAGAAGGTGGAGGAACGGTTGAAGAATTCGAATTTTTTGCACAAGATTACGATGAAAATAGACACTTCTTTTTAGCGCAACACTTTAGTGAAACATATGATAAAGCGTTATTAAACTATCCTTTTATAGATAACCAAGGACTTCAAATTACAAGAGTTGAAGTTTGGGTAACAAATAGAAATAACCAAACCGAGAATGTAAGAAATATTGTAGCATTTCAAGATTTAGGGGAATCAACGATAGATAATATTGGACTTAACCCATTGCCTCCCGGTTTTGTTAATAATCCCGGAGCAAAACCTAATAACAAAAACAATGATTTTGATCCAACGAATATAGGTGGAGCAGGATCATTATTAACTGAGGCAGTTAGAAATATAACCAACATACAAGGTGGAGTTAATGTAAGTATTAATGAAGGTTTTGATTATGGTAAATTAGAATCGGCAAGGAAATTAACTCAAGGACAAGAATATGTTTTAAATGAAAAATTAGGATATATTTCTTTAAATCAACGTCTGCTTAATGATGAAGTTTTAGCCGTAGCGTTTCAATATACTATTGGGGGTGAAGTATTTCAAGTAGGTGAATTTGCTAATGATGGTGTCGATGCAACTACAGTAGATGATACCTCTGGTACGCAGGTTGTAAATAATCAAAGTTTAGTTCTAAAAATGCTAAAAAGTGCGGTCACTTCAGTAGACCAACCGATTTGGGATTTAATGATGAAGAATATTTATGATACGGGGGCTTATCAATTAGATAGAGAAGATTTTACATTAAATATCTTTTATACAGAATCTTCGGCATTAAACTATATATCACCAGTTGTTGTTGGTGGGGTGGAGGTTCCTTTTCCAACCTTTGATAATAATACTGTGAACACCAGTGATGATACTGAAATAAGTGAAACACCATTAATCCGACTTTTCCATTTAGATAAATTGAATTACAATGGCGATCCGCAAGAACGAGGGGATGGTTTCTTTGATTATGTAGAAGGAGTTACGGTATTGTCGCAAAACGGTAAAATTATCTTTACCAAAGCACAGCCTTTTGGTCGTTATTTATTTGATGTTTTAGATGATGATGGTAATCCAAATAATAACGATTTGGATTATGAAGATATTGGAGATACTCAAAGTGGTTATAATGAGAACCAAAAGAAATACGTTTACGATATTCTTTATAAATCTACTAAAACAGCAGCTTTAGATGAGGCGGAGAAGAATAAATTCCAAATAAAAGGACGTTATAAAAGTAGTGGTGGAGATAGTGGTATTCCGTTAAATGCATTTAATGTACCTAGAGGTTCTGTAACGGTAACAGCAGGTGGGCGTACACTTGTAGAAGGAGTAGATTATACGGTAAATTATGCCTTAGGACGAGTAGAAATTTTAGATGAAGCTTTAAAAGCGTCTAACACCCCAATTAATGTTTCTGTAGAAAATAACGCCGTTTTCGGTCAGCAAACAAAACGATTTACAGGGATTAATGTAGAACACCAATTCAATGATAATTTTGTTTTAGGGACTACATTATTAAATCTTAATGAACGCCCAATTACGCAAAAAGCCAACTATAACTCTGAGCCTATTAATAATACTATTTTTGGTTTTAATGGGAATTACTCAACTGAAGTGCCATTCTTAACAAGGTTGGTTAATAAATTACCAAACATTGATACCGATGTGCCTTCAAATCTTTCTGTAAGAGGAGAGTTTGCTTACTTATTGCCAGGCGCATCAAGTGGAGCCGATTTTAATGGTGAAGCTACAGCCTATATTGATGATTTTGAAGGCACACAAGGCTCTATTAATTTGTTGAGTCCTTTGTCTTGGACATTATCTAGTAGACCAAAAGATTTACCAAATACGATTCCTGGTAGTGATGCCAATGGTATTGAAAATGGGTACGGTAGAGCACTTTTAAATTGGTACACTATCGATCCTATTTTTTATAGTAATCAACGTCCTGATGGCATCACGGATAATGATGTCTCAGATTTGTATACACGTCGTATTTTTATTGAAGAAATTTTTAATCAAGATATTGTTCAAGGGCAAACGTCAGTCATAAACACATTAGATTTAGCATACTATCCTACAGAGCGTGGCCCATATAATTTTGATCCATCTGCTGCTAACGATAATGCGTTAGACCCTTCAAGAAGTTGGGCAGGTATTACAAGACAAATTACCTCTACCGATTTTGAACAAGCCAATGTTGAATATATAGAGTTTTGGGTTCAAGATCCATTTTTAGATAACCCATCAAATACAGGAGGTAAACTATTTGTAAATCTTGGTAATATTTCAGAAGATATTTTAAAAGATGGTAAAAAGCAATTTGAAAACGGCTTACCAGAAAATGGTGATGTATCAACTTTAACACGAACTGATTTTGGAAGTGTCGTACCACAAAACCAATCGCTTATTTATACGTTTGGGACTACAGGTGCAGAACGTACAAATCAAGATGTAGGTTTTGATGGTTTTAGTGATGCGGAAGAGCTATCTGAATTTGGGGGACAGTTTGGAGAAGATCCATCAAATGATAATTACCAGTATTATTTAAATAGAGATGGCGATATTTTTAATCGTTATAAAAAATATAATGGAACAGAAGGTAACTCACCAGAAACCTTTACGGATACCAATAGAGGATCTACAACACAACCAGATGTAGAGGATATCAATAGAGATAATACCATGAATACTATTGATAGTTATTATCAGTATGAGGTAAATATTACTCCTTCAAGTTTAAATATGGACAATCCTTATATCAATGATGTTAAGGAAAATGTTCAGGTCACTTTACCTAATGGTGACGTTAGGAATGATGTAAAATGGTATCAATTTAGAATTCCTATTGCAGAAAGTGACATCCGTGAAGCTGTTGGTGGAATTTCGGATATTCGTTCTATAAGATTCGCACGTTTATTTGTATCCGATTTTACCCAAAATACAGTCTTGCGTTTTGCAACCTTAGATTTAGTGCGTAGTGATTGGAGACGTTATACATTAGATTTAGATAACGATGATACTAACGATAGTCCAAATGCAGAATTTAATGTAGGTGTTGTTGGTGTCCAAGATAATGCAGGCTATGAAAGACCACCAGGAGTTGAGCAAGAAGAACTGAATAATAACAATACAATTGTAAGACAGAATGAGCAATCGTTAGTACTTCAGGCTTGTGATTTAAGGCCTACTGATTCTCGCGGGGTGTATAAAAACATTAATGTAGATATGCGTCAGTATAAGAAACTACGAATGTTTACACATGCAGAAGCTCAAGAAGGGTCTATGCTAGAGGCGGGCGAAATGATTGCGTTTATAAGAATGGGTAATGATTTTACTCAGAATTATTATCAAATAGAAGTGCCATTATTACCTTCGTCTGATGCGGAAGGAAGTGTTAGAGAACGTATTTGGCCAGAGCAAAACGAAATAAATATTCCTTTAGAATTTTTACAAAAAATTAAAGCACTCGGAATTTCTGCTGGGACTTTAAGTAATGATGATCCTACATTTTATAATGTGGTAGATGGTGTGCTTAATGAAACCCCTTTGGCAACTTTAAACCCTCCATATAATGATATTGTTGGCACACAAAAGCAGCAACGTATTGCTATTAAAGGAAATCCAAATTTTGGAGATATTAGAGTGTTAATGGTTGGTGTAAAGAATTCGGGTTCAACAAGCATGAATTCATGTGGTGAATTTTGGTTTAATGAATTACGTATGTCCGATATGGAAAATGAAGGAGGTTGGGCAGCCGTTTTAAGTATGGATACAAAAATCGCAGATTTTGCGAGTATCAGTGCTACAGGAAGACGAAGTACTATTGGTTTTGGTGGCGTTGAGCAAGGTCCAAACGAGCGAAGTTTAGAAGATGTTGCACAATACGATGTTGTTACCAATGTGCAGTTAGGACAATTATTACCAAAGAAATGGGGAGTTCAGGTACCATTTAATTACGCTCAAAGTGAGGAGATGATAACGCCTAAATTCGATCAATTATATAATGACCTTACCTTAGATTCAAGATTAGAAGCGGCAAATTCTAGCGAAGAAGAAGATATCATTAGATCGCAATCTGAAGATTATACCAAACGAAAAAGTATTAATTTTATTGGAGTTAGAAAGCAAAAAACGGGTGATTCTAAAAATCGTTTTTATGATGTAGAAAACCTAACATTAAATTACTCATATAATAAGGTAGAGCATCGCGATTTTGAAATCGAAAATGCTTTAGACCAAACCGTAAGAGCAGGTGCTAATTATAACTTTGCTTTCGAGCCTATAAAATACGAACCTTTTAAAAAGAACGATTCCCTATTCACAAATAAGAATTGGAAAATCTTAAAGGATTTTAATGTCAATTTATTACCATCTAGTTTCTCTGTTGCTTCTGATGTTAACAGACAGTTTAATAGGCAGAAATTTAGAGAAATTGATTTGGGTGGAAGTAATATTGGTATCGAAGAGTTGTATCGAAGAAATTACACATTCGATTTTCAATACACCATAAATTATAATCTTACGGATGCTTTAAGTTTAAACTTTACGGCAGCCAATACTAACATTGTTCGTAATTATTTTATTGATGATCGCATTAACGGATTGCAAGATCCAGAGCTCGATGTTTGGGATGGTTTCTTTGATTTTGGAGATCCTAATTATCAGACGCAACAACTTCAAGTAAATTATGAATTGCCATTATACAAAATACCAGTTTTAAGTTTCTTAAGAACGACTTATGCTTATAATGGTGCATTTCAATGGCAAAAAGGATCGGATTTAAATAGCGGACTGGAAGTTGAAGATCCTGATAACCCTGGATTTTATGAGACTTATAATTTAGGAAATTCAATTCAGAATTCAAACACGCATAATATTAATACGAGCCTTAATATGGAAACCTTGTATAAGACGTTAGGCTTGGTTAAAACAGGAAATCAAAAAGGTAGAGGAAGAACCAGAAGTTCTGTAACAACGAGACGTTCTGCAACACCAGATGATGATAAGAAAGGTGCGGAAGCTGATGACCCTAACAAATTAAGTACAGGTAAAAAAGCGTACAATACGTTAGTAGATGTTGTTACTATGGTTAAACGTGTTCAGTTTAACTATTCTGAAAACAATGGTACGTATTTACCAGGTTATTTGCCAACCCCAGGTTTTATAGGAACTTTAAAACCGACTCTAGGCTACACTTTTGGAAGTCAGAGGGACATTAGAGAGTTGTCAGCAAGAAATGGATGGTTAACTACTTTTGGGGATTTTAACGAACAATATACAGAGGTAGAAAATAAGACGCTCGATTACTCTATTAATGTAGAACCAATGCGAGATTTAAAAATAGATTTAACCGGTAACAGAACCTATGCTAATAATATCTCAGAAAGCTTTATAACAATAGATAATGATTTGGATGGTTTTAGTGATACCTACCAAGATTTAATCACTAACTCCTTTGGGAATTTTATGATTTCTACCGCATTAATTAAAACGGCGTTTAGTAAAAGTGACGAAAACGAATCGGCTGCTTTTAATGATTTTAGAGCGAATCGTTTAGTTATTGCCAATCGTTTAGCTAGAGATTTTTATGGTGCAACACCATTTGGAACGGACGCGGAAGGTTATCCAGAAGGGTTTGGTAAAAATAGCCAACGCGTATTATTACCAGCATTCTTATCCGCTTATCAAGGATCTGATCCAGATAAAGTAAGTACCAGTGCATTTAGAGATATTCCAATTCCAAACTGGACATTAAAATATACTGGTTTAATGAAATTGCCTTGGTTTAAAAGAACGTTTAAGCGTTTTTCAGTTCAGCATGGTTATAGATCACGCTATACTATAAATCAGTTTAGGACTAATTTAGATTATGTGGAGTACGATAAAGATTTAGGCTTTATAGCACCTGCAAATGCTGATGCATTAGACCAAGCGGGGAATTTTAAAAATGAAACATTATATAGTAACATTAACTTAGAAGAACAGTTTAGTCCCTTAGTGCGTTTAGATTTTGAAATGAAAAATTCAGTTAAGGTTTTAGCAGAGGTTAAAACAGATAGGACATTATCTCTAAGTTTTGATAACAATTTAATGACCGAAATTCAAGGTAAAGAATATACACTTGGTTTAGGGTACCGTTTTAAAGATTTAAGAATTAGATCGCAGTTAGCAGGACCAAAGCAAATTATTGTAGCAGATTTAAATATGAGTTTAGATGTTACCGTAAGAGATAACAAAACCATCATTAGATATCTAGATTTAGAAAATAATCAAATTACGGCTGGTCAAACCATTTGGGGACTTAAATACAATGCTGATTATGCGTTTAGTAAAAACTTAACGGCTATTTTCTATTTTGATTATACGTTCTCTGAATTTGCCATTTCAACATCATTCCCACAAACATCTATAAGATCAGGGATTACGTTACGTTATAATTTTGGTAATTAAGTTTGAATTGAAGCTATTAAAAAATTACATTTGCTTTATAAATAATATATCAAATTAAAGATGAATACACCATCAGAATTAAAGTACACTAAAGACCACGAATGGATCAAAATTGAAGGAGATATCGCTACAATTGGTATTACCGATTTCGCTCAAAGCGAATTAGGTGATATTGTTTATGTAGAAGTTGATACTTTAGACGAAACATTAGAAGTTGAAGAGGTATTTGGTACCGTGGAAGCTGTTAAAACAGTTTCAGATTTATTCTTGCCACTATCAGGAGAGATTATTGAATTTAATGAAGGTTTAGAAGATGAACCTGAAAAAGTGAACTCGGACCCTTATGGTGACGGTTGGATGATTAAATTAAAAATTTCAGATGCATCTCAAATCGATGATTTGTTATCTGCGGATGATTATAAAGCACTTATCAGTGGTTAAAAAAATGCTTTTACTCGTGTCAATAGCTTATTCATTGACATTAGTTATTGCGAGTTTAATTACGTTAAATGGTGTGCCTAGTTTAGGCTCTTCATTCGATGATAAGATTTATCATATTGTTGCTTACTTAGGTTTAACATTATTATGGGGACTTTATGTTAAACATTTTAAAAAATCCCAATTACTTTATATCGTTTGTTTCGCTGCTATTTTTCTTGGCTTTATGCTAGAATTGTTGCAGTACTTCGTTAATCCTAATAGAACTTACGATACTTATGATTTAATAGCAAATAGTATTGGTGCTATATTTGGTACGTTAATTGTAAGTAAAATAATTAGATATAAATTAAATTAACCTAAAGCCTTGTTTATTTTACTATTATTTAGTTAAATTAGCGATGTTGTATTAAAAAATTATATTATGAAACCTAAAAAGAACCACAAATCGGATGTAAGTAGAAACAGTTCACTGTTTTTTGCTGTTGGTCTTGCCTTAATGATGGGTATAACTTACATGGCTATTAATTATAAAACTTACGATAAAGTTGACGTTATTGCTGACTCGTTAAATTTAGATGACGAATTAGACGAAGAAGTGCCAATTACAGAACAAATTGTAACTCCACCACCACCACCACCACCGCCACCAGCAGCACCAGAAATTATTGAAGTTGTTGAAGATGAAGTAGAGATAGAGGAAACGGTGATAGAGTCAACTGAAACTGAAATGGAAACAGAAATTGTGGAAGTTGAGGAAGTTGAAGTAGCAGAAGTGGAAGAAGATTTAGAAGTACCATTCTCAGTTATTGAAAATGTTGCTGTTTTTCCAGGTTGTGAAAAAGAAAAAGGAAATGCGGCTAAAAAAGCGTGTATGAACGATAAAGTCAATAGGTTTATTGGTAAAAAGTTTAATACGGATTTAGCTGGAGATTTAGGATTACCACCTGGTAAGAAAAGAATCTTTGTTCAGTTTAAAGTTGATAAATCTGGTAATATAACAAGTATTGTAGCTCGTGGTCCACATCCAGGTCTAGAGAAAGAAGCAAAACGTGTTATAGGTCAATTACCTAAAATGCAACCAGGTAAACAAAGAGGTAAAGCGGTGGTAATGCCATTCTCAATTCCTATTGTTTTCCAAGTACAAGACTAAGACGAAATAGTAATATTTCTTAATATAAAAATCCCGTTCAAACTTAATTGAGCGGGATTTTCGTTTTGGTATGCTTATTGTGACTTTGACATAATATTAACATTTAAACCTTAAATATTATGAAAAATTCTAAAAATGACTTCGGTGTTGCTGGTCAGAGCGCCACTGAAGCAAAGAAACCACAAAAGCATGATGCAAATTTACAAAAAAACTCAAGCCTTTATTTTCAAATTGGGCTGATTCTTTGTCTATTGGGTACTTATGCTCTTTTTGAAATGCAGTTTCAAGACAAAGTAATTAGTATTGACACTTTAAACGACAATGAATTAGCGGTTATTGATGTTATGCCTTCGGTAATGCCTGAGGTAATTCAACCTGAAAAAACAGAACCAGTAGTTGACAGGAGTACAAATCTAATTGATGAATACGAAGAAGTTGATAATGATAAAGATGTCGCTGAGAGTAAAATTATAACTCCAGAAAAAATAAAACCTAAAACGAAACCATTTGTACCTAGTAGTCTTCCAGATACTGAGGATCCTGAAGATGACGATATCTTTGTGCCGTTTACCTTAATTGAAAAGGTGCCTGTATATCCAGGTTGTGAGAAATACACTAATAATAACGACCGAAAAAAATGCATGTCGGACAAAATCACCAAATTAATAGGAAAAAAATTTAATGTAGATGTCGGTTCGCAATATGGTATTTCAGGAAGACAAAAAATAGCTACGCAGTTTACAATTGATAAATTTGGGAATGTTACTGATATTAAAATTAGAGGACCACATCCTGCTTTAGAAAAAGAAGCAAACAGAGTTATTAATAAGATTCCTAAAATGGAACCAGGCTTACAACGTCAAGTTCCTGTTGGTGTAATTTACACATTACCTATCATTTTTGATTCTAGAAACTATTAGAACAAGAAGTTTGTAAAATCCCAAACCGCTATTTTCAGAATAGCGGTTTTTTTATACAACAATAGGTTTACAGGTTACTAAAAAATTTAAGTATCTTTCGCCCATTAAAATTAAGTCCTTTATGAAGCGCATTGTGCTATTTGCTATTCTGTTAACGACCACTTTTGGTTATACTCAAACCTTATTAACTTACGAAAAGTCTCCTGTTTTTCAGCAATGTGATTCTGTTGCTGTAGATCAGTTGAAATCGTGTTTCAACTTTACATTAAATACCTTTATTTACGAAAATTTTGAAATACCTCAAATCGTATCAGACGAGTCTTATGTAGGTGACGTTAAGATATTATTTGAAGTTAATAAAGAAGGAGAGTTTAAAGCGATCTATACAGATGCTATTTATGAAGAATTAAAAACAGAAAGCAAGCGTGTTTTCGATTTACTTCCAAAAATACAACCTGCAACCTATAACGGTAATCCAACATTTGTTCAATATAGCATTAGTATTGCCATTCCATTAACCCAGCCTGTTGAGGAAATTTTAAAGCCTACTGACGAAATTAAACTTACAGAAAAAGACAGTCTTAATGCTATCTTATCTAATGAATTTGATAACGTTGATAAAGCGATAACGGATTACGAAAAATTAGAATACAGTAGTGAGTTAAATGTGCCTTTTACACATTCGTATTACGCACGTTTCGATGACGAAATGAATGCTATTGGGACTAATAGTCATACTGCTGCTAAACCTTTTGTGTATAGTGATGTGGCAAGATATTACGATATTAAAGCAGAAAAGGAAAGCTTAGCAAAAGATACTGATACATGGATCGGTAGAAAAGTGTTCAATGAACATTTAGTAGAAATACAAAGTGAAAATTATTGGTTTACAGTAGATCCTATATTAGATCTACAAGTTGGTAAAGATACCGAAGCCGACTTTAATTCCACTTGGAATAATACACGTGGTGTTAATATACAAGCCGGCTTAGGTAAACGTTTTAATTTAACAGCTTCTGTATATGAGAGTCAAGGTCGTTTTGCAGATTATTTTAATCAATATGCAGAAAGCTTAAAAGCTTTTGGTCCAGATCCGGCAATAATTCCGGGTCGAGGCATTGGAAAACGTTTTAAAGAGGATTCTTATGATTATCCAGTAGCTGAAGCCTATATGTCTTATACTCCTGCCGATTTTTTAAATGTTCAATTTGGTCACGGAAAAAACTTTATAGGAGATGGGTATCGTTCTTTGTTGCAAAGTGATGTTTCAAGTCCTTATCCGTTCTTAAAATTGAATGCTACGTTCTGGAAAATAAAATATACCAGTACTTGGATGTGGTTAAAAGATGTTAGGGATGACGTTATTGTAGATAAAGCATTTTTGACTAAATACATGGCGAATCATTACTTAAGTTGGAATGTTTCTAAGCGCTTAAACATTGGATTATTTGAATCCGTAGTTTGGTCAGATACCAACGGAAGAGGTTTTGATGTTAATTATTTAAATCCAATTATATTCTTTAGAGCTATTGAATTTCAAACAGGTCAAGGAGCCGGAAATGCGATTCTTGGTCTGTCTTCTAAATATAAATGGAATAATAAAGTGAATCTTTATGGGCAGTTTATTTTAGATGAATTTTCATTAAGTGAGGTTAAAGCAGGTGAAAAGAGTTGGAAAAACAAATTCGGATTTCAGTTGGGGGCGAAGTATTTTAATGCCTTTAAGGTTGATAACTTATTGCTTCAAGCAGAATACAACCGTGTGAGACCATATACTTATTCGCATAATACTCAGGTTCTTAATTATGCGAATTTTAATCAGCCAATGGCACACCTTTGGGGAGCTAATTTTAGAGAATTAGTCTTAATTGGTCGTTATAATTATAAGCGTTGGTTTGGTGATGCAAAGTTTATCATTGGGCAACGTGGTTTCGATTTTAACACCGATGAAGATAGTTTTTCTTACGGAGGTGATATTTATAGAGATTATAATGATCGTAACGCTGATACGGGAATAAAAATTGGACAAGGAAATAAAACCAATAGTTTTATGACTGAGATACAGGCGGGCTATTTATTAAACCCTGCAACCAACTTAAAATTGTTTACTAATATTATATACAGAGATTTTAATCCAGATGCAATAACAGCATCAACGAAAGATTCTAATACCCTTTGGTTTAGTGTTGGGCTACGCACGGACTTATTCAACTGGTATAATGATATATAAAAAGAGTTTTCTTTATAGTTCTAAGCTTATATAATTTATTTTAATTTCATATTAGTAATGCTGTTTTTGCTAGGCGCTAAACATGCTACGTTTGTATATTAATAAAACTAAAGTTTAACGTTGGTCAGAATCAATTTTCAAACTATCTTTGCTGTCGCTTTTAAAAGAAACAAAATAGCATAGTTTGAGTTATACAAAATCTTCGATATCAACAGCTTCTGTGATAACAGATTTCAAGGAAATTACCAAGATGGGATTGTCCCTGAGTGTTGTTTTTTCCTCTATTGCTGGCTATTTTCTTGGCGCAGAAACAATAAGTTTTACTACAATTGCATTGCTTGCTTTTGGTGGCTACTTTATGGTTGGAGCATCTAATGCTTATAACCAAATCATTGAGCGCGAATTAGATGCGCTAATGGATAGAACCAAAAACAGACCAATTCCTGCAGGTAGAATGTCGGTAAATACGGCTTTTATAATTGCAACAACGTTTACTATTTTAGGTTTAATTACATTATATATTATTAACCCTAAAACAGCCATGTATGGTGCTATTTCCATCTTTTTATATACAAGTGTATACACACCGTTAAAAACAAAAACGTCTTTAGCTGTGTTTGTTGGTGCGTTGCCAGGAGCCATCCCATTTATGTTAGGCTGGGTTGCTGCTCGTAATGCCTTTGGTATTGAAGCAGGAACTCTATTTGCTATTCAGTTTTTTTGGCAATTTCCACATTTTTGGTCTATAGGTTGGTTTTTACACGAAGATTATAAAAAAGGAGGTTTCCACATGTTACCTACCGGAAGCCCAGATAAAGGAACTGCTGTACAAATCATAATGTATAGTGTTTGGACGGTTATTGTATCTATAATTCCAGTATTAGGATTTACAGGCGATTTAAAATTATCAATTGTAGGAGCTATTCTAGTCTTTATACTTGGTTTAGTAATGTTGGTTTATGCGATTAGATTATTTAAAGAACGTTCCATAAAAGCAGCAAAACAACTCATGCTATCTAGTGTGTTTTATATTACGTTATTGCAAATTATATATGTTGCAGATAAATTTTTAAGATAAATGGATTTAACACAAGGCACACAGCAGGTTAAGAAGGCACGATCTAAAAAGATGATGCTATGGTTTGGTATTGGTTCTTTAATTATGTCATTTGCTGGCTTAATTAGTGCTTTTATTGTGAGTAGTAAACAACGACTTAATGAAGATTGGTTAATTGAATTTCAATTGCCGAATGCCTTTTTTGTGAGTTTAGTACTTATTCTATTAAGTAGCTTAACTTTTATTTTAGGGAAACGCGCATTAGAACAAAATAAAATGCAAATGGTAACGGTCTGGTTATTTGTTACCCTAGGATTGGGTATTGCATTCGTTTACAGTCAGTTTGCTGGTTTTGGTGAAATTATAATGTCGGGTTATTATTTTACAGGACCAACGAGTAATATCACAATGTCATACATTTATGTCATAGCAATATTGCATATAGCGCACGTCATTGCTGGTCTAATATGTCTGATTGTTGTAATTTATAATCATTTTAAACAAAAGTATAACTCCAACAATATGTTGGGTTTTGAACTAGCTGCCAATTTTTGGCATTTCGTAGATATGCTTTGGCTTGTGCTCTTTTTGTTTTTATATTTTTTTAGATATATAATTTGATTATTTTTGTCCAATCTTAAAAATTTAAATAAATTCTATGGATTCTACAGTAGCTAGTACTGGTACAGAAGAAAAAACTTGGGGTGGTGGCAATAAGCCGCTCAAAGCAAGTTACGGAAAAATGATGATGTGGTTTTTCATTGTATCTGATGCATTAACATTTTCAGGTTTCTTGGCCGCTTACGGTTTTTCGAGATTTAAGTTTATAAACGAATGGCCAATTGCGGATGAAGTGTTTACACACGTACCGTTTTTACATGGTCAAGAATTGCCAATGATATATGTGGCATTTATGACGTTTATACTTATTATGTCGTCGGTAACAATGGTATTAGCAGTGGATGCTGGTCATCATATGAATAAAGCCAAAGTGACGATATATATGTTCTTAACCATTATTGGTGGAGCGATATTCGTTGGTTCTCAGGCTTGGGAATGGGCAACATTTATTCAAGGCGATTATGGTGCTGTTCAAACTAAAGGTGGTAACATTTTGCAGTTTGGTGAGTATGTAACCGTTGATGGTGAAGAGAAATTCAAACGTGTATCAATTGAAGATTTAGCTATAGCGCAAGCAAGTGATCGTGTTGATCATGAGCGTAAAAATGGACTTTGGTTTGTAGATGAAGGGACGTTGCCTCCTTATACTGTTAATGAAATATATGCAGGTTTAGTTGCTAATGAAAATGTTTTAGTAAGAAACCAGTTTATAGATGAGGATGGTCATAAAACAGTGTTATCTAGAGCAGAATCGCTTAAGCAAATAAAAGAAAATGGTAAGCTAGTAGTTAAAGGTGCTAACCTTCAGGTTAATGAATACGGTACAACATTATTTGCCGACTTCTTTTTCTTTATTACAGGTTTTCACGGTTTCCACGTATTATCTGGGGTAATAATAAATATTATTATATTCTTTAATGTAATTCTAGGAACTTACGAGCGACGCGGAAGTTATGAAATGGTAGAAAAAGTAGGTCTATATTGGCACTTTGTCGATTTAGTATGGGTATTTGTATTCACATTCTTCTATTTAGTATAAAAAGAAACGAGCATATAAAATGTTATATCGCTCAATAAAATGGTTAATAGCTAACAACAGCATGTGTCTTTTATTATATAGTAAATAGAATCACATGACATTAAGATTAAATTATGGCACACGAACATAAATTAGAAATATTTAGAGGACGTTGGAAATTTAAATCTAACACGCAAAAGATATGGGGAGTTTTAGCTTTTCTAACTTTTATAACCGTAGTAGAGGTTGTGTTGGGGATCTATAAACCAGATATGTTTATGCATACTTGGATGGACCCTATAGAAGGTGGTTTCTTTGCAACTATAGGTAATATTATTTTATCTCCTATTGTTTACATGAAGCCTTTAAACTTAATCTTTATTGTATTAACAATCATCAAAGCTTATTACATCGCATGGGATTTTATGCACTTAAGAGATGAGACTGGTAGTATGAGAAAAATGATCGTTTGGACGGGTGTTTTTCTAATATGCTACTTAATGTTTATTTTACTTCAAGAAGGTGGTTATGTCTTCAATGTTTACAACGGTGATGATGCCTTGATTAAGCATAATTTTTAAATAAAATACATAGATTTTAACTGCGCGAAAGCAAAGTGTTAAATACAATTAAAAGGTGGTTTTTCTAAACCACCTTTTCTATTTTTGTATATCAGTAATCTAAGATAGATTATTGGTAATCAATCCCATTAAAATAAGGATTTTAGGCCTCTAAAAATGAAAACAGACAAAGCAAAACGCTATATAGTTCTTGGTATATTATTCTTTTTACCTGTTGCATTTTTACTAATGCTTTATCCTGCAAAGCATAATTACGATCCCTTAAATATTGTAAATAATAATGTTTCTGATATAGAGGGTTTTATTTCTGATAGAACTGATAGTGTTGCCTTAAAAGGGCATATTACAGTTTTAGGTTTTTTAGGAAAAAGACCTTTAGATAAAATGATTGCAGCTTCTAACCTTAAGGAGTTGGTTTATGATAAATTTAAAGGCTTCAAGAATTTTCAAATTGTAATCGTAGTACCTAAAGGGACTGAAAACGATATAAAAGCACTAAAGAAAGAAATTAACACTTACGAAGATTTAAAATACTGGCATTACGCTTTTGCTACGGAAGGAGAAATAAAAATGCTTTATAATACTTTAAAGTCTAAAGACAATCTAGGTGAAGATTTATCTGTAAGTGATGTTTTTATTATAGATAAAGACTTAAGTCAACGTGGCCGATTAGATGGACGAGACGAAAAGGAAGTTGAAGATAAAAAGCCAGCCTTTAGTGTGTATTCTTATAACAGTATAGAAGTAGCAGAAATAAAAAATATGATGAGTGATGATGTTCGTATTCTATTTACTGAATACCGTCAAAAAAGAGAAGGTAAATTTGAGAATTCTGATTCAAGAAGAAACAGAGAATTAAAAGAAGATAATGAGTAAAAAATCAAATTATTCGTACGTTGGAATTGCATTTGTAATTCTAGTATTTGGCATCATATTTATTCCTAAAATCATAGATCGTGTTAGCGAAGGAGATGTCATAAGAGATGAAAGCCGTAGTAAAGGTGTTTCAACTTCTAATTCTAAAGTAAAAGATACGAAACAGAATAAAAGTGATTTAGTCTATTTAGAAATAAATGGTGAAGCTAAAAAAGTACCTGAATTTAGTTTTACAAATCAGGATGGGATTACAATTACAAATAACGATTATTTAGGTAAGGTTTATGTTGTAGAGTTTTTCTTTACCACGTGTCCAACAATTTGCCCTATAATGAATAGGAATTTAGTCGGAGTTCAAAATCAGTTTGATGGATTGGAAGATTTCGGAATCGCTTCATTTACAATTTCACCTGAAATAGATACTCCCGAGGTTTTAAAAGCTTACGCAGAGAAGTATAACGTAACGAATCCTAATTGGCATTTTCTAACGGGTGATGAAAGTGCTATTTATAAATTGGCAAATGAAGGCTTTAATCTTTATACGGCTAAGGACGATAGTGTAGAAGGGGGTTTTGAACACTCAGGAAACTTTGCTTTAATAGATAAAGAAGGTTATATAAGATCTAGAACAGATGATTTTGGAAACCCTAAGATTTTCTATAATGGATTAATTTCAGAAGAAATAGGTGTTGATGAAGATGGAATCCCTCAAGAAATAACGATTTTAAAAGAAGATATTGCTAAGTTGTTAAAGGAATAGTTATGGATAAAGTGGATCATGTAAAAGCTAAGAAGTATAATAAATGGATTATTGTTTTATCAATAATTATTCCAGTTGTAGTTGCTATTTTATCACGGGTTAAATTACAAGATTTGGGTTACGATGTTCAACCTCTAACTTTTTTGCCACCCATTTATGCTACTATAAATGGATTTACCGCGTTACTCTTGATATTAGCCTTTATGGCAATTAAGAAAAAAAACATTGTACTTCATGAAAACTTAATGACAACATCCGTGTGGACGTCTGTCATTTTTCTTATCATGTATGTTGCTTATCATATGACGTCTGATTCTACACAATTTGGAGGTGAAGGTGCAATTAAATACATCTATTACTTTATTCTTATTACCCACATTGTATTATCTATTGTTATTATTCCTTTTGTATTGATTACTTACGTAAGAGGAATCACTAATGACATAGAACGTCATAGAAAAATAGCTAGAATTACATTTCCAATGTGGTTGTATGTCGCCGTAACTGGTGTTGTAGTTTACCTTATGATTTCACCTTATTATATCTAATTATGGGACGTAAGATTTTATTGTCTATTATCGCTTTACTTTTCTTTCTAAAAACAAATGCACAATGCGCTATGTGTAGAGCTGTTTTAGAAAGTGGGGAAGATCAAAATATGGCCGAAGGTATTAATGATGGTATCGTTTTCTTAATGGCTGTGCCTTATATTTTGGTTGGTGCTCTTGGTTTTATTATTTACAGAAAATTCAGTAAACCAGATAAAACAGAAAATGCAAATCAAAGTTTGTAACATTTCTGGCAATTTGTAGTCTTATGAATAGAGTTAAGGTAAAGTCAATTAGTCTATGAGATTTAGGATTTCACCATACTTCTAAAAAATAAGCGTATTAATAGACGCTAAACAAGAATTTTTTTTAATTAAGTGTAACACTTAAGGGGTTACATAGACCAATAAGCATCATGAAAAAATCAATCATAATAGTATTGCTTCTTTTTGGGGTTTTAGCACAAGGACAAAATAAAAAATGGACCTTAAAAGAATGTGTAGAATATGCCTTAGAAAATAATATTTCTGTTAAACAAAGTGCGTTAGATTTAGAGCTTGCAGATGTAGATAAACTTACAGCGAAAGGTAATTTTTTACCATCACTTAGCGCTAGTGGTGGAGTCTCAGAAAATACAGGTTTAAGTTTTAACCCTGTAACAAATAATGCGCAAACCACCACTTTTTTATCTGTTACAGGTAGAATTAATGTAGGTTATACATTGTTTGATGGACTTAGAAATTTTAGACAATTGCAGCGCGCAGACATCTCTAAAATAGCGAGTCAATATCGTTTGGATAAAATGAAAGACGATATTTCACTTTTTGTAGCTAATAACTATTTACAAGTGATATTAAATAAGGCAAATCTCGAGGTTTTTAAGTCTCAAAATGAAGTCACCAAAGCACAGATTCAAAGAACGCAAGAATTAGTTGATGCCGGATCCTTACCTAGAGGCGATCTTTTAGAGATTAAAGCAACAGATGCTAGTGAACAGCAATCTATTATTAATGCAGAAAATAGTATTCAGATTTCACTAATTAGTCTGGCACAATTATTATTAATTAAAGATTATGAAAATTTTGATATTGAAGATGAAGGCTACGACATCGTAGACGATGGTATTTCAAGTAAAAATGTATCAGAAATCGTATCCAAAGCTAAAGAAACACGTTCTGAAATTAAGATTGCAGAGCAAAATGTAGAATTAGCAAAAAAAGATTTACAGATTTCTAAAAGCGCTAATTACCCAACATTATCAGCTTTCTTTGGTTATGACACAAGATATACAGATGCAACATCGTTTATTCAACAAATAGACAGTGATAATCCAATAACCACACAACAAATAGGTACGGTTGAAGGGACAGGTCAATCTGTAGTTGCTCAGGTTCCGAATACAAGTACAGTTGTTCTTGGGGCAGACCCTTTTATAGACCAACTGTATCAAAACGATGGTATTTCTTATGGCTTGCAATTAAATATTCCTATTTTAAATGGATTTACAACTAAAGGAAATATTCAAAGAAGTAAAATTAATTTAGAGCGTTCTAAGTTTCAATTAGAACAAGCAGAATTAGATTTAGAATCTACAGTGTACCAAGCTTATGTTGATGCTAAAGGAACTTTAAAATCTTATGAAGCAGCAAAATTAGCTGTAGAATCTCAAGAATTAGCTTACGATTACGCTAAAGAACGTTATGATGTTGGTCTAACCAATGCTTTCGATTTTAGCCAGTCTAAGCTTAGATATGACAACGCTAATATCGAATTAAATCGTGCTAAATACGATTACATATTTAAGTTAAAGGTTCTCGAATTGTATTTCGGAATTCCAGCAACTGAACTAAAGTTTTAATTATGAGCAAAACAGTAAAAATTATTATCGGACTTTTCATTGTAGGACTATTAGTCGTAGTTGCAGGATCTAAAATGGGATGGTTTGGTGAAAAAGGAGATTTTAAAGAAGTCACTATTAAAGAAGTGACTTTAAAAGATATTGTTGAAACCGTATCTGCTACAGGAAAGATTCAGCCAGAAGTAGAAGTGAAAATATCTTCAGAAGTATCAGGTGAAATTTTAGAGTTACCATTCAAAGAAGGTCAAGAAGTTAAGAAAGGTGATTTGTTAGTTCGTGTAAATCCAGATTTAATTCAGTCTGCAGTAAGTAGAACTCAGGCGTCGTATCAAAATGTAAGAGCAGGTTTAGAACAAGCAGAGGCTAATTTAAAACAAGCCAAAGCTGATTACGAGAGAAACCAAACTCTTTTTAACAAAGGCGTTATTTCTAAATCAGAATGGGACCGTTCTATTGCAGCTTATGAAACTGCTGTTGCTGGTAAAAGTTCTGCTTATTACAGTGTGCAAAGTGCTGCAGCTACAGTAAATGAAGCTAAAGACAATTTAAGTAGAACAACGATTTATTCTCCAATGACAGGTACAATTTCACTCTTAAGTGTAGAGTTAGGTGAACGTGTGGTTGGCACGCAACAAATGGCAGGTACACCAATTTTGAGTGTAGCTAACCTAAAGAATATGGAAGTTGAAGTTGATGTGAATGAAAATGACATTGTAAAAGTAAACATTGGTGATTCTACAATTGTTGAAGTTGATGCTTACTTAAAGAAACAATTTAAAGGAGTTGTTACGGCTATTGCCAATTCAGCTGCTGGTACTTTAGCTGCAGATCAGGTGACTAATTTTAAAGTTAAAGTTAGAATAATAGAAGAGTCTTATAAAGATTTAACTGAAGGGAAACCTGAAACATATTCACCTTTTAGGCCAGGAATGACTGCTACTGTAGACATCATTACAAAAACTAGAAAAGATGCTATTTCGGTACCCATCAGTGCCATTGTGATTAAAACAGATACGAGCTCAACCAAAAAGACATACGAAAAAACAACAACTGTAGATACAGGAGATTATGATACTGAAGAGCAAAAATTTGAATGCGTATTTGTAAACGAAAATGGCAAAGCCAAACTGAGAGTTATTAAGACAGGTATTCAAGATGATACAAATATTGAAATCGTTTCAGGATTAACTAAAGATGATGAAATCATTACAGGACCATACATTATGGTTTCTAAAAACCTTAGCCCAGGAGATTTAATTCAAGTAAAAAATAAAAGTTCCTTAGAAGCTTCTGACGTTAAAAGCGAGGAATAAAAAACACCAATTAGCTAATGGCATTAGTGCTAAATATAGAAACAGCAACTACAAATTGTTCAGTCTCTCTATCCAAGGATGGAGAGACTTTAGTTTTAAAAGAAGATAATAGTTTAGGCTATTCTCATGCAGAGACTTTACATCTTTTTATAGATGAAGTTTTTAAGATTTCAAAAATTAAACCTTCTGAAATAGATGCTGTAGCCGTGAGTAAAGGACCTGGTTCTTATACAGGCTTACGCATAGGTGTGTCTTCAGCAAAAGGGTTGTGTTTCGCATTAAATAAACCATTAATAGCTATTTCAACGTTAGAAAGTTTAGCGCATCAAGTAACCATTGCTGATGGGTTTATTGTTTCGATGTTAGATGCCCGACGTATGGAAGTGTATTCAGCAATCTATAATTCAAATTTAGAATTGCATAGAGAAATAGAAGCTGAAATTATCACAGAAGAGAGTTTTAGCGCGCTTTTAAAGGATCATAAAGTTTATTTTGTAGGAAATGGTGTAGAAAAGACTAAAAGCCTAATTCAGCATCCTAATGCTGTATTTGTAGATGGAAAATTACCTTCTGCAAATCAGATGGCTTCTTTAGCAGAAAATAAGCACAAAAAAAGCGACACCGAAGATGTCGCTTATTTTGAACCTTATTATTTAAAGGATTTTGTAGCTTTAAAAAAGAAAGCTTAACCTTCTTTTTGTATTTCTACTTGATGTGGGTAAGGTATATCAATACCAGCCGCATCTAATGCTTCTTTGGTTTGTTCTGTGATATCAAATTTTACAGCCCAATAATCAGGTGTGTTAACCCAAACTCTAGTGAAAAAGTTAATTGAGCTATCCGCTAATTCAGATACGTTAATGGCTGGTGCCGGATCCTGAAGTATTAGAGGATGTTTTTGTATAACGGCTAAAATCACCTCTTTAGTTTTTTTAATGTCAGAATCGTAGCCTACGCCAAATGTCCAATCTACGCGTCGTTTATCTTCTGTTGAAAAGTTTATTATATTACCATTAGAAAGACTTCCATTAGGAATAATAATTTCTTTGTTGTCTGGTGTTAATAACTTGGTGGTAAAGATTTCAATTTCTTTAACGGTTCCAGCTTCACCTTGTGCTTCGATATAATCGCCTAATTTAATTGGCTTAAATATCATAAGTAAAACACCGCCTGCAAAATTAGCTAAAGACCCTTGTAAAGCTAAACCAATAGCCAAACCAGCAGCAGCAATAATAGCAGCAAATGAGGTTGTTTCAACACCCACTGTACTTAATACGACAATAATGAGAAGAATTTTTAAAACCCAACTAATAAGATTTAATAAGAATTTTTTTAGGCTTTCGTCATAATCACCTTTATTCAATGCTTTTTTAGCACCTTTTAATAGCATTTTAATTGCCCAGCCACCAATAATCCATATAAGTATAGCTCCAATAACTTTTGGGCCAAACTCAATAATAAAATTGTAACCTTCGTCAATCCATTTTTGTGTGTCCATGTTCATTTAGTTTATATTATAAAGTATTAATGTACTCAAATAAAGTAATTAAATCTTCATGATCTTTAAGGTTAATTCTATTTTTTTTTATATAAGTTTTGAGCTTATCTGAATGTGCAGGAAATGATTTTAAAAAATCTTTACGTTTTTGAGGTAATAAGGATACTTTATTATCTTGTTTATAATAGTAAACATCATTTGCTCTTTTATATTCCGCAGGTTTTTCTTTAGCATAACTACTAACTGCTGGCTTTTTTTCGTAGAATTTTACGATTTCTTCTTGTAATAGAGTTAAAGATTCAGTCTCTTTTAATACAACAAGAAAACCTTGCTTTGATATACCTTCTTTATTTATGTAATTATAGGTTTTATAAGTTTTGCTATCTGAAGTAAATGTTATTGTCATGTCTTCAGAATTATTCAATGCAATCGTGTCGTTTTCGCGTTTAATCTGCATTTCACCTAAATTTGCATTATATCTTGCTTGATAAAGGCGGTCCCCAAATTTATCGAGTTTTACTAGTTCAAATGATTCTTTTATAAAAGGAGAACCTACAGCATTAGATAATTTGTTATTATTAAGTTGTCCAGCAGATTGCATACGGTCTAAATCGCGTGCACGCATACTCTCACTAGCGATTGTATTCTGTGCGTAGCTTATTTCTGTAGCGCATAAGCTTAATAAAATTATAGGAATGAGAAGTTTAATACGTGTCATAATTTATTTAAAGGTTTAATTTTTTAATTAATGTTAAATTTAATAATATTCCTATTCAAGGTTATAATGTTTTTTAAAACATAAACCCGTCAAATATTATTATCGCTTTATGAAATGCTTTATTGCAATGTTCCCTAACTTTTATGAGTTTAGAAAAATGTCATTGACTTTATAGATAATGAAAATCTAGTTTTTTTAATATCAAGTTAGCGAAACTAATAAATTTTCATCAGTTATAAAATTTCAAGGTTAGATTTAACATTAGCAATATTTACTGTCGCAAACAGGCTTAAAAAACATTTACCTTAATTCTAATTTGTCTAATGAAACATTACTTTATAAAAAACCTTTATTATTTAGAAATAGAAGATAATTAAGAGACTATTTTCATTTTTTAAGTCTTGAATTTTAATGTATGACTTTGGCTTTATCTCGTTCTTTGGAAAGGAATTTAGAAATTGTTCTTTTATTTATAGAGCAAAACTCGAATACTTTTTTATAACAACTAAACATTTGAGTGAGCATCTGTATACATTTATTGGCTTTAATATTGCCATCAGCAATATATCCATTACTGAATATTATATCCTTAGAATTTTCTGATTTTAAAGATAGAAACTTGTCTGTAATGTAAGGGGCGACTTTTGTTAAAGTGGTTTTACTTCAATTTTAATAGTGGTTTATACCTTGGCTAAATCTAAAATTTGGTTTTGCGAAGAAAACTTTATCACTGCAATATGGAGCTATCCAGAATGCAATCAAGTTTTTTTAAATGCAATTTGAGATCTAATGCTCTAGCCCTGATTTGCACATTGAGTCATTATAATATCTAATTTAAGATTAGTCCTCTTTTAAAGTTAACGAATTTTAACCATTTATAGCGTTTACGCTAATAGAATTGTCATTCAGCATATCTTTCAACATAGTCTCAATACCATTTTTAAGAGTGAAAGTTGATGATGGGCAGCCACTACAAGCTCCTTGTAATAACACTTCAACTTTTTTGGTGGCTTCATCGTAAGATATAAATTCAATATTTCCTCCATCGCTTTCAACAGCTGGCTTAATGTATTCTTCTAAAATATTTATAATATTTTTTGAAATATCATCTAAAGCTTCGAATTTTTGCTCAATAGCTTCTTCTGTTTTTTTCAACTGTTTCGGAGCATCATCATTTAAAATGGTTTTTCCATCTTCAACATAAGATTTTAAAAACTCTCGCAATTGAAGTGTGATCTCTTCCCATTCTATAATATCAAACTTAGTAATAGAAATGAAATTCTTTTCCATGTAAATATTCTTCACAAATGGAAATTGGAATAAAGCTGTCGCTAAAGGAGATGGCTTAGCGTCTTCAATTGAGGTAAACTCATATAAATTTGGCACTAACACTTTGTTACATACAAATTTTAATACACCAGGATTAGGTGTGCTTTCTGCATATACAGTTACCGCAGCCTTAGGTTTTATAGCATCTTCACTTACTACAATATCATTTTTAGATAAATAATCTTCAATTTGTTGCGCAACTTCATTTTCTACATCTTTCCATTCAACGATATTGTAACGTTCTATGGCTATAAAATTTGAAGCGATATATACTTTTTTAACAAATGGAAGGTAAAATAATTGCTGAGCCAAAGGAGAATGTTTGGCGTCGTCTATGTTGTTGAACTCGAAACTATTATGATTGGTTAAAAATCGATCAGCCTCAAATTTCTTAATGGCGTCGTTAGAAGTAGAGACTATGGAAATCTTAGTTTGTGACATCTTTTTTATTTGCAAAAGTATGAAATATCAAGCTTAAAAGTTCAACCTTTAGATGATGTTTTATAACTATAAATAAAGTCAATTGATATAATTTGACTAAATTTCGTGTTCAACCAAATTTACGCGGCGTTTTTTGTTTTAACTCATAAGTTTTAGCGTAATTGAATTGAAGTATTGAATTATGAAAAAAACCTTATGTTTTCTTGCCTTAATCATCTCTACAATTAGTTTTGCTCAAGATATATCAATGCAAAACGGAACGTTTACACGTTGTGCACCAGATAAGTTTTTTGATTCTGGCGGGGAGTATGGTAATTATGATACAGATGAAAATTTTGTAACTACTATTTGTCCAGAAAACCCAGGTGAATTTACAATTCTTGATTTTCAGTCTTTTTTTACGCAAACCGGGGATGACCAAGATGTGATGAGAATTTATGATGGTGATAACAATACTTCAGCACCATTAATAGGAACTTATTTTGGGCCTGTTGGCGCTTTCAATGTTAGAGCTTCTGAGACTAACACTTCTGGTTGCTTAACCATTGAATTTATATCCAACGCCAATGGAACTAGTCCAGGTTGGGAAGCTGATATTTTATGTGCTACAGCTTGTCAGGATATTATCGCTTCTATAGATAATACGACCCCTGCTATTAATAATGCTGGAGTTGTAGGTATTCTACCTGGGGAATCTATTGATTTTTCTGGAAGTGCAACTTTTTCCTTGGATGATACAGGTGCTACTTATGATTGGGATTTTGGAGACGGCAATGAAGCTTCTGGTACTAATGTTACCAATACTTTTGATAATCCGGGTACGTATACGGTTACTTTAATAGTTACGGATGCTAATCCACAAGAATGTACAGATACAGATACAATCACCGTTTTTGTTTTGGGATCGAATGTTGTGGTAGATCAAGATTTGTTTACTCCAGAGCAATTAATTGAAGATGTTTTAGTAAATAGTCCATGTGCATCAGTATCTAATATTATTGCCTCAACAGGAATTTCTCATAGTGCTGATGAGCCAAATGGAATCGGTTATTTTTTTAGTAATGGTACTGATTTTCCTTTTGAAGATGGTTTGTTGCTAACCAGTGGTGAAGCTAGTGATGCAGGTGGGCCTAATGATATAACTTTAAGTGAAGGAACAGGTGTTTGGCCTGGTGATGATAGCTTAGATTTAGCACTTGGTGTTGATTCTCATAATGCTAGCTCTATTCAATTCGATTTTATTCCTTTAGCGGATAGTATTAGTTTTGACTTTTTAATGGCTTCTGAGGAGTATGATATGGGGAGTTTTGAATGTGATTATTCTGATGCCTTTGCTTTCTTACTAACAGACTCCTCTGGTAATGTTTCTAATTTAGCAGTTTTACCAAATTCTAATGAACCTATTTTAGTAACTAATATACATCCTGATAATGGTGCACCGTGCGGGGGTATCAATGAGCGGTATTTTGGCGGTTATACTCCTAATGGTCAGCCCCCAATAGCATTTGATGGCAGAACACGTGTTTTTACGGCGAGCGCTTCAGTTGTTTCTGGTGAAACTTATACAATAAAATTGGTTATTGCAGATGATAGGGATAATCAATATGATTCAGGTGTTTTTATCAAAGCGGGTAGTTTCGATTTAGGTGGAAATTTAGGTGATGACATGACTATTGAACGTGGGAATGCTCCATGTGATGGTACAGAGGTTGTTTTAAATACAAGGCTAGATAACGCAAGCCATGTTTGGTATAAAGATGGAGTTGTTATTCCTGGTGAAACGTCTTCAACTATCAGTGTCACTGAGCCAGGAATCTATTTTGCTGATTTTGAATTAGAGAGTGTTTGTTCTGGTTCTGCGGATTCAATAATAGTAGAATTTAGAGATAGTCCAATCGCTGATACGGCAATAGATTTAGTGCAGTGTAGTGATTCAGGGACAGAGGAGTTCAATTTAGCGGTAAACGATACTAATATATTAGGAAGTCAAGATCCAACAAGTTTTCCTATAAGTTATCACTTATCAGAACAAGATGCCATAGATAATTTAGGGGCTTTACCAAGTCTCTATACTAATACCGCTAGTCCTCAAATCATTTGGGCACGTATAGCCGAGGTTTCACAAACTTGTTTTTCTATAACGTCATTTTCGTTAACTACAGTATTAGCTCCTACAATTAATCCTGTTGCAGATTTAGAAATCTGTGATGATATAACTAATGACGGTTTCGCTAATTTTGATTTGAGCGCACAAACATTAGATATATTAGGAGCGCAATCTCTAGCAGATTTTACGGTGACTTATCATTTAAATTTTGCAGATGCCGATTCAGGAGATAATACTTTACCTTTAGACTATACGAATACTGTAGATTCACAACCTATATTTGTTAGAGTGACGAGTTTAGGGGATACAAACTGTTATAGTGCTTCAACGTCTGCCATGTTTAATTTAGTGGTTAATAATAGAGCTTTAGCCACACCTCCCAATGATTTGGAAGTGTGTGACGACGTTAGCAATGATGGACTTGCTACTTTTGATTTAAACAGTCAAAAAGGTGTTATTCTTGGAGGGCAAGATCCAATGGTCTACGACGTCTCATTTCATACGAGCCAAGATGATGCAAATAATAATGCTGATGCGTTACCAGAGAGTTACACTAACAACACAGTAAATCTAGAAACGGTATATGTAAGGGTAGAAGATCCATTATTTCCGAGTTGTTATAGTACCACAACTTTCGATTTAATAGTTAACCCTCTACCACAATTAGTAGCACCAAGTGCTTTAGAAGTTTGTGACGATGGTACACCAGACGGTCTCACAGAAATGGACTTAAGTCTAAAGAACACAGAAATCACAGGAAACAATCCTGCGTATTCTGTAAGTTACTATGAGACTTTGGCAGAAGCAGAAACAGAAACAAATCCATTGCCAACTTTATATACTAATACAAGTAATGGACAAATCATTTTTGTACGTGTAGAAAACATCAATACAGGCTGTTTCGATACCACTAATTTAGAATTAGTAGTAGAGCAAGCGCCAATAGCTTTTACACCACAGCCACTGAGATACTGTGATCCAGACAATGATGGTTTTGGGATGTTTACACTTACGGATACTGATAATGAAATTACTGGAGGAGCCTCAGGTTTAGAGGTGACCTACCACGAAACAGAAATCAATGCAGAAAATGGA